>JAOIVE010000006.1 GCA_028223895.1 Rickettsiales bacterium
TTTTCTATGGTCAAGATGAAAAAGGTGGTGCCGTGTCTACAAAAAAAAGAGATTATATTTTCACTAGTGAGTCCGTTTCAGAAGGACATCCAGATAAAATATGCGACCAGATTTCCGATGCAATTTTAGATGCATTCCTAAGAGAAGATCCTGAGTCTCGTGTTGCCGTTGAAACCCTTGTTACAACTAACAGAGTTGTTTTAGCTGGAGAAGTTCGTGGTCCTGAATCTATCAATCATGCCAAAATGGAAGAAATTGCCCGCAAAGTAATTAAAGACATTGGTTATGAGCAAGATGGATTTCATTGGAATACTGCCAATATTGAAGTTTTAGTTCATGAGCAATCTGCTGATATAGCACAAGGTGTAGATTCAGCAGAAAACAAGGAAGAAGGCGCTGGCGATCAGGGAATAATGTTTGGATTTGCCTGTAATGAAACAGATGTTTTAATGCCTGCTGCAATACATTACTCTCATACTATATTAAAAAATCTTGCAGACTGTCGTCATGCCGGAGAAAAATTACTTGGCCCTGATGCAAAAGCACAAGTAACATTAAAATATAAAGACGGCGTTCCTGTCGGCGCTCATTCTGTTCTTGTATCTTCTCAACATGCAGAAGATGCTTCACAAGAGCAGGTAAGAGAAATTATTCGTCCACATGTTATTGCCGCACTACCAGAAGGCTGGATGTGCGATGAAGCATTATTTTTAACTAATCCTACCGGAAAGTTTGTTATTGGCGGCCCTGATGGCGATGCTGGATTAACTGGAAGAAAAATAATTGTTGATACATATGGCGGTGCAGCTCCACATGGAGGCGGTGCTTTTTCTGGTAAAGATCCAACAAAGGTAGATAGATCTGCGGCCTATATTGCCCGTTATCTTGCTAAAAATGTAGTTGCTGCCGGAATAGCTGACAAATGCATGATTCAATTAGCTTATGCTATTGGTGTTAGTCGTCCTATATCTTTTTATATTGATACAAAAGGTGCTGATAGAGTCGATGATATAAAGTTAACAACGAAATTGCTAGACCTTGTTGATCTTTCTCCAAAAGGAATCCGCAAGCACTTAGATCTGAACAATCCTATTTATCAATCTTCTGCCAGCTATGGCCACTTTGGAAGAACTCCAGGTGAAGATGGCACTTTCCCGTGGGAAAGGCTAGATCTGGCCGATGAGCTAAAAACTCTATTATAGGCTTATCAAAATTGTCCAACTCAAGAAATCCAAGACCGATAATGGGGGATCGCCAACTGCGATCCTTCGGTCGCATACAGGGCAGAAAACTTACTGCAGAAAAACAGGATTTAATCGATAATTTATTACCAGAATTTTCTATCGACATAGAAAAAGCATCAAATATTGAAAATATTTTCAACAATAATAAGTTTAAAGATTATTGCATGGAAATAGGTTTCGGTGGTGGAGAGCATTTAGTTGGTATTGCAAAAACAAATCCCGACACCGGCTTTATTGGTTGCGAACCATTTACCAATGGAGTTGCAAGCTGCCTTAAGCAAATTAAATCCGAGAATCCAGATAATATAAAATTATTTCACGGCGATGCCAGATTATTAATAGAGAAGCTTCCTGAAAATAGCTTAAACAGAGTTTTCATATTATTTCCTGATCCGTGGCCAAAATTCAAGCACCATAAAAAGCGCATAATAAATAATGAACTTTTTAAGTCTCTATCGCGCGTAATAGCGGCAGGAGGAAGTTTAGAAATAGCCACAGACCATGTGGAATATACTCAATGGATAGAAGAAGAAATATCTTCACAGATCTGGTTTTTATGGCAAGATTGGTCAAAAAACAACCCTAAAAAACCGCCTGAAGATTGGATAGAAACTCGCTATCAACAAAAAGCCCTAAAAGAAGGCAGAACTGCCAATTTCTTTATATGTGAACGACAAAGCAATTAGTCTTTTACATACAAAAAAGGGAGAACACATAAAATGAACTCCCTTTTAAAAAATAAATATCAAATCTACTAACTATCTTTATCGTCTTGTTTTTTGCCTTTTGAAGCAAAGTTAAGACCAGCAAATTTATCGTTAAATTTAGCAACGCGACCAGCTTTCTTGTTCAACAACACGCCAGTTGCACCCGTCCATGCAGGGTGAGTTTTATGGTCAATGTCAAGCTTAAGAACATCGCCTTCCTTACCATATGTAGAACGAGTTTCAAAAGTAGTTCCGTCTGTCATTTCAACAGTAATTTTATGATAATCCGGGTGTATGCCTTGCTGCATAATATGCTCCATCTATTTCTATAATATCCTTATCACCACGCAAGTGAGGAGGAGGCTTATACAACACAATATGTTACAAATCAAGAGGTGTTTGAGTATTTGAGTTCTTTGATACTAATATTTTTGTTATCTGATGACGTTTTTTCTTCAATATCGTGGCCTTTATAGAGCAAAACTCAAAAGATTGCCCCACATTTGGTATGGTTTCAGCATAGTGAATCACTAATCCCGCAATCGTATTTGCATCATCATCTGGTAAGCTCCAGTCAAGCTCCCTATTAATATCCCTTATCGAAGTCTCGCCATTTATTTCCACATCGCCATTTGCCAACTTTTTTATGCCTTCAATTTCCTGATCATGCTCATCTCTTATCTGGCCAACAATTTCTTCTAATATATCCTCTAAAGTAATAATTCCTACAAATTCCCCATATTCATCAACTACCAAAGCAAGATGGCTATGCTTCTTCTTAAATTGCGATAGCTGATTATCAAGGAAATTAGTTTCAGGAACAAACCATGGCTCCGACATAACGGAGCTTAAATCGAAATTATTTATATCACCTTTATAATTTCTTAACTCATTGATAAGGGTTTTTATGTGCAATATTCCAACTACATTATCAGTATTTTCTGACCATAAAGGAATCCTGGTATGCACACCATCTAAAGCTTCTGCAATAACTTGCGAGACAGGATTATCTATATTTATCATATTTACATTTTTTCTGTGGATCATAACATCAGACACTTCTGTTTCCGATAAATCCAAGATACTACCCAACATATCACGGTAGCTCTTGACAATTTTCCCTTCATGATGCTGAAGCTCAATCTCTCCGCGTATCTCTTCAGTAAATGCTCCTCCTTCAGATTTCTTATTTACATTGGAAAAAGCCAATACCAAATCTGTAGAATATTTTATAATTTTTGTGATAGGAGAAAATAAAATCACCAGCATTCTTAATATTGGCGCCACAAATAAAGATGTCTTTTCAGCGTGATAAAATGCATATGTTTTAGGAATTACTTCTGCAAAAACCAAAACAACAAAGGTCATCAAAATTGTTGCTATAAATATCCCCTTATCGCCGTATAAAGTCATGGCAAGACTTGTTGCAAGCGCAGAGGCAAAAATATTAACTGCGTTATTTCCAAGCAATATAGTGCTAATCAAAACATCCTTATCTTCACGTAAACCTGCAACCATTTTTGCACGCTTATTACCTTTTGACATTAATCTGAATATTCTACCCTTTGAAACAGCCGTAAGTCCCGTTTCAGAGCCTGAGAAGAATGCTGATGTAAGCAGTAAAAAGAATATTGATATTAAAGGAATTAATATTTCTGAGTCCATAATCTATCTTAAGATGATATTGCAGATTTGAGTGTATCTAAAACAACCTTAGGTTCAACATCTTTTTTTATAAGAGCATCACCTATTGAGTTTACTAAAATAAAAACTAATTTACCGCCAGAAACTTTTTTGTCCTGATACATATTATCCAATAGAATTTTTTCATCCCAATCAGATCTTACATCCAGCATAGACTTTAAAAGCGGAGTTTTTTTATAATGCTCAACAACCAAATCAAGTTCGCCTTGAGAGCATATCCCCAATTTTACAGACATTAAAAATGCCAGAATCATTCCTATAGCTACGGCTTCACCATGCACAAGCTCATCACCAAAACCTGTTTCAGCCTCTAATGCATGCCCAAAAGTATGGCCCAAATTTAATAAGGCTCTTACTCCCGACTCTCTTTCATCCTCAGAAACTATTTTTGCTTTGGCAGCGCAGCTTTTTGATATTATGTTTTTTAATATATCCGAATCATGATTTTTTATTGCTTCAATATTATCATCCAGATACTGAAAAAATTCTTTATCTCTAATAAGTCCATATTTTAAAACTTCAGCATATCCTGCCCAATATTGCCTCTCATGCAAAGTTTTTAAAGTGCTAACATCGATTAAAACTAAATTTGGCTGATAAAAACTTCCTATAAGATTCTTACCAAATTTGCTATTTACACCTGTTTTTCCGCCAACAGAGCTATCTACCTGCGATAATAACGTTGTTGGAATTTGAATAAAATTAACCCCACGCAATAATATGCTGGCTGCAAACCCTGTTAAATCACCAATTACACCACCACCTAACGCAATAAATGTTACTTTACGCTCCGGCTTAAACTTTAAAATATCATCAAGAAGGTTTTCCAGATTTTCCATGCTTTTTGTTGATTCACCAGCAGGCAGAATAAAACTATCGACTTTAATTTTTTTCGACTCAAGAGAATCAACAAGCGTTTTTAAATATAATGGAGCGACATTTTCATCAGTTACTATAAAAACTCTTGGCGCCTGCAATAATGGCTCTATATAAGAAGCGGCATCTGATAAAAGATTTTCTCCTACCAATATTTCATAACTTCTGTCACCCAAATCAACTAATTGTTTATTTATATTACTCACCAGACTCTCTTAACTTATTCATAATCTCTTCTATAACCCTTTCATGTGGAGCTGTAGTACTTTTCACTCTTATTTTAGCCTCTTCATATATTGGATAACGCTTTTGCATTAAATCTCTTAAAATTTCTTCCTTATTTCCTTTTTCCAGAAGCGGCCTTGTTTTTTTTCTCGACACACGTTCCAACAAAACATCAAAATCAGCATCTATCCATATTGATATGGATTTATCTTTTATTAAACGCCTGCTTTGTTCATTTATAAAAGCACCGCCGCCAGTTGCAATAACACACGGATCGCCATGCAACAAATCTTTTAAAACGCTTCTTTCACAATCTCTAAAATATTCTTCACCATTTTCCTGAAATATTCTGGTGATAGTTTTTCCCTCTTTTTTTTCTATCTCTTTATCAAGATCAATAAAGTCAGTTTTTATATATTTTGCAAAACGTTTCCCTACCGCTGATTTGCCGCATCCCATAAGCCCAACAAGTACTATTGATTTTTTTAAAATTTTATCTTGCAACAAAGCCTCTTGCGCCATCATTATTCCGTGTTATCCTATAAGTTCAAAAGAAGGCATATTATAATAACTATATTCAATAAAGAAGCAAAATGAATTCAAACATATTAAAAAATAAATGGTTTTTAATTTTTTCGGCAATATTTGTTATATTTTTATTTGCTGCTACTTTTTCCGGAACTCCTGAAGTTACGCAGCGTGAAATTATTATTAAGATCCCATATGAAAAAATTTCGCAGTAGTTTTATTTTTATATTATCTGTTTTTTTGATTATTGCGTATAGTCAAACTTCATATGCTGTTCAAATATCAGTCAGGTCAGTTGACTCCATATCTATTGACGGTGTCGGTCTTTTAAGCCCTGAAAATGGAGGAATTGAATATGGCGCTTATAAAAACAGCGATCATGCGTTAATTTCTTCATTATTATCGAATCTTTATGACTATCCTGCATCTAATGCCATGCAAAAATTAAAGATCAGGCTTCTGCTGAGCAAAACCTTGCCCATAGATGGCAAAAAAGGCTCTGTTTCCATATTCATATCAAGGATTAAAAACCTTGCTCGTATTGGAGACAGCAAATCAATTAATGCCATGCTGGCAATAATACCCATTCCTCAACAATCTGAGGAAATGCAGGAAATACTAACCGCTGCATATTTCATAAATAGTCAATTGGCAGATGCTTGCAAAATAGCACAAAAATATGACAGCAATATATTAAATTTCTGGAAATTAGCATCTATTATATGCAAAGCTCAACAAGGCAAATTGCAGGAAGCTGAACTTGAGGCTGAATTATTTTCAGAATCAGGAGCTACATTGCCAAAAGATTTTAAAATAATGCTTCCTAACTTTACTTTCACTCCCAAACACCAGGCGCTTGCACAAATATCATGGGAAAAATATATTAATGACAATGTGCTGAATTTACCTGTTATAAAAGTTCCTTTTCCTATGCCCGATGAAGACGAAAAATCACTATTAAAAAATGTTGAGCATCTTGCATGGTGGAACCAAAAGGAAAAACTTAGCGAGCAGGATATTTTTAATAAAGCCTCTTCATTTTACATATTATTACATAGTTCAGGATATGAGCCAGCATATAAACAATTGCGTATGCTTATGATTTATGCTTTGGATCAAAAACTTGAAATTCCTCAAACATTGCAGCAAATATTACTTTTAGATGCGGTGATATCCAAACGCCAGGCAGAAGCTATATTGCTTATTTTAAACATAGCCGCCAATAAATATGCAAATGAGTTAGATTTCTCTTTATTTAGTAATATAACACGCTCACTATCTGTATTAGGTCTAACAGATGAGGCTAAATTATTTGTGCAGGAAAGATTAGATGCCCAAAAACAGCAAGAAATATATTCATCCGACAATTGAATATTTCCTTGAAACTCTGATTGCAGAATCTGGTTCTTCTGCAAATACAATTTTGTCATATGGCCGCGACCTATATGACTATTATTATCATCTGAAAAATAAAAATATTAATATAATTGATGCTAAAACATCTGACATATTAAACCATATAGAATTACTCAATAAACAGGGTATGGCCGCAAGCACAATATCGCGCAAAATATCGTCTATAAGGCATTTTTATAAATTTATATATTCAGAAGATATGCGCAAAGACAATCCTGCATTAGATATAGAAATGCCAAGAAAAGAATCAATACTGCCTAAATATTTAACTGAAGATGAAATAGATAAGTTATTAAAATATGCATATATTGATGAAACTCCAAACGGCATAAGGCTTGTTGCAATATTGGAGCTATTATATGCCACCGGATTAAGAGTTACGGAGCTTGTAACTTTGCGCATGTCGATGCTACAAACCACTGTCAAAAATAACAAAACAACTTTGCGCGATTATATGATAGTAAAAGGCAAAGGTTCCAAAGAAAGGCTGGTTCCTCTTTCTACGCCATCAATTATTGCTCTTGAAAAACATATTAATATCCGCAACAGCATATCCTCACAAAAAAATAGCAAATGGGTTTTTCCATCCAGCTCAAAAGAAGGCTATCTAACTCGCCAGAGACTAGGACAAATGCTAAAAGAATTAGCTTTAAATGCCAATATTGATCCTAACAAAATATCTCCGCATATATTACGCCATTCATTTGCAACTCATTTGCTAAATAATGGCGCCGATTTACGGATCTTACAGGAACTATTAGGGCATAGCGATATTTCTACCACCCAGATATATACACATGTTCTCAGCAAGCGAATGAAGGATCTGGTGTTTGATAAACATCCTCTTGCCGAAGAAATTTAGATTATGCCAAACCCAATTTCTCTATCTATATTTTCTATACTTTGCCTGTATGCAACCCCTACCCAATGCCCTTCTGCCGGCTCTTTGATTTCAGGCTCGCTCCGCTCAGCACTGCAATCTTGCTCAAGATCCTTATAAGAATCGCAATATTCTGCAAGAATAGGGTATTTATTCATATCAAATTCTGGGAATTCAGGATTTTTTTCTCTAAATTGCACCATCAAAGCTTCTGCTTTTCCTTTTGCATGTCTTACATGATAAAGAAGATCATCAGCAAATTCTTCAGTAATTAAAGGTTTATCATCCTTTGTGCGCAATATTTTGAATTTATCTATATCCTGCTTTATTACATCCAAAGGCAAATGTGCTATTTTATCAACCGCCTCAGCCAGGTCTTCTTTTAATATTTTATCATTGAGGAAATCTCTAAACCCTTCGACGAAACCATTTTCTTTACTTTGTCTGAAACTCTTTAGCAGGCCATTTTTGAGCGACGCACTATTCCCTTTATTAGATTTTTTTTGATCTACTAATTTAGCATTTTGTTTATAATCTTCATATGTTCTAAACTTATATCTATAAGCTCCCTTATAATCACTATTCTCCTTGTCATAATAACTATTCATACCCAAAATATAATCAGGGTCAAAAATCTCTTGGCCTATATTGTATGTATGGTGTAAAAAATTACCACCATCTACGTTATATATTTGGCAATATTCATTTTTATCTTCATCAAAATTCATACTGGCAACTATATTTTCTAGCTTAATATCATCTAGAGAGTCACCCATGAATAAGCGTATTACCAGCGATTCTGTAAGACCTTTAATTCCAGAACATGGGTGGTGTTTTGATGATTTTGATAATTTTTCATATTCTTCTTCAATAACTAAATTATATAAATCTGCATGATCTTTAGAAACACGGGAACGCATATAAAAATCCCCTTGATCATTTTTACATAAAACAACTTTTGGACCGCTGCCTTCTGTTAATATTCTATTTATTCCACAGCCTACTATCTCTGTTATAATAGCATGCTCTGGGCCACATTTTTTATTTAATGCTTTATATTCTCCAAGAGTTCTTTTACTCAAATTAATTTCACCAGATTTATGCCTATTAAGATCAGCTCCAATTATAGAGGTTTTTTCTACCCATTTCTTTTTACCATTATCCCGCTTACTTGAAGTTTCAACAAATGAACCAAAGGATCCCCCAAAACCAATTTCTTTCACCTTTTCAGATTCTGATTCTTTAACCATGTTTTTTATACCAAAAGCAGAAAAGTTACCTTCTCTTGTGCCCTCGCTTATTGTTGTGCTCATCTTATTTTCCTTAAAAATATCAATCGTTACCGATCACATACATAATGCAGTTTTATTACATTAATGTTAAATTTTACCCTTTAAAGCAGCATTTCTTGTAATAGAAATATTTACCAATATACTCCCCAAATGGATAAAGAAGTTCTAAATTTTGATGTTATAGTAATAGGTGCCGGCGGCGCAGGACTTATGGCAGCTATGCGTGCCTCAGCAAAGGGACTTAATGTTGCCTGCATAAGCAAAGTCAACCCAACTCACAGCCATACAGTTGCAGCAAAAGGTGGCATAAACGCAGCGCTTGGTAATCATTCGACAGATCATTGGCAATGGCATATGTATGACACAATACGCGGTAGTGACTGGCTTGCAGATCAGGATGCTGTTGAATTTATGTGCAAGAATGCTCCTGCTGCAATTTATGAATTAGAGCAAATGGGCGTGCCATTCTCACGCAATAGCGACGGTAAACTCCGCCAGCGAAAATATGGCGGACAATCTTCAGATTTTGGCAAAGGCCCTCCTCCTGAAAGAGCATGTTCTGCTCAGGATAGAACTGGTCATGCCATACTGCAAACTTTATATCAGCAATCAATCCGCCATAAAACCCGGTTCTTTATTGATTTTATAGCTTTAGATTTATTGGTAGAAAATAATAAATGCCACGGCGTTATTGCCTGGGATTTAGATAGTGGAAAAGTAATTACATTCCTTGCACATAACGTTATTCTGGCAACAGGTGGATTCGGCCAGTTATATAAAACCAGCACTTCATCGAGCATATGCACAGGTGACGGAAATGCTATGGTATTAAGAGCTGGTCTGCCACTACAAGACATGGAGTTCATACAGTTTCATCCAACAGGATTAGTCGGTTCAGGCTTTTTAATCACAGAAGCTGCGCGCGGTGAAGGTGGATACATGCTAAATGGCAATGGCGAACGCTTTATGGAAAGATATGCGCCAAGCTATAAGGATCTTGCTCCAAGAGATGTGATATCGCGCGCTATGGCTACAGAAATAGCGCAAGGCAGAGGCGCTGGGCCTGATAAAAACTATATGGAATTGCATTTGCATCACTTAGGTAAAGATTTTCTACATGAGCAATTGCCTTTGGTATGCGAAACGGCAAAAATATTTGCCAAAGTTGATGCAACTATTGAACCTATACCGGTTCGTCCATCTGTCCATTACACTATGGGAGGGGTTCCTACAGATCAAAATTGCAAAGTTGTTAATCAAGATAACCAGATAGTTGAAGGCTTAATTGCAATTGGCGAAACGGCATGTGTTTCAGTCCATGGAGCTAACAGGCTTGGCTGCAATTCCCTTCTTGATTTGGTAGTATTTGGAAAATCTGCAATTGATAATATTTCACTTTCTACCAAAACCGCAAAAGCGCCTTCAAAATCAACAAGTGATATTATATTTTCCCGCTTTAATGACATGATAAATAGTGGTAGCGACATCACATCAGGCCACATCAGATATAAACTAAATAATGCTATGGATGACTATGTCGGAGTATTTAGAACTAAAGAACATTTAGAAAAAGGCCTTAACATAATTGAAGATTGCTATAAGTCGCTCGAACATGTGAAATTAAACAACAAATCTTTAATATGGAATACAGATCTTGTTAACAAAATTGAAACCATGAATTTAACTCAACAGGGAAGAATAGTTGCAGCAACTGCTATAAACAGGACAGAAAGCAGAGGCAGCCACTATCGTGAAGACTATATTGAACGCGATGATAAAAAATGGCTTTGTCATAGTATTGCATATAATCAAGGGGATAAAATAATTCAATCCACAAGAAATGTAAGAACATTAAGTAAAGATTATCCCGTTTGTCTCTTTCCTGAAAAAAGAAAATATTGATATTAGAATATTTTATACATAGACTGTAAGTCTTTATATTTAAGTAATATTTGCCATAGAGAGTTTCAATGAAAATTTCTTCCATAATAGGTGTCGTATTATTAATATCTATAGCTTCTTCAGTATCATACTGGATGGGCTCCCATAACCAAAATGATGAAACTACTGCTCCGATACGTGAAAAAATAAGGGAGTATGTTACGGAGCAGCGCAATAAAGGTGAAGAGATAAACTTAGCGGATAAATTTGGAACAAACTTTGAAAAGATGGATTTATCGGGGTTAGACTTAAGTAACGTTATATTGAAAGGCGTGAATCTATCTTATACAAATTTACGCAATACAATATTGGAAAATGCTATACTTGAGGATGCAAATCTCCAATATGCCAATCTTGAGCGTGTAAACTTTATTGGTGCAAAACTACGCTCCACAAATCTTTCATATTCAAATTTAAGTAAGTCAAATATGGAGAATATAAGCCTTCCTGAGGCTAATTTATCATATGCAAGCATCCAAAATGCCAATCTTAAAAATGCTAACTTGGAAAAAGCTGATTTATCTTACTCTGATATGACCGGATCACATTTATATAAGGCAAATCTGAGTGATGCAATTTTAGAAGGTGTCGAGCTTGCTTATGCTGATTTACGCGAAGCTAATCTTTCAGGAGCAAGCCTGCTTGGTGCGGATTTAGATTTCTCAGATTTAAAGGGAGCGTCACTTATTGACGCAAGCATTGAAGGCGCATTTATGCATAGAACCAGACTTGACAATGCAAATATGACAAGAGCCGACTTGCGCGATGCTAATCTTCAAAGAGCCGACCTTCAGGGAACAATATTAACCGACGCCACTCTTTTAAATACAAATTTATCCGGCTCAAACCTGTGGGAAGCAAATCTAAATGGAGCAAAATTAAACGGCGCTAATCTTTCAGGATCTCATCTTTGGGATACAAAGCTTCAGAAAGCCATTCTCGATGGAGCTACTTTCTATAGAGCAAATCTCGAGGGCGCAGATTTCACCGAAGCAAGCCTGCAAGACTCAAGCTTTAAAGGAGCATCGTTAGAAGGAGCTATATTTATAAAAGCAAATTTACAAGATGCTGATTTAAAAGGCTCTTCATTAAAAGGCATAAAGCTATCGGGAGCTAACTTACAGGATGCAAATCTAAAATCAGTTAATTTAGAAAGGGCAGATCTTTCAAATGCAAATTTGTCAGGAGCCAACCTTTCAGGAGCCAATATTATTGGAGCTAACTTCACCAATGCAAAAATGCATAATATAATTGGAATAACAGCTAAAGATCTCGCCACTATTAAAGCAATGGGTGTACTTAATAAATAAGCACCTAAGACCAATTTTAAAGCAAGAAAATAGGGAAAATAGTTTTATAAAAACTAAGCTTTCCCCTATTAAATAAATCTTACAAAATTTTAAGTGTTCAAGAAGCCACGGAGTTTTCTTGAACGGCTAGGATGCTTTAACTTTCTCAAAGCTTTTGCTTCAATCTGCCTTATTCTCTCACGAGTAACAGAAAATTGCTGCCCAACCTCTTCAAGAGTATGATCTGTATTCATACCTATACCAAAACGCATTCTAAGTACACGCTCTTCACGCGGCGTCAAACTTGAAAGAATTTTTGTAGTTACTTCACGCAAGTTACCCAAAATTGCAGCATCTATAGGCTGTACAGCATTTTTATCTTCAATAAAGTCGCCCAGATAGCTACCATCTTCATCATCACCTACAGGATTTTCCAAACTCACTGGCTCTTTAGCAATCTTAAGAACTTTTCTAACCTTATCAACAGGCATAGAAAGACGCCTTGCAAGCTCATCAGGAGTAGGCTCACGACCCATCTCATGAATCATCTGTCTTGTAGTACGAACAATTTTATTGATAGTTTCTATCATATGAACAGGTATACGGATCGTACGCGCCTGATCGGCTATCGATCTTGTAATTGCCTGACGTATCCACCATGTAGCATATGTAGAAAACTTATATCCACGACGATATTCAAATTTATCAACCGCCTTCATCAGACCAATATTTCCTTCCTGAATCAAATCAAGGAATTGCAGGCCTCTATTAGCATATTTTTTAGCTATAGAAATAACCAGACGCAAATTAGCCTCAATCATTTCTTTTTTAGCTTTGCCAGCTTCACGATCACCTTTTTGAACATCATTTACCAAAGACTTAAAGCCAGCAATATCAAGACCTATCTCTTTGGCCATAGATATTACATCTTGTATTATTTTATTAGCTTCATCATAGCTGTCAGTTGTAAATTCTTTCCAGCCTTTTTCCTTTATTTTCTTAGCGCTATCAAGCCATTTTGGATCGATCTCAGAACCTTTATAATGCTTTAGGAAACTTACACGCTTAATTTTATTGGACTCTGCCAGTTTAAGTAACTTAGTTTCCAGAGCTATTAATTTCTTATTAGTATCATAAAGGCTAAATAATAACTCATCTACTTTCTGATCATTAAATTTAATACGATCAACTATTTGATTAAGTCTTTTTGTAAGTTTTTTATATTTCTCTTTGCTTGCTTTATTTTCTTCAATCTCTCCCAGAGCAACACGCAGACGCTCTTCCTGGATATTTAATATATCGGTACAAACTTGGGATAACTCTTTAAAAATCTCTAATACTATAGGTAATAAAACCTGCTCCATTGCAGCCAATGACATGTTGTTATCAGAATAATCATCATCATCTGAATACTCTTCCGAAGAATCTTCATCATCTTCATCTTCGTCTTCGTCGCCATCATCATCTTCATCAAGATCATCTTTTCTTTTTGAAATCTTTTTATGCTCATCATCATCTTCAAGGAATGAAGAACCAGAATTAGCATCTGCCTGCTTCTTCTTGTTTATTCCAAACATGTCTCCATTTACTTCATCTTCTATAGATGAAAATTCTTCACCCATCTCCTGACCATATGTAGCATCCAAATCAACGATATCTCTCAATAGAACAACATCATTTGTCAGATCATCATACCAGGTAACAACTTTACGCATAACTATCGGAGTCTCACAAAGAGATGCCAACATCATTTCGCGCCCTTTTTCTATACGCTTAGCTATTTCTATTTCACCCTCACGCGATAGCAACTCAACGCCGCCCATTTCACGCAAATACATTCTAACAGGATCATCTGTACGACCTACATCAACCTCTTCAATTGAATCATCGTCAGAATCATCTCCCATATCTGGGCCATCATCAGCCGCTACTGCATCTTCTTCACTTTCAACTATCGTGATCCCAGTGGTGATAAGGTTATTGATAGCCGCTTCCAACTGCTCAGGACTAAAATTATCTTTAGGAAAAACCGTATTTACTTCTTCATAGGTTAAAAAACCTCTTTTCTTTCCTTTTGCCATCAGCTTTTTTACAGCTGCCATCATTTCTTTGGACAAAACTTCTGTACTTTTAGCATTTTCAGTTGTCATAAAGGACACCTTATTACATTTAAAACCCAAACCCGATCAATCTAATTTTGTGAAAAAGACTGATAAAAACTACTAATTTCGAACTCCATTTCCTGCACCTGCTTACTTAGTGCATTTGCTATTTGTTCAGACTCTTCTGTCATCTGACTACTCGCATCTTTATATTCTTTCTTCAAGCGAGCCAGATACGACAATCCAAAAGCATATTTCCAAACCTTCATAGCTTCAGAAAAATCGCTACAAGGCTCCGAGAAACCACCTAGTCTTAAAGCATAAATAGCTAAAATATCGTCAGATAAATCACTTTCATTTAAAATGCGAAGTAAATCATCTTTACTAAAATTAACTTCCGAACCGGCTATTTCTAGGACAGCCATACGTATTTTGTCAAGCTTATTACTTACAAAATCAACAGAAATAAATTCTTCCTTAACTTCAGGATCACCCAATAATTGCGGATTATTCAAGATAGATAGCATAATTAGAGTCTCTGATCCTTCTATTGTATTAATATCAACAGAAATATTTTTCTTCATTTCATATGCGCTCATGGAATCATTTTCTTTAGCTGATTTCTTCCTGGAGAAATAGTTAAATAATTCCCACATCTTTTTATTAAAATCATTTTTATAATATTTACGTAAACTCTCATCCTTAATTTTTAATGTTAATTTATCCAGCCTTTGGCTTAAATCAGCCTTTTGTTCTGGAGTTTCAACCATTTGTCTTCCCAGCTCAATTTGCCATATAACATCAGATAAATATGATGATTGTTGCAATATGCGCCTCATTTCTTGAACTCCGCGGCTTTTTATCAAATCATCCGGATCCATCTTCTGAGGCAATATAGCAAATTTTAAAGTATATCCTGGCTTTAATATATTAAGCGCGATATCAGCAACGCGACTCATAGCTCTTTGCCCTGCGCTATCACCATCAAGGCAAATAACCGGATCTTTTGTCATTCGCCACAATCTTTCTATTTGTAATTCGGTAAGAGCTGTTCCAAGAGGTGCGACTGCGCATTTTATTCCGGCAGCATCCAAAGCTATAACATCCATATAACCTTCTACCACCACTAAACGCTGGGTTTTTAAAGCAACATGCCTTGCATTATGCTCATTAAATAACATGCTGCCTTTTTTAAATAATATAGTCTCAGGAGAGTTAAGATATTTAGGCTGACCATCACCCAATATCCTTCCACCAAAAGCAACTACTCTTCCTTTAATATCGCATATTGGAAACATCACCCTTCCGCGAAAACGATCATATAACTCCCCCCTGTCTGAGCGTATAGATAGCCCCGTCTCAACTAATTGATTATCTGTAACTCCCCTTACTTTAAGATAATTGGTAAGCATATTTCTTGCATTTGGAGCAAATCCTAATCTAAATTTATTTACTACAGAGTCCGATAGCCCACGTTTTTTTATATATGCGACAGCCTCATGATTTTTTCCTGAATTTAGCTGCTCCTGAAAAAACACACATGCCTGCTCAACTATCTCAAAAAGCGATAATCTCTTTTTTTCCTGCTTAACTACATCTTCTGATATTTTTGGAAGCTGCATACCAACTTTATTTGCTAACTCTTCAACAACTTCAGGAAATGGTAAATTTTTATAATTTTTAAGAAAATCAAATACGCTTCCATGCGCACCACACCCAAAACAATGATAAAAACCTTTATTATCACTGACAGTAAAAGAAGATGTTTTCTCTTTATGAAAAGGACAAAGGCCTGAATATTCATCTCGCCCTTTATGCCTTAAAGCAACATATGGCTTTATTATATCTGAAATTTTTATTCTATTCTTTAATTCTTCTAAAAAGGACTGAGGAATAAACATAATCTGCAAAGCTCTCCCAAACTTGGATATGACTATACATAATAAAAAAAATTAAACAACTTATCCTTGACAGCGAGCCAGCTTTTCCATATTTTCTCGTGGATTTGACTTCAGGATGGATAAAGAGAGTTTTTAATGGAAACCAAAGTTCCAGAACATGCCAGCGCGGCTTTAGTTTTTGCTAATGGGGACGTTATTTTTGGAAATGGCGTTGGTGCAAAGGGCACTACTATTGGCGAAATATGTTTTAATACCGGCATTACCGGATATCAGGAAATTCTTACAGACCCCTCATATGCAGGCCAGGTTATAACATTTACATTTCCCCATATTGGAAATGTTGGTACTAATGATGAAGACATAGAATCAACAAAGCCCGTTGCCAAAGGTTTAATAATACGTGAACCTATAACAGAGCCGTCAAATTTTCGTAATCAACTTAATCTTGAAGACTGGCTTGTAAAAAATAACATCACCGGCATTTCAGGAGTTGATACAAGAGCAATAACCAGACATACCAGACAACACGGGCCGCAAAATGTTGCAATATGTCATTTTGCTAATAAAAAAGATTTTGATTTGACAAAAATTCAGGAAAAATTATCAAAATATCCTTCATTAAAAGGAATGGAGCTTGCCAATAGTGTAACTGCAGCAAAATCTTATAGCTGGAATCAAAAATGCTGGTCATTAAACGATGGCCATACAAACATAGCTAAAACAAAATATAAGGTTGTTGCCATTGATTATGGTGCAAAACTAAACATATTACGCTGTCTGGCTGAACTTGAGTGTGAAGTTATAGTAGTTCCTGCTAAAACTAAGGCAGAAGAAATATTAAAACATAAGCCAGATGGCATATTTTTGTCTAACGGCCCTGGTGATCCTGCAGCAACAGGGGAATATGCTATTCCTGTAATTAAAGAACTTCTGGAGAAGAAAATTCCTATTTTTGGAATTTGCCTTGGCCATCAGCTTTTATCGCTTGCACTTGGTTGCGACACTACAAAAATGCATCAAGGCCACAGAGGAAGCAATCACCCTGTGAAGGATAATGAAACAGGAAGAGTAGAAATTACAAGCCAGAATCATGGATTTGTTGTAACTGCCGAATCATTAGGTGATGATATTGAAATAACTCATACATCTTTATTTGATGGAACTATCGAGGGCATAAAATCTAAGATTTACCCTGCTTTTTCAGTACAGCATCACCCGGAAAGTTCTCCTGGCCCGCATGATAGTTTTTATCTTTTTGAAAGATTTATGGAAATGATTAGAGTTAAAAAGCCAGAGTTCAGTAGTCAGAAATCAGAGTTCAGCAAGAAAAAGAAATGAAAAAAAAGGTAAATATCATTCAAAGCTACAAAGATTTAAAAGTCTGGCAAAAGGCTATTGCTCTTGTTGAGTTTATTTATAAAGAGACAGCTAGTTTTCCAAAAGAGGAAGTGTATTGCCTAACAAACCAGATAAGGCGTTGTGCAATATCAATTCCATCAAATATAGCCGAAGGAAGCTCTAGACGCTCTACAAAAGAATTTATACGATTTGTTAACATTTCTTATGGATCTCTATGTGAATTAGAAACCCAAATAACTATTGCTGACCGTTTAAAATATATAAATAGAAATAAAGTTTTATTACTAGAGCAACAAACCAAAGAAATTGGTATGATATTAAACGGTCTAAGAAATAGCCTATATAAAAAACTGAACTCTGAACTCTGAACTCTGGACACTAAATATGCCTAAAAGAACAGACATAAAATCAATATTAGTAATCGGCGCAGGCCCAATTGTTATCGGTCAGGCTTGTGAATTTGACTATTCAGGTACTCAGGCCTGTAAAGTATTAAAAGAAGAAGGCTACAGGGTTATATTGGTTAACTCCAACCCTGCTACGATAATGACTGACCCGGATCTGGCAGATGCGACATATATCGAGCCTATTACTGTTGATATGGTTACAAAAATTATTGAAAAAGAACGCCCCGATGCCGTACTGCCTACTGTTGGTGGACAAACCGGGCTTAATTGCGCTATAGATTTATTCCATGCCGGAGTTCTGGATAAATATAATGTTGAGCTAATAGGTGCTAAACCTGATGTAATTGATAAGGCTGAGAATCGCCGTCGCTTTAACGAGGCTATGGCAAATATTGGCCTTGAATGCCCGAAAAATGTTGTTGTAAGAAACATGGAAGATGCCCACAAGGCTATTGAATATATTGGTCTTCCGGCAATTATCCGCCCATCATTTACTCTTGGTGGATCAGGTGGCGGAGTTGCATATAACAAAGAAGAATTTGAATTAATTGTTGCAAGCGGTCTTGAGGCTTCACCAACCAATGAAGTTCAGATTGATGAATCCATAATTGGCTGGAAAGAATATGAAATGGAAGTTGTCCGCGATAGTAGCGACAACTGCATAATCGTATGCTCAATTGAAAATATTGATCCTATGGGCGTTCATACTGGCGATAGTATAACAGTTGCCCCTGCCCTTACATTAACTGATAAAGAATATCAGATAATGCGCGATGCTTCTATTGCGGTTTTACGCGAGATTGGAGTTGACACGGGCGGTTCAAATGTTCAGTTTGCGGTTAATCCCAAAGATGGTCGTCTTGTTGTAATTGAGATGAATCCGCGCGTTTCACGCTCATCAGCTCTTGCATCTAAAGCAACTGGTTTTCCTATTGCTAAAATCGCCGCAAAACTTGCAGTTGGCTATAGGCTTGATGAAATATTAAATGACTGTACACAGACAACTCCAGCCTCATTTGAGCCAACAATTGACTATGTTGTTACAAAAATTCCTCGCTTTAATTTTGAAAAATTTGATGGCTCTGAACCATTATTATCAAGTGCGATGAAAGCAGTTGGAGAAGTTATGGCTATCGGTCGTAATTTTAAGGAGTCTTTACAAAAAGCTTTACGCTCTATGGAGACAGGACTTTGCGGTCTTAATGAAATACATGCAGATGCCGATAATGACAGTTTGAGATCTGAACTTTCAAGAGCCACTCCTGACAGACTATTGGTTATTGCACAAGCAATCCGCAAAGGCATTTCTTTAGAGGATATACATGATATCACAAAATATGACCCATGGTATCTTGAGCAGTTAAAGCAAATAATTGCCCAGGAAGAATATGTAAAAAATAATGGCATGCCAGACAATGCTTTTGACTTGTTGCAGCTGAAAAAATCAGGATTTTCAGACAAGAGACTATCTCAATTATCCGGAATAAGTGAAAGTACAATTTTCAAATTACGCCACAAGCTCGGTGTAAGGCCAGTATATAAGAGAGTTGATACCTGCGCTGCCGAATTTGAATCAGTTACTCCTTATATGTATAGCTGTTATGAAGGAAATGCAATCACACCAGCGGAAAATGAGTCTGATCCAACTGATGCAAAAAAAGTAATTATTATTGGTGGCGGCCCAAATCGTATTGGTCAGGGAATTGAATTTGACTATTGCTGCGTACATGCTGCATATGCTCTAAAAGAAGCAGGTTATGAAACAATAATGTTAAATTGTAATCCTGAAACGGTTTCTACTGACTACGACACTTCTGATCGTTTATATTTTGAACCTGTAACATGTGAAGATGTATTAGAAGTTGCAAAATTGGAGCAATCAAAAGGTACATTACATGGCGCTATAGTTCATTATGGAGGACAAACTCCGTTAAAACTTTCTCATGATCTTGAAAAAGCCGGCATTAACATAATAGGAACTTCTCCTGACTCTATTGATCTGGCAGAAGACAGAGACAGATTTAAAGCTCTGGTTACAAAATTAAAATTAAAGCAACCAGAAAATGACATTGCAAATAATGAAAAAGAGCTACTCCTTGGGGCAGAAAGAATAGGCTATCCGCTTGTTGTGCGCCCATCTTATGTACTTGGCGGTCGCAATATGGCAATTGTTAATGATACAGAATCTTTAAAAAGTTATATTTTAAAATCATCAGCTTCATTTGAAGATGGACCAATTTTGCTGGATAGATTCCTACAGGATGCAATTGAAGCCGATGTTGACGTTATATGCGACCAAAAAGATGTCTATATAGCAGGTATTATGGAACATATTGAAGAGGCCGGAATCCATTCAGGAGACTCAGCCTGCACTATTCCTCCATATTCTTTAAAAAAATCTGTTTTAGATGAGCTAAAAAGGCAAAGCCGTGAGCTTGCACTGGCATTAAATGTCAGAGGCTTAATGAATGTTCAGTTTGCAGTTAAAGACGATGAAATATATATTATTGAAGTTAATCCACGTGCCAGCCGTACAGTTCCATTTGTGGCAAAAGCTACTAACATTCCGGTCGCTAAAATTGCCGCGCGTATTATGGCTGGTGAAAATTTATCAGATTTTGCTCTAAAAGAGAAAAAGCTAAAACATATAGCCGTAAAAGAAGCAGTATTACCATTTTCTCGCTTTCCTGGGGTTGATACGGTATTAGGGCCAGAAATGAAATCAACCGGAGAATCTATGGGTCTTGACTCTGGATTTGGCCGCGCATTTGCAAAATCTCAGATTGCAGCTGGCAATAACATACCCCTTTGCGGACGCGTATTTATATCTGTAAAAGATTCAGATAAGCGCCATATCAAACCTATTGCACAAGATTTGCATGATTTAGGTTTTGATATTGTTGCAACTAAAGGAACTGCCAAATATCTTGAAGGAAAATCTATCCCTGTAACAATTATTAATAAAGTACGCGAAGGAAGACCGCATATTGTTGACTCAATAAAAAATGGTGAAATTGACCTTGTTATAAATACCACCGAAGGCAGCGCCGCGCTAAATGATAGTATGAGCATCCGCCAAAACACGCTTATGAATAAGGTATCATATAGCACAACAATTTCTGGTTCAAAGGCTATGGTTAAGGCAATTTCTCGCTTGAAAGATAATTCTGGGCTTGAAGTTTTCTCATTACAGTCTTATTTTGAATAGGATATGTTTCATTTGCTGTAATTCATTAGCAGATTCGAAAAAAATTTAGTATATTCAGGTTCGTCAAAATTTAAGACGGACGATAATTTTTATATAAAAAGGAGAGGAAACATGTCAGAAAAGTTTCCCATTACTGTTAAAGGCTTTGAAGAATTAGAGGCAGAGCTAAAAGATCGCAAGACATCCTTACGTAGTCAGATTTCAAAAGAGATAGCCGCAGCTCGTGAACATGGCGATCTTAAGGAAAACGCAGAATATCATGCTGCTCGTGAGAAACAAAGTTTCAATGAAGGTCGTATTATGGAGCTTGAAGATAAGCAGGCTCGCGCAGAAGTAATAGATATAAGCAAGCTTAGTGGTGATACGATTAAGTTTGGCGCTCATGTTACTTTATATGATGAGGAAACAGAACAGGAAGTTGTTTATCAAATTATCGGTGAATATGAAGCTGACGTGGAAAAAGGAAGAATATCCATCAAGTCTCCTATTGCACGCGCATTAATTGGCAAAACAGTTGATGACTCGGTTGAAGTAAAGACTCCTCGCGGATCTAAATCATACGAAGTTGTTGCAGTAGAGTATAAATGATGCGCCTGTCTATTTCTCCTGCTTCAGAAAATGATTTTGATCTTATCTGGCCAATATTTAAGACAGTAGTAAGTACGCAAGATACTTATATATACCCTTGCGATATTTCAAAATCAGATGCTTTTGACGTGTGGATGGTTAAAGGCAATACTCCTTATATTGCCAAAATTGATGACGAAGTTGTAGGAACATACACCATACGTCCCAATAAGATTGGAAATGGCGCTCATGTTTGTAATGCGGGTTTTATGGTCAATCCTGATTTTCGTAAACAAGGCATAGGCCGTAAAATGTGCGAACATGCATTAGAAGAAGCAAAAAACTTAGGTTTCAAAGCAATGCAGTTTAATGTTGTAGTCAGCACTAATGAGATTGCATTTAAATTATGGAAATCTCTTGGCTTTAACGTTATTGGATCAGTACCAAAAGCTTTTAACCACGGTCAGAAAGGTCTGGTTGATATATATATAATGCATAGATTTTTATAAAATTTGAAGCAGGCTATTGCGCTGTCCATCCACCATCAATAGAAAGTGAAGATCCGGTAATAGAACTTGCTGAATCTGAACATAAATAAACCACGAGATCGCCAATTTGTTCAGGCTGAACAAATTCTTTTGATGGCTGTTTTTCAGATAATAATTTTATACTTGCCTCATCTATAGAAATACCCTGATCTTGTGAAATTGCCTCTATCTGCTTTTGTACAAGAGGTGTTAGCACCCAACCAGGGCATATAGAATTACAAGTTATTCCAGATCCTGCTGTTTCTAAAGCTATCACCTTACTTAAACCAACTATTCCATGCTTTGCTACAACATAGGCACTTTTTTTAGCAGAAGCCACCAAGCCATGCGCTGATGCAATATTTATAATCCTGCCAAAAGAATTCTTTTTCATATAAGGAATAGCATTCCTTATTGTATGAAAAGCCGATGATAAATTAATTGCTATAACAGCATCCCATTTTTCCACCGGAAAATCTTCTATATAATCAACATGCTGAATTCCGGCATTATTTACTAATATATCAACACCGCCAAACTCACTACTTGCAGAATCTACCATATCCTTAATTTCTTCAGGCTTTGTCATATCCGCATTTGAATATATAGCCTTAACAGAGTATGCCGATTCTATATGCTTTATTTGACTATCTATTTCCTCGTCATTACCAAAACCATTTATAACAACACCGCAACCAGAAGCTGCTAAACGCTCAACTACTGCCTTACCAATTCCACTTGTAGAGCCCGTAACAATAGCAGTCTTATTTTTAAGCATCACTCTTCTTCCTTTTTAGGCCGGGTTTTGGTCATTTTTACTATTTCTGCCAAAGATGTGTCATGAAGACCAACTACATCTTTAACTGTAGCTTTATATAAAATAGCACCTTGAAAATTTGACCTTAGAAGGTTTGCCCGCGACAAATCAGCTTTATATAAATTTGTCTCTCTTAACATCGCCCCTTCAAGATCTGCACCATCAAGATTAGTATTTACCATAGATGAACGCCAAAAATCTGCACCACTTAAATTTGAACCTTTAAAATTTGCCTGATTGAGTGTCGAGCCACGCAAATTAACTCTTACTAAACTTGATTCTTGAATATTTGCCAATTGTAATTGTGCTTTTTCCAGATTTGCCCAATCAAAATTGGTATTCTCCAAATCTGCCTGCATAAGATTCACACCCCGCATATTAGAATATCTAAAAGTAGAATTCTTAAATTTAGCACCTTTTAAATCTTTATCAGAAAAATCAAGATGATCCAAATTCATAGAAGAAAGATCTTTTCCAGCTTTAACAGCCTGCAGCAAACCTTCTACGGAAAAAAATGCTCCGCTATCCTGTAAAGCTTTTACCTTATTTTCCAAGCCAATCGTCCGCAAGAATAAAACATTGTTAGTAATAGCGCCAGTAAAGTCAACATTTGCTAAATTAGAGGTTTGAATATTTGCTCCCCATAAATTTGCATTATTCAATTTTGACCCCACAAGGTTGGACTGGCTTATGGAAACTCTCTTTAGATTTGCATCCTTTAGGTTTGTTGAACGCAAATCTGCCCGATCCAAAGAAGCACCAACCATTGATGCACCAACTAAATTGGCCTGAATTAATTTAACTTCCTGTAATTTTGCATCATTTAAATATGCTCGCGACATATCACATCTTTGCAAAGAAGCACCGCGCATATCAGCTTTTATAAGATATATTTTTCTCATATTAGAAAAATTAAATTGCGCGCCAACAAGATTTGCTTCCTTCATTATGGCACCCCAAAAGTTAGACTTATGTGCTTTTACATAAGACATATCAGAGTTTTTAAAATTAGTTCTGGCAAATATAGAATCACTCAGATCAGCCCTTGGCAATATACTATCTGAAAGATTAGCACCTGTGAAATTTGAACCAGTAAAAACGGCTCTTGATAAAATTGCACTTGATAAATTAACATCAACAAAGCTGGATGATTTTGCATTTACATTCTGTAAATCTACAGCTTCCATATAAGATTTATCAAATATTGCTCCTTGTAAATCAGCTCCCTGAAAGTCAGCACCATATATATTTGCATCTTTAAAACTCGATTGAGAAAGATTGCTGCCAAAGAATTTTACTTTATATAATTTTGCCTTATCAAAAACAGATTCTTTAATGGAAGCATTACTTAAAAGTGCATTTTGTAAGTTAGCTTCAGTAAAGTTAGCACCATTTATAGAAGATTCCTGCATATCGGCATCAGTTAAATCTGCACCTGAAAAATCTGCACCATCAAGTTCTGAAGAAGAAAGATCAGCATGCAAAAAGTTAGCTCTTGAAAGATTGGCTCCCTTTAATTTTGTACCATATAAATTAGCATCTCTTAAATTTGCTCCTTTTAATAAAACTCCCGATAAGTCCATTCCACTTAAATAAAGTTCACTAAAGTCCTCTCCAAACTCTTTAACAAGATCAGCAGGATTTCCAGCCTGAGTTTGCTGGCGTACAAATTGCTGTATTTGGCTAACAGTTGGCTTTGCAAGAGTCAAAGAAGGAACCACGAGCGCAATCAGCACTGCAAATAAAGTAAATAATTTTCCCCCGAATCTTACCATATTATGCTTTAAAGATAGTTTTCTACCAATTCTTCAGCTATCTGGACTGTGTTAAGAGCAGCCCCTTTCCTTAAATTATCAGAAACAACCCACATATTAAGACCAAATTCAACCGTTGGATCTTTACGTATTCTAGAGACAAATACATCATCTTCCCTAGCACATTCAACAGGCGTTATATAGTCACCACTTGCAGGATTATCTATAACAGAAACACCCGGCGCATCTCTTAAAATGTCCCTTGCTTCTTCTACAGATATTTCACTCTCAAATTCTATATTAACCGATTCTGCGTGACCAGTAAAGACCGGAACTCGTACACATGTTGCAGATACCTCAATAGAAGGGTCTAAAATCTTCTTAGTTTCATTAACCATCTTAGTTTCTTCTTTAGTAGAACCATCATCAAGAAATACATCTATCTGCGGTATTACATTAAAAGAAATCTGTCTTGTAAAATTTTGCGGAGGTATTTTTTTATTCTCAAAAATAGCTTTTGTCTGATTAAATAATTCATCCATCGCACTTTTTCCGCCACCAGAAACAGACTGATATGTAGAAACAACTATCCTTTTGATTTTCGCAACATCATGCAATGGCTTTAAAGCAACCAGCATTTGTATAGTAGAACAGTTAGGATTAGCTATAATATTACGCTTTGTATAGCCTGCTATCGCCTCAGGATTAACCTCAGGAACTATAAGAGGAACGTCATCATCCATCCTGAAATGTGAAGTATTATCTATAACTATGCAACCAGCTTTTGCCGCAATCGGAGCATATTTTGCCGAAATAGCACCACCAGGAGAAAACAAAGCTATGTCAGTATCAGAAAAGTCATAATTATCTAAAACTTGCGTTTTTAATATATCCTCATCGCCAAAACTAACTTCTTTTCCTTTTGAGCGCTCAGATGCAAGAGCAACCACTTCTCTTACAGGAAAATTTCTCTCTGCCAATATAGACAACATTTCTCTTCCAACATTACCTGTGGCACCAACAACTGCTATTTTATAAGTCATAATTCTTTACTTAAATAATTTACAAAAATAATATGGACAAACTACATACGCATATTTAACTCTCATTGCAAGGTTATAGTACGATTTTATAGCCAAATTAACTATTAATCTTTCCAGAAATAAGGTGAAAATAGCACCAAGACTGTAAATACTTCCAATCTTCCAACAAGCATTGCAAAAGACAACACCCATTTTGATATGTCAGAAATTGTAGTATATGTCCCTGACGGTCCCAATAAAGGCCCAAGAGCAGGGCCAAGATTTGCAAGACATGAGGCAGCAGCACTCATGCTTGATATATAATCTAATCCCTGTAAAGACAATATCATTGCAAGAACAAGAAAACAAAACGCAAATAATATAAAGAAGCTCATAACCGAACTTGTGATATTATCAGATACCGGCTTATCATTAAAACGCGGCCTTATAACTGAATGCGGCCTTATAAGCTGATAAATCTGCGTGCGAGCTGTTTGATATAAAATCTGATAGCGAAATACTTTTATACCACCTGTTGTTGATCCGGTACATCCTCCAACTACCGATAGCAGGAATATTACAGTTACTGCAAATCCACCCCAAACAGAATAATCATCCGAAGCAAATCCTGTAGTTGTTATAACAGAAATAACGTTAAATGCCGCATATCTAAAAGCGGATTCTATATCAAGATTATTGGCAAGATATAACCACATCATTATTGCAAATATGCTCGATACCACTATACCCAAAAACCACCTAACTTGCGAATCATCTAATATAGATTTAGATTTATGCCCATGAATTATCTGAATATAAAGGACGTAAGGAATTGCACTTGCAAGCATAAACACAGATATTATGCCCTCAATTAAAGGACTGTTATAATGAGCAATAGAGGCATCATGCGTAGAAAAACCGGAAGTTGCAACAGTAGTCATAGCATGGTTTATCGCATTAAACGGTGTAACACCCGCAAACCAAAGAAAAGTGCTGCATAAAAAAGTAAATAATAAGTAAACTGAACCAATTGCAACTGATATATGCGCCGCTCTTGGTAGAATTTTATCTGACTTATCTGAAGATTCAGTACGGAATAATTGCATTCCACCAATTTTCAGCATCGGCAATACCGCCATGGCCATCACAATAATACCAATACCTCCAAGCCATGCTAAAAGTGAACGCCATAATAAAACTCCCGGAGGCATATTATCAAGACCAATAAGGACAGTAGCTCCGGTTGTTGTAAGCCCGGACATTGATTCAAAAAAAGCATCTGTATAACTAATATTCAAGTCAGAAAAGAAAAATGGCAAGGCCGAAAACGCAGACAAAGTTACCCAACAAGTACCCGTCAACAAAAATGCCTGACGCAAATTTATAGTTTTTGAGTCTTCCTTATTGGTTAGAAAAAGGCTTATTCCAATAAACGCAGTTAAAAACGAAGATATCAGAAAGCTCATCCAGTCAGGGTTATCCATATAAAGATCAACAGCTGCGGGAATCAGCATTGCAACTGACAATATAGATAACAAAGTTCCGTTTACTAAGAATATAGGCCTGAGATTGAGCATGTATTTTCAAATATATTTTCAGTTAACAGAGGTTGTATACAATAAAAACCTCTAACAAACCAGCATTCATTATAATTTATTAATAGTAACTCTATGTTATACTATTTCTAATGTTGTTTTTTGCAAAAAAATGGCATAAGTTTTTATATTCCTTATATTTTTTAGGGGGGATATGATGGAAATCAGAAAAAGTGACGGAACTAAATTCACCGCCCTGATCGCAGAAGATAAAGAAATAAATCAGCTAATGGCAAAATATGTTTTTGAACAACTGGGCTGTATAGCAGATTTTGTAAAAGATGGTGCCCAGTGCCTGCAACATCTTAAATCAAAAAAATATGATGTAATATTTATGGATTGCAAGATGCCGGTCATGGATGGTTATGAGGCTACAAAACTTATAAGAGAATATGAAAGAGAAAATCATGAACTCCCAAAAACTCCAATAATTGCCATAACCGGACAATCTTTCCAGAATGATCGCGAAAAATGCATAAGCGCAGGAATGGATGACTACATAACAAAACCAATTCGTATAGAAAGAGTCTCCGAAGCCATCCTTAAATGGTGCGATGATTATGAAGCCCTCAAACTTATGTGGTAAGATAGCAGACCTAAATCCTGCTCATAACTTTATCTGTTGATTTATAATTTTTATTAGCTTTGTCATATGCATCTTGCAAGACTTTTTCTTCTTTTACAATTTTTAAAGCCGGATCTATAAGTTTTTCCTTAACATATTCATCTTTTCCTTTTTCAGGAAGATCTCCAAATGCTTCTTTTGCTCTTTTAAGTATAGACTTAAGAAGTTTTGGTATAGTCAAATCATCTCCACCAGACTCTCTTATTTGAATTGCACGGGTTGCAGATATAAGCTCCAGAGCTAAAAGGTTAGTTAAATTATTATTTAAAAGCTCAAATGTCTGCCTTGCAGCATGAGGGCCACGTGAATTCTGATCTTCTTGCCTACCAGCTTCATGACTTTCAACAGATTCCATTGTTGGCTTGGTAATTAAAGATGATGCTGCCGTCTCCACCATCATCAAACTACTACATACCCCAGGTGAATCTGTTAAATATGTAGGCAAATCATCACTGCCACCATCTAGCAAACGATTAGTTCTTTGCTGTGACATATTCATATGAAGAGCAGTACCAAGAGAAAGATAGTCAAGAGCAACTGCTGGATATTGACCATGGAAATTTCCTGCTGAAATTAACTTTCCATCTTTTGCAATAACAAGAGGGTTATCAGAAGAGCTATTCATTTCATCTTCTATAATCTTTTCTGCTTCTGCCAAACTTCTTTCGCCTGGGCCAAATACCTGAGGTATGCAACGAAATGAATATGGGTCTTGCGGCGCTCCACCAGCCTCTTTAATGCCAGGGGCAGTTAGCTCTGTAATAACTTTTGCAACATGTTGCTGTTCTTTATGTTTTTTTACCTCGTGTGCCTCTTTAGAAAATGCATCTCTATGACCATGAATTGCAACAAGTGATAAAGCCGCAGTTACATGCGCTGCTTTAAAAAGATCCTTTGCCTTCTTAACTGCATGCGCACCCATTGCAGTTATATATTGAGTTCCATTTATAAGAGCCAGACCCTCTTTTGCCTTAAGCTGATGATTTCCTTCAAAGCCATGTTTTTCCATAACTTCTTTAGCATCTTCATATTGCTTAGCCTGTGGATTCCACAACTTTCCTTTACCCAATAAATAAGCCGCCGCCATATGCGCAAGAGGGATTAAATCACCAGATGCACCAACAGATCCTAAAGACGGTATTTCAGGAGTTATGCCCATATTAAAAGCAGCAACTATGCGCTCTATAGTTTCAGGACATATACCGCTATTTCCACGCAATAAAGTATTTATTCTTAAAGCTACCATTGTTCTTGATATTTCAAATGGAAGAGGATCACCTAGTCCTGCAGCATGGGAAATAATTAAATTTTCCTGCAAAGTATTAAGCTGATCATCTGGAACAACATTTTCATAAAAAACACCAAAACCTGTATTTACACCATAAACAGGTTTTCCTTCTTTTACTATATCATCAACTACTTGCCTTCCACTAGCAACTTTACCCATCGCCGTTTTAGAAAGCTTAATTTGGGAATCGGGCTCACCAAGAGCAACCGCATCTTCAATTGTCATGCTATCACCATCTAGCAAAAAGGAGCTTTTTCTAACGAAATTTATAATATTAGAAGATTCTCTTCTGGCTTTTTCTCTTTGCACAAAAGATTGCGAAGATTCAGTACTGCTCACTATTAGTTCCTCATATTATTTTTTAATTAAACAAGATTGTAACTAATAGTTGAGAAATATTAAGGTTTTTTTACATTACTAAAATAAATATTTTTTATCATAATAATAACGAACATCAAGCCACCTACAATAGCCAGAGATCCACCCAAAAAGAACATAGATTTAGCAGCGATACTATCAACGCTGGCAATGGTTCCCGGAGCTTTACGCAAAGCCCCATATCCACCCATCCATGCAAGACCGGTAATATGGCAAAACTGCCCTACTCCATAAATATATGGCTGCGAATTTACAAATCTCCCTCTAAATTCCGCCCCACCTAATTTGGGAAAATAATAATAACATAAACCCATAAATGCGAGCGTTATGCCTACTATAGATCCATGATAATGTGCAGGTATAGTCACATTTGTTCCTGAAATCATAAATGCAAGAACACCCCCATATCCAAATAATAATATCGATAAAACCATAACCGACTTTAACAGGAAGTTTTCACTCTTTTTAAAAATCTTAAATAAAAGCGATATGCCAATTAACGCGGCAGGCAAGCCCATAAAATATCGCATATGGTCAGCAAAAATAGTTATTGTGTCATATATGGTATCAGAAAATATATAAAATAAAGGAGCTGGCAGAACTGCAAATACATAAAATAAAAATAATAATTTTAAATATTTATCGCCAATAGGACATGAATTACCGCAGGCATTACCAAGTAAAAGCCAAACTGATAAAAGTATAGTAGTAAAAACATATTGCAATATATGCCCACCACCCCAAAATAATAATTCATAATATTGGTGAGTGCCAACTTCACTTATTTCTGGCAGTTGAATATATGCAATTGCAAAACATATAAATGAAATTACAGTGATGAATGCTCCTGCATAAAGCCCAAAACTTATTGCATCGCCACCCTTAACATTTTGATATTTTAAAAGAACCAGAACAGACATAGAAAATATCGCCAAAGCAAATAATCCCAAACCTATAAAAAAGCTTATGTTATCGAGCACTGGCACATAATTATTTTTTATAGGATTACTATGTTCAATAAATGGCGATAAAGCAATTAGCAAAGTGCCCAAAGCGGCTATATATAATAAGATTTTATTCAATCTCTGATAATTATTCCCAATAAATAAAGTCCACAAAGCAGCCGCTATTGCTGTCATCCATATTATAACTGACTGATCAACATGTATAACTAAAGATGTTGCAAAAATATGTTCAACATCAAATTTATCGGCAAAAAATGGCCCTCTTAAAACAACCGGAGGCAAAGAAAACAAACCTGCTATTGCAAGAGCAGCAACAGCAAGAATTAGCCATAATTTCGTAATTTTTGTAGTAGCAGATGATAGATTTTTTATTTGCGTATTATTCATAATATTATTGCCTTTAAAATATTCATCCATACATATATAATGCCTGGCAAATATAATAAAGGGCGAAAATGAAAGAAGATAATCAAAAAATTGTAGCTATATGGTTATTAATATGCTGCGTAATGATTTTTTGCATGGTCATAATTGGCGGCCTTACCAGATTAACTGACTCTGGTCTTTCTATGACAAACTGGCATCCTATACATGGCGCCATACCTCCGCTTGACGATAAATCATGGCTTGAAGAATTTGAAAGCTATAGAAAAAGTCCTGAATATAATAAAATAAATTACGGAATGACAGTTGACGAATTTAAAGAAATCTTCTGGCTTGAATTCATACATAGATTATTTGGCCGTATTACCGGCATCGTATTTTTAATACCTTTAATATATTTTATATTTACTAAAAAAGTTACCGGAAAAATATGTCTGAAGCTTACGGGAATATTTTTACTTGGTGGATTGCAAGGCCTCATTGGCTGGTGGATGGTAAAAAGCGGCCTTAAGGATTCCCCGCATGTCAGCCCGGTCTGGCTGGCATTTCATATGGGATCTGCATGTTTTATCCTTGGATTAACATTATCAATGGCACTTGGAATTTTATTTAATAAACAAAAAGTTGAAGATAAAAAAACCAAAAATATATCTAATATTGCTTTTTGCGCGGTATTTTTACAGATAATATTAGGAGCGCTTGTCGCAGGATTAGACGCAGGCCTTATATATAATAGTTTCCCTGATATGAATGGAAAGATGATACCTGATGATATATGGATTTCATCTTTAGCTTTTTATAATTTTTTTGAAAACCCTGCATTAGTGCAATTTAATCACAGAATTTTTGCTTATATAACAACCGCGATAATTATATATTTATGGTGGAATTCAAAAAAGCATAAATCTCTTTATATAATATCCAATATTATGCTTATTACTATAATTGCCCAGGTTGCAATTGGCATACTTACTCTAATACACAGCGTACCAATTTATCTTGCTTCAATACATCAGGCGGTTGCGGTGCTTTTATTTGCTATGACTTTAGGAATATCTAGGTTATTATGCTCACAAAAGATGAAAAGTTGAGTGTTTCTGGGCATATATTCAACTGAAAAGCTATATTAGGGACAGAATATGACTACTGTAGATTATAAAAAGTTTTTTCAAAAGGCAATCGATCAGGTTGTTGATGAAGGAAGATATCGTAATTTTACAGATTTAGCACGTCAGGCCGGAGCATTTCCTACTGCAACTAATCACTCAAAAGAAAATGCTGAGGATGTTACATTATGGTGTAGCAATGACTATTTGGGAATGGGTCAAAATCCAAAAGTTATTTCTGCCATTAAAGAAGCAGCTGAAACTATGGGAGCAGGTGCTGGCGGCACAAGGAATATTGGCGGTAATAATCACGCTGTCGTACTTTTAGAAAAAGAACTGGCTGATTTACACGATAAAGAAGCTGCATTAGCATTTGTATGCGGATATGTAGCAAACGAAGCTACGCTAAGCACTTTGGCTAAAATAATGCCTGGAGCAATAACATTTTCAGATCAGTTTAATCATGCATCGATGATTGAGGGCATAAAAGCTGGTCGCAGTGAAAAACATATATTTCGCCATAACGATGTTGGGCATCTTGAAGAATTACTACAATCTGTTGATCCTTCACGTCCGAAAATAATTGCTTTTGAATCTGTATATTCGATGGATGGCGATATTGCTCCTATTGAAAAAATTTGCGATCTTGCAGATAAATATAACGCAATAACATATCTTGATGAGGTTCATGCTGTTGGCATGTATGGATCTCGCGGCGGTGGAATTGCCCAAAGAGACGGCATATCAGATCGAGTTACAATCATTCAGGGCACAATGGCCAAAGCATTTGGCTGTGTTGGAGGATATATAGCAGCTGATGAATTGCTGGTTGATGTTATCCGCAGTTATGCTCCCGGATTTATATTTACAACTGCCATGCCTCCATCTTTGGCCTCTGGCGCGCAGGCAAGCATCAAACATCTAAAAGAATCAAATGCTGAAAGAAAAGCTCAACAAGAAAGAGTTAGCAAGTTAAAATCTATGCTGCGCCAGTGTAATATTCCATTTTTAGATAATGAAGCTCATATAATACCTGTTATGGTGGGGGATCCTAATCTTTGCCGCAGAGCTTCTGAGATATTACTCGAAGAATATAAAATATATGTACAATATATAAACTTTCCTACTGTTCCAAGGGGGTCTGAAAGATTACGCATAACTCCTACGCCACTACACAACGATCAAATGATGGAAAAGCTTGTTGATGCGTTGATAGACGTATTTGACCGCTTAGAGTTACGAAATGTTGATGTTTTGTCTTGCGTTGAGGCACAAAGTAAGCTATAAGGCTTCGATTATTTTAAATACACACATGGATATTGGCCGATTCCTTATTGGCTTGAGGTGCCCTTTTAGGGTTTATTTCCATGGAGGATTAACCTGGATTTTATATTAATTTTTGAAAAAAATAAGATCCGCAAAAACTTTAAGGAGAGTATATTATGTCTGCATCTATACCAGACTTTAGCGTAAAAGAATTATTAGAAGCTGGTGTTCACTTTGGACACAGAACTATGCGTTGGAACCCAAAAATGGCACCATATTTATTTGGCAGCCGCAATGGTATCCACATTATTGACCTTCAGCAAACAGCTCCATTATTACATAATGCACTTAAAGCAGTTCATGATGTTGTAAGCAAGAATGGTCGCGTTCTTTTTGTTGGTACTAAGCGTCAGGCATCTGATGAAATAGCTGAGGCTGCAAAGCGTTGTGGTCAATATTATGTTAACCACCGTTGGTTGGGCGGAATGCTTACTAACTGGAAAACTGTTTCTCGCTCTATCAAAACTCTTATCGATATTGAAGAAAGACTTGAAGGAAATCTTGAAGGATTAAAGAAAAAAGAGATTTTATCGCTAAGACGTCGCGCTGATAAACTGCAATTATCTTTGGGCGGAATTCTTGATATGGGTGGAAAGCCTGATTTACTTTTTGTTGTTGATACTAATAAAGAGTCTTTAGCTCTTCAGGAAGCAAGAACATTGGGTGTTCCGATCATTGCTATATTAGACAGTAACTCTAACCCTGATGGGATTGACTTCCCAATTCCAGGAAATGATGATGCTACTCGTTCTATCAACTTATATTGCCGCCTGATTTCTGATGCAGCTCTTGCTGGTATTGAAAAAAGTATGGGTGCAGCTGGTGTTGATGCTGGCGCAAGCGCAAATCTTCCTGCGGAAAAAGCATCTAAAGCTAATGACAACAAAAAGACTGCGGCAAAAAAAGCAGCTCCTAAGAAGGAAGAAAAAGCTCCTGCGAAAAAAGCTGTAGCTAAGAAAGAAGCTCCTAAGAAAGAGGAAAAAGCCGAAGATAAAAAAGCAGCTGCAAAACCTGCTGCTAAAAAAGAGGCTCCTAAGAAGGAAGAAAAAGCTGAAGATAAAAAAGAAGCTGCAAAACCTGCGGCCGCTAAGAAAGCTCCTGCTAAAAAAACTGCAGCTAAAAAATAATTTGATACTTCCCTTAAATTATGAAAATTTTTTAAGGGAATTTTCCAACCAATATAATTTGAAGAGGAATATGATATGTCTACGGTTAGCACTGCTGATATAAAAGAATTACGTGAGAAAACTGGCGCCGGCATGATGGATTGCAAAAAGGCACTTGCGGAAAATAACTCTAACATGGAAGAAGCAATTGACTGGTTGCGCAAAAAAGGTATTGCATCTGCTGCTAAAAAAGCAACAAGAGCTGCTGCTGAAGGTTTGGTTGCTGTTGCAACTAATAAAAACAAAGGAGTTATTATTGAACTTAACTCTGAAACAGACTTTGTTGCCCGCAATGATAAATTCCAGGGACTAGCGCTAAATATTGCTAATATCGCTCTTGAAAACACAAGCGATCTGGAAGCTCTTAAAGCTCTTGATGTTCCTGGAACAGGTCGTAATGTTGAAGGCGAAATTGCAGAATTAATTAGCGTTATTGGTGAAAATATGAATCTACGCCGTACTGCTGAAGTAAATGGCGATATTATTGTTAGCTATATTCATAACGCTGTTGCTGAAGGTCTTGGAAAGATCGGAATTATCGTAGCTCTTAAATCTGATGGCGATGAGGAAAAAGTTAAGGAACTTGGAAAGCAGGTTGCCATGCATGTTGCAGCTAGCAAACCTGAGTCTCTTGATGTTGATGGTTTGGATCAAACTTTAGTTGAGCGTGAGCGCAATGTTTTAACTGAGCAAGCTAAAGCATCCGGCAAACCTGATGAAGTTATTGCTAAAATGATTGAAGGTCGTATCCGTAAATTCTATGCTGAAGTTGTATTGTTAGAGCAGCCTTTTGTTATGGATGGCAAAACTGCTGTTAAACAGGTTCTTAAAGATGCTGAAAAAGATATTGGTGCTCCAGTTACTATAACTGGCTATGCTCGCCTGACTCTTGGTGAGGGTGTTGATAAGAAAGATGAAGATTTTGCAGCTGAGGTTGCAGCAGCAGCAAACGGCTAATTTTATTTATATTAAAAGGCGGGTTTTCCCGCCTTTTTTTATGTCTATTTAATGGATTCTTTATTTTTCTGCCGATAATTATTTATATAAAATAAAATTTTTATAGCAAAAAATTAGAATCTACAGAAGACGTAGTCTTTTTGGCTTTTTATTTATACTAGGAAATTGAATCGATGTGTATTAAACATACATGAGATGAAAATTGACGAAGAAAAAGTTAGAATCTACAGAAGACGTAGTCTTTTTGGCTTTTTATTTATACTAGGAAATTGAATCGATGCGTATTAAACATACATGAGATGAAAATTGACGAAGAAGAAATGAAAAGCCAGAAAGACTGAGTAATTTTTGGTTAACAAATATAGCAAATTAGAGTATCACCCTATTTGTAAAAAAAATTATAGGACTGTTGTAAGATGGCTTACAAAAGAATTTTATTGAAAATCTCTGGTGAAGCGCTAATGGGAGATGGGTCATTTGGGCATGATTTAAAAACTATTCAGCGTATATGTAGTGAAATAAAAGCTGTTCAGCAATCTAATACTCAAATCTGTTTGGTTGTTGGCGGGGGAAATATTTATCGCGGAATTTCTGCTGCGGCAGTTGGCATGGAACGTGCAAGCGCTGATTATATGGGAATGCTGGCAACTGTTATGAATGCTTTGGCGTTGCAGAATGCTCTTGATGCTATTGATGTGCAAAGCCGGGTTCTTTCGGCAATTCCTATGGCAACTGTTTGCGAGCCATATATACGTCGTCGTGCGATGCGCCATATGGAAAAAGGACGAGTAGTGATTTTTGCAGCTGGTACTGGTAATCCTTTTTTTACAACTGATACTGCGGCCTCTTTGCGTGCAGTAGAAATGGGTTGCGATGCTCTGCTTAAAGGCACACAAGTGGATGGCGTTTATTCTGATGATCCAAAGAAAAACAAAAATGCTACCCGCTATGATAAGCTAACTTACAAGGAAGTTCTGGCAAACGACCTTAAAGTTATGGACGCATCTGCTATTTCTCTTGCACGAGAAAATAATATACCTATCCTTGTATTTTCTCTTAAGGAACAAGGTGCTCTGGCAAAGGCTGTTGATGGTAGCGGTACTTTTACAATAATAAAATAATTTAAGTGGTAATATAAAATGTCTAATCAAATTATAAGTGATCTTAAACGCCGTATGGAAGGATCTATTACGGCACTGCAAAATGATTTAAAAGGTTTAAGAACTGGCCGTGCTTCTGCGTCATTACTCGAAAGCGTAAATGTTGAAGTTTATGGTAGCAGAATGCCATTAACGCAAGTGGCTACAGTTTCAGTTCCGGAAGCTCGCCTTCTTAATGTTCAGGTTTGGGATCAAACCAATACTGCCGCTGTTGAAAAAGCAATTGCAAATGCTGGTTTAGGATTAAATCCCCAGGCATCTGGCTCTTTAATAAGAGTTCCACTACCTGATTTAAGTGAAGATCGTCGTAAAGAATTATGTAAAGTTTCTGGCCAATATGCAGAAAAAGCAAGAATAGCAATTCGTAATGTTCGTCGCGATGGTATGGACTCTCTAAAAAAGCAGGAAAAAGATGGTGAAATATCTCAGGATGAGCAACATAGTGTCGGCGATGAGATACAAAAACTTACGGATAGCTTTATAAAACAAGTTGATGATACAGCCGCTAAAAAAGAAGAAGATATAATGGCTGTGTAACAGATATTTTCATTTTTCGGTGGTTTACTAATGCAGAAAAAAGCATCAGGCGAAATACCAAGACATATTGCCATAATAATGGATGGCAATGGCAGGTGGGCGCAATCAAAAAATCTCCCGCGTGCAGCAGGCCACAAGAAAGGTGCCGACTCCGTTCATGAAGTTATCGAGGCATGTATCGAAAAAAAAGTTAATATTCTGACATTATATGCTTTTTCATCTGAAAACTGGCAAAGACCAAAGCAGGAAATTTTTGACCTTATGGAGTTGCTAAGGCTTTATCTGGGAAAAGAACTAAAAAAGCTCAATAAAAATAATATACGCTTTAATGTTATTGGTGATATATCCAGACTTGACGCTGACATTCAGGAGCAGATTAAAAAATCTCAGGACATAACAAAAGATAATAATGCACTTATTTTAAACATTGCACTTAGCTATGGCAGCAGGCAAGAAATTGTTTATGCAGCAAAATCTGCCATCAGACAGGTTGTAGATAATAAGATTGTTGAAGATGATATAAATGAAGAGTTTTTCAGCAATTTACTATACACAAAATCGCAGGATGATCCTGATTTATTAATCAGAACTGGCGGCGAAAAGCGCTTAAGTAATTTTCTTTTGTGGCAATCTGCATATGCTGAGCTATACTTTACTGATATATTATGGCCAGATTTTAAAAAAGAAAATTTATTTGAAGCTATTTCAGAGTTTTCAAATAGAGAGAGGCGTTATGGAACTGCGTAGTTATATCAGCAATTTTAAAATGTCCAAAAGCTTGCAAGAACGTATATTGTCAGCTGGCATACTTGCCCCTTTGGTTTTAGCACTTATATGGACAGGAGGCGTGATCTTTAACATTTTGGTTGTGATTACTGCAATAATCATGGCTTTTGAATGGTGTTCTATTATTTATTCTCAAGAAGGTGATGCTGAATATTCTAATAAATGGGTTATTTTAGGCACAATATATATTTCAATTTTTGCGTCATCTTTAATTTATTTACGTGATATTGACGGAGGATTTGGCAATATCTTATATTTAGTTCTGATTGTATGGGCAACTGATATTGCAGCATATTTTTCCGGGCGTTATATAGGTGGGCCTAAAATCGCGGTAAAAATAAGTCCCAATAAAACATGGGCAGGCCTAATTGGAGGAATGATAGCTGCTGGCCTTGTAAGTTCAGTTGCCTCATTTCTTATAGATGATGCTAATTTGATATTATATTTTATTATAGGCACATTTTTGGCTGTATTTGCGCAAGTTGGAGATTTTTTTGAATCATGGCTCAAGCGTAAATTTGCTGTTAAAGACAGCGGATCAATAATACCCGGGCATGGCGGAGTGATGGACAGGGTTGATGGCCTTGTAACAGTATCTGCATTATTGGCTATTCTTGCCTTAATAAGGGGCGGAGCATTATTTTAGAAAATGTCTATATCTGTTAATGCACGCAAAACTATCAATATTCTTGGAGCTACTGGCTCAATTGGAAATAGCACTATAGATGTTATAAAGCAAAGTGATCAAGATTATAAAGTCATAGCCCTTACTGCTGATAAAAATTTTTCTGAATTGGCAAAATTAGCTATAGAAACTAAAGCGCAATACGCTGTAATTGCCGATGATAAATATTTTAAGGATCTAAAATCTGCGCTCGCCGGATCAAAAGTAAAAGCTATGTCCGGATCTTCCTCTATAGAAGAAGTTGCTGCAATGGGTGCTGACTGGACAATGTCTGCTATTAATGGCAGCGCTGGTTTAGCTCCAACTCATGCCGCTGTAAAATGCGGAAAAACAGTAGCCTTAGCCAACAAAGAAAGCCTTGTGTGCGCTGGCAATCTTCTTATGAATGAAGTAAAAAAATACGGCACTAACTTAATACCTGTAGATTCAGAACATAATGCTATATTCCAGGTTCTTGACCAAAATAATCAAAGTGCCGTTGAAAGAATAATACTTACAGCATCTGGCGGTCCTTTTAGAGGATATGATAAAAAACAACTGGAAAATGTAACTTTAGAGCAAGCGCTCAAACATCCTAACTGGAATATGGGTCAGAAAATAACTATTGGTTCTGCAACCATGATGAATAAAGGGCTTGAGCTAATAGAAGCCCATTATTTATTTTCCATAGATCATAAAAATATAGAAGTGGTAATTCATCCCCAATCAATTATTCATAGTATGGTTGGCTATATTGATGGCTCTGTCCTTGCACAAATGGGAAGTGCCGACATGAGAATTCCAATTGCAAACGCGCTTGCATGGCCAAAAAGAATCAACACAAATTGCCAAAAACTGGATTTTACAAAGATTACAGACTTAAACTTTTCACAAGTTGATAACAAGATTTTTCCATCAATAGATTTAGCGCGCAAAGCAATAGAAATAGGTGATTGCGGTTCAATAATATTTAACAGCGCAAATGAAATAGCTATAGATCAATATTTGTCAGGAAATATAAAATTTACCGATATATTTAAAATAGTTGCAGATTCTCTCGATAATATACCACCTGAAAAAATAAATAATTTTGACGATGTCTATAATATGATTTCCAAGTCAGAAAATTTTATAAATAAATCTTTAGATAATTAATATCCGCTACATTTAAAAAAGGAATATTTTGTTACACTAAATATTAATCTTCCGGCGGTGGAGGTGGTGGTGGAGTAGAAGAACCTTTATTACCACCAGATACAGCAGACCCTGTAGGATTACCTTTTTTATCACCTGAACCTTTTGAATTATTTGGTTTTCCGCCGCCTTTATTTCCGCCTTTAGCATGTTTTCTTGGATCATAAGGTTCTTGAGTAGGAACCTCAATTGGAGGCATAAGTCTTTTCATAAAGAGCGGGTCCTGATAATATTTTATTTTCTTGGATTTAATAGGATCAGCCGCCTCAATTAGTAGAATCTGAAGATCACGATCAAGACCAATAACTTCCTGCGGTAATAATAATGCCCGCTGAGTTTCTGATACGTGCAATGTACGCGATGCAGGGTTTAGATCAAGGAATTTAGGCCTGTTTGAAGATACTTGTTCAACCGTTTTATTACCCACCATCTTAGATATAAGCTCAGCTGTTTGCACGTTGTTTGCAGAAAAGGTAATACGATATGTTGAGTTAGAAAGAAATGAGTTCATTCCTGCTTCTTCATATATATCACGAAGCTGCTCTGTATCTTGAATAATCAGGAAAAGTCTTACCTTATACCCACGAAAATAAGCAATTCCTGACTTAAATTGCTCCATTTTTCCTAAAGTTGGAAACTCGTCCATCATGAATAAAACGCCATGCTTATCTTCATCTGTTGGCATTTTCTTACTTAAAAATTCACTGGCCTGCTGATAAAACACCTGCATAAGAGGTTGCAAACGCGCAAGGTTATCAGGAGTTAACCCAACATATACAGTAGTTGGCTGACGCTTAAATGTAGAAATATTAAAATCACTAGTCGCTGTAGCTGTATCAATAAGTGGGTTTGCCCATAATTCAAGTTTAGAGTTCAAAGTAGAAATTACACCAGAGCGCTCTTTATCGGCTTTTTGTAAAAATGACGCCAGATTCATATAGGCAACAGGGTGTATTTCTTTACCTATAGTATCCAATACAACAGCTAGATTATAAACAACATCATCACTTCTTAAAGTTCTTACAACTTCTCCAAATGACTGAAGTTTATCTTCTGCAGCACATAAATATAAAACCACACCCGTAAATAAACTTCTGGCCTCACTTTCCCAGAAGTCACTAGTATCAGGTAACAAAATATTGGCTATTTTTTGAACGTCATCAACCATCTGACCTGGTTTTTTACTAATCCACTCCAAAGGATTATAACAATGACTCACACCATCAGCATCAGCTGGACACCATAAAAATACTTTCTGCTTTAAATGCGAGCTTCTCCAACCGCTTGTTAATTCATAGTTTTCAAGCTTAATATCATGTATAAAAACCGAAGATTCCCAAAATAAAAGATTTGGAATAACAAAGCCCACACCTTTACCAGATCCGGTAGGAGCAAAAAGCAAAGCATGCTGAAAACCATCAGCGACCAGTAACTTTCCCCTCATGCACCTTCCAAGCAGCATACCCTTTTTTGCGCGCAATCCAGCCTTTCTTATACCAACCTCGTCAGCCCATTTTGCATCACCATGCACTGATTCCTTCTTTTTAAAAGGCCGCCAGTCAAGCAATGGAGCCCTGAAAATAAAGGCCATGACAAAAAGTATAATTGGAGGAATAATTGTTAGAACAAATAATTTTACTACAAAATAATTATTATATTCTAATGATATCTGCGAACTATATTTATACCATTGCGACCACCAATGAGCAAAATGTGTCCAGTACATCTGAACATCATGAACTGGATTACCAGTTGGCTGCACATATTTACTATCTGAAATTGCAACAGTTACCAAAACTGCGGACGTAAAGGCACAAAGAGCCAACACGAAGATGACTATAATACTAATGATAACTAAATTTCTGAAGAAACGTACCATTATTTTTTATCTACTACCCTTATAATATATTTCAGATATATGTCTTACTTTACCAGTTCTTTTCAACTGCACAACAATATCGATCACCTCATGGATATATTTTTTTATTTCATCAGGAGGCATACCAAGACCTGCCTGCATAACCATAAGTTTCAACTGCTCTAAAGCCATTTGTGGAGTATCCGCATGCAATGTAGAAATAGAACCAGGGTGACCAGTATTAATAGCCCTTAAAAAACTAAAAGCTTCCGCACCACGCAACTCTCCTACTATTATTCGATCAGGACGCAAGCGCAAACATGCCTCTATTATATCCTGTGTAGTTACATTGGCTCTGCCCTGCCCGCCTTTTGAAGATAATAAATGAACATGATTTGGGTGGTCATCTAAAATAATCTCTCTTGCATCTTCAGATGTTATGAGGCGCTCCTCATGAGGAATTGCTTTTAAGCAGGCATTTGTAAAAGTAGTTTTACCTGTAGAGGTTCCACCGCTAATTATAATATTTTTTTTACAGACAATCGCCTTATATAAAAATTCTTTTATCTTATTTTCTTTTAGAAGCTGATTTAATATTACATCATTAGGATCTTCAACTTCATCTATGGATGTATGATCAAAAGCACCTAGCTTTTCATAGTCTTCCAAATCCCAATTTAATGTCGAACCTTTTCTGATAGACATAATAACCCTGCCAGGTTCAGCTGCAGGCGGAAATACGACCTGAATACGAAATCCATTTGGTAATGTTGCTGACAAAAGAGGCTTCTCCTCACTAACAACCTGCTCTGTAGATTGCGCAACAAGGCGTGCCAAACTTTTTAAATGCTCAAAGTCAAATTCTGGAATATCTATTAATTCCATATCCCCACGCTTTTCAATCCAAGCTTTATGAGGCTCGTTTATCATAACTTCTGCTACACCATCTATAGCAAAAACTTCTCTCAAAGGAGCAAGATATGTTTCTAAAGCAGCATGTTGTTGTGCCATAATCCTCTACATGATTCCATTATTATATATTAGCCAGATTATAATCTAATTTATCTAAAACACAACCAGCTCATAAATGTTCGTTTTAGCAAAATCATATATATAAATTATTTTATAAAGATAGAATCCTGCAAACTATCTTCAGAGAAAATCAAATCTTTGCTAATATATACATTAATACGAGTACCTTGATTTATAGTAATAGTAGGCTGCGTAGAATCTGCCAAATCCTGAGAAACTTTTCTTGATATTTCAGATAAATCACCAACAGAACTTGTAACAGCCAGATCTGTAGGATTCCCTGTTGTACTATTTGTTGTACCGGTAGCACTTGTTGTACTGGTAGTAGTTGTATCGGACGAAGGCTTTATCTTGTCAAATATAATAGTACTACCTATTGAAACCGCACTAATTAACAAAGAGTTACTAAATATCTCAAAATATTTATTATCCACATAACCGGCAGCACCAGTCCTTCCTAATTGATCTGTTGCCGGAGAACTTATCTCTATATCAACACCATCAGGCCTGATTACACGAGTCCATGATATTTCAACACGAGTTTGACCCTTTTTAACACCGGCATCATAAGTTCCAATCAGGCGAGAACCTCTGCTTATAAGAACATTAGCACCAGATTCAGAATAAACATCCCTGCTTATTATTGCTCTTAAGCTACCCTTTAAATCAGTATTAATTGCAGTCTCAAGAACGGCTTCGATAATTTTTCCTTCTAAAATAAGGAAATCCAGATTTCCTACATTAGTTGCCTCTACCGAATTTGCTCCACTGGTTCTCTTTTTTCCACCAACAAGTCTGCTATCATCACCAGATTCTCCACCTTCATCGTCAGGCTCTCCTTTTCCTCCACTCATAACAATCATGCTCTCTTTGCGCAGAGCACTTCTTCTGGCTGCAATTTCTTCAGCTGTTGGCCCTATAATAACAGGCTGCTGTGGATTGAGCGGAGCAATAACAGGCTGAACAGGAGCAGGTGCAGGAGGAGTAATTACCGGCTGCACATCCCCAACAACAGGAGTCTCAACTTTTTCCTCTTCAACAACCTGAACAGGTGGCGGCTGATATTGAGGTATTTCAGGAACAGAAAATGGCACCTGATCATCAATCACAGGTGCTGATAAATCAAAGTCATTTATCTGATTATTATCCTCAATTTCAGGTATTGCATCCTCAACATCGGGAAGATCAGGAACATCAACTAATCCTATATCAGATGGAATATTGGTATCTTGTTGAGTAGCAGAAGTTGCATTTTCAATTGGCTGAGACTCTATAACTTCCTGTATCTCTTCTTTCTTTTTTTCTTCTTCTGTCTCTTCAAAAACGGTGACATATAAAAATATAATTGCAGCAACACCAAGAAGGCCTAAGATTAGGATGTTCTTTCCAGGCTTAGATGCTAATTCTGTATTTTCATCAGAAATTTCTACCGCCTCTTGAGGCTCTATTATGCTTGGACCATCATGATCATCAAAAGAAATAGGATCGCCAACGATCACATCTTCTTCTTCAGATAAATCTACATCATTTCCTACCATGCTCTGCTCACCTGACCAAGTCTTTCATTAAATACATTAACCTCATCAGCACCCATACGTAGTAAAAATTGCCCGGAAATCTGCCGCACAGCAATATAATCACCTTTTCTTAAATAGCTTACGCGCTTAGTAGTATTATTTGGTAATTTTATAAAAATATGTGGAATATTAGCATTATTTGCAGGAAACTGGAAGAATGTAGTTTTTCCGTCATCAAATACCTTAAGCGGAGCAATTGAATCAGGGCCAGTCAATGTATAATCAAAATTATACGCCTTCTTCACAGTAGTTTTCTTAGGCATAAAATGCTGAGTGTTTATTCTGGGCTTAGGGCGATCAAAATTTTGATCCGGATAATAAAAACGAACCACATAAACCAATTCTTCGTCAAGATTATCGTCAGGATATTTAGACTCTAATTCAAACTGATATGTTCTTTTATTAGTTATAATAGTCATGTTGGTTCTCACCGCGCCCTCCAGCGGCTTTATGAAAATACGCCTCTTAACAGGAGTAAATTTCCACGCATATGAATCACCAACAGAAATAGTTTCTATCTCTTCACCTTTTGTAAATTCAATATTTGATTGATATCCATAGTGCAAAATTAAATGAAATATATCATTCTCACTATAAACAAATGTTTTTATACGGCTATCAGTTGCAATTGGTATATTTGCATCTGCCCTATTAAAATCAGGGCTCGCCGCAGTCACAGCAAGAACAAATAAAGAAATTAAAATAATATAGTTAAAGTACTTCATCACTTACACGATAATCCATAACCTGGAATCCAAGTGGATTAACATTACGCTCCTCGGTAGTTAATTTTAAATCAAAATAATCAAAGGTCATAGTGATTATTTTATGCAGGGTTCTTTTGCCCTCTTTATTACTATTTTCATCAATTCTAACACGTATCTGTATCGTAAATCCTCGCTCACCTGCAGCTGTTTTCAGATAAGTCATAGACTTGATTTTTATATCCCTTGATCCGCCCTTACCCAGCCTTACAGGGCTATTAGGATTATCGACATAAACCTGAGATCTAAAACTATTATAAACACTACTTGTAGATAACAAACGCACTACTGTAAAATAATTATAGTTAAACGAATAATAGTCATAAGTTTCCCTGGCATTAAGATACTTCATTATAAAATATCTTCTCAAGGCCTCATCATAAGCAAATTGTTCTTTTAACAATGGACGTATTACATTTGTTATTCCGGTTTTTTCTTCAACCTCTATAACAAAAGGCTCTATCGTTTTGCTGCTTGAAACATGAACAACAGTAAATACCGAGATTATAATCCCTATAACCGCAATGAACACAAAAAGCATTAGAAAATTACGCTGTATAACAGCAGATTGATATCTATCGGCATACCAGTTTTTTTGCTGGCTTGGTGTGTCTGCTTCTTTTTCTTTCTTAAAAAAATTTAACACCGCATATTCCTTAAGTAGTACTACCTGATACCAAAAATGACCTGCATATTGCACGCAAGATAAAACACAAAGTTTTTAGACTGCTTAACAATAAAATGCAATCATATAACAATGGTATTGCAATCTTAACCGTTTTTGGCATTTTTTCAATTAATTTGTTAACAGCGCCGATTACAAAATAAAAAATTACATTTACTATAATTGTTGCTATGGCAGTATATTTTGTATAATTTATCGGGCAATTTCTAAATTTAATGGATAATGGCCAGTATGAGCAAATCAGAATTTTTGAAAATATTTAAAGAACGCGGATTTCTTCATCAATCTACAGACGAAGAGAATCTTGATAAAATTTTCAATAAAGGCGGTGTTTGCGCATATATAGGTTTTGACTGTACAGCAAACAGTTTGCATATAGGCAGTCTTGTCCAGATAATGATATTGAGATGGCTACAAAAACTTGGACATAAGCCAATTGTTTTACTTGGTGGCGGCACTACAAAAGTTGGCGACCCTTCTGGAAAAGATGAATCAAGAAAGATTCTTGATAAAGATGATATCGCAAATAACATGGCAGGGATTAAGAAATCAATTGGCCAGTTTGTTAATTTTGGCGATGGCAAGAATGATGCGATGCTCGTAAACAACGATGATTGGCTTAAAGATCTTAGCTATATTGATTTTCTACGCGATTACGGAAAACACTTTTCTGTAAATAGGATGCTTAGCTTTGATAGTGTTAAACTACGTCTTGAGCGCGAGCAAACACTCAGCTTTCTGGAATTTAATTACATGCTCCTTCAAGCTTATGACTTTGTAGAGTTACATAAGCGCTATGATTGCAAAGTGCAAATTGGCGGCTCCGATCAATGGGGAAACATAGTAAACGGCATAGAGCTAAACAGACGCCTTGGTTTTGAGGAAGTTTTTGGTCTTACAACACCTCTTATAACTACTTCATCAGGTGCAAAAATGGGCAAAACAGCCAATGGTGCAGTTTGGCTGGATGAGCAATTATATAGCCCTTACGATTACTGGCAATATTGGAGAAATACTGAAGATAAAGATGTTGGCCGCTTTTTAAGATTATTTACAGAATTGCCTATCGATGAAATTGAAAAGCTGGAAAACCTCAAAGACGCTCAAATAAATGAAGCTAAAATAATTCTGGCCAATGAAGCAACAAAACTATGCCATGGTATAGAGGCTGCAAATAACGCCGCTGAAACTGCAAAAAAGACTTTTGAGCAAGGTGCATTTGGCGATGATTTACCAACTATAGAAATATCTAAAAGCGATCTCGATAGCGGCATTGCTTTATATAAATTATTGCATGACCTTGGATTGTCTGAATCTGGCGGAGCTGCTAAAAAACTTATAAAAGGCGGTGGCGGCAGAATTAATGGGCAAAAAGCTACCGATCCATTTAAAGAAGTTACAACATCTGATATTGGTGAAGATGGGTTTATAAAAATTTCTGCAGGAAAAAAGAAGCACGCACTTGTAAAAATAGTGTAAATATGTTAAATTTCCGGCGAAAATAAACTGTAAGGATAAAACATGAATATTTTTAAAACACTAATTCTACCAATAGTTGCAATATCGGCAATATCTATAAATGCCATCGCTCAAAATAATTCTGCTGAAAATGGAGAATATGGAATTAATATATTCAAGAAACTTGATCTTGACGGAGATAAAAAAATAACTCTAGACGAGTTACATAGATTTAACGATGAAAAAATGTCTCAAATAGACCATAATGAAGATGGTTTCATAAGTCTTAAAGAAGCTATAATCAGCGGAAAAACTAAAGAAACTTTTGAAGTAATAGATGCAGATAAAAGTGGCCTTATAGATCGCTCTGAGCATGATTCAGCTGACGACAAAAGATTCCTTGAAGCCGATCAAAATGGTGACAAAGAAGTTACATGGCAAGAATATATGGATCACTATAAGGAAGTAAATAAATAAACCTACAAGAATTCTGGACTATTATTCCAAAGATATGTAGTTTGCCTTTACTTGTAAATTCATAAAATAATTTAATATGCGCATAGGGCATTCATCCTCAGCATCTGATAAGCTGGAAGTCGAGAAGGCAGATATTGCAAATCTCAAGGCCTTGCGCTCATATTTAGCTCCCCATAAGTTATATATATTTGGCGCTGTTTTTGCTCTGTTAATAACATCAGGTTCAGTACTTGGCATAGGTAAAGGCCTTGGTTATCTGATTGATAATGGCTTACATGGCGGTAATAGCAGCATGCTAAACCACGCACTCATCACATTACTTGCAATTACCATGCTACTAGCGATAGGAACTTTTGCCCGCTATTACCTGGTAACTATAACTGGTGAAAAAGTTGTCGCCCATATAAGAAGGGATATATATAATCACATAATATCACTATCACCGGAATTTTTTGAAAAAACCAAAACCGGTGAGCTACTATCGAGAATAACAACTGACACCACTTTATTGCAGGTTGTTATTGGCAGTAGCGTTTCTGTAGCTTTGCGCAATGTTATATTATTAATTGGGGCATTATCATTACTAGTCATATCCAGCCCAAAACTGGCAATTATAGTATTATTTATGGTTCCGGTTGTTATCGTACCAATAATATTTTTAGGAAAAAAGTTACGCAAATTATCCAGAATATCACAAGAGAAAGTTGCAAAATTATCATCTCATGTTGAAGAGACATTATATGGAATAAAAACCGTTCAGGCTTTTGCGCGTGAAAAATTGGAAAAGAAACATTTTGCAAATCATGTAAATGAATCTTTAGATGCGGCTCAAAAACGTACTTTTTTACGCGCTATCTTAACAGCAATTGTAATTTTATTTGTCTTTAGCTCAATAGGCTTTGTTCTGTGGGTTGGAGGCAAATCAGTTATGGATGGAGATATGACTGCAGGAACATTATCTTCATTTATTTTTTATGCAATAGTTGTTGCTGGGGCAACTGGTGCAATAAGTGAAGTTGTTGGAGATTTACAAAGGGCTGCCGGCGCTGCCGAACGCCTTATGGAGTTGCTCTCAACAAAAACTAAAGTTCCTGAATCAAAAAATCCACAAAATTTACCTGATATAGTAAAAGGCGAAATAGAATTCAAAGATGTTACATTTTCCTATCCTAGCCTTAAAAACTCTCCTTCTTTAAAAGATATCAACCTAAAAGTATATTCTGGCCAGAATGTGGCGCTAGTTGGTCCATCTGGCGCAGGAAAAACAACAATATTTGAGATACTACTTCGCTTTTATGATATCGACAAAGGTTCAATATCTATAGATGGTATTCCAATAAATAATTTACGCTTTTCTAATTTACGTGATTTATTTGCTTTGGTTCCGCAAGATCCGGTTATTTTTTCAGGGACTGCATATGAAAATATATTATTTGGCAGGCCTGATGCTACTGAAGAACAAATATTTGAGGCAGCAAAAGCTGCTGCTGCATATGATTTTATAAGTAATTTACCTAAAGGTTTTAGCACATATTTAGGCGAAAAAGGCGTGCGTCTTTCAGGTGGTCAAAAGCAAAGAATAGCGATCGCTAGAGCTTTCCTTAAAGACCCCAAAATTCTACTTCTTGATGAAGCAACTTCTGCTCTTGATGCAGAAAGCGAGAAATTAATTCAAGAAGCATTTGAACGCCTAATGAAGAACCGTACCACTTTAGTTATTGCCCATAGGCTTGCAACAATACAAAAAGCAGATAAAATAATTGTCCTTGATGAGGGTAAAATTTGTGAAGAAGGAAATCACAAAGATCTCATCAAGAAAAAAGGGCTTTATTCTCGTTTGGCTAAACTTCAATTTGAGTAGAAATCGTGCATATTATTATTTCACCATCAAAAGCAATGGATTTTAAAACTCCTTATAAAGGAAACATAGAAACTCCACGCTTTTTGGATCAAACACAAGATTTAATCAAAATAATGCGTAAAAAATCACGCGGTCAGCTAGTGCAATTAATGGGAATAAGTGATTCGCTGGCAAAATTAAATCATGATCGTTATAAAAATTTTGCTAGAGAATTTACACAAGAAAATTCTCATCCTGCAATATTAGCTTTTAAAGGTAATGTTTATGATGGCTTAAAAGCGGAATATTTTTCTAAATCACAACTTCAATACGCCCAAAAACATTTAAAAATATTATCAGGACTTTATGGGTTACTACGCCCAATGGACTGGATTCAACCATATCGTTTAGAGATGGGGACAAAGCTACAAACTCCTGCCGGCGAAAATTTATATGATTTCTGGGAAAATAAGCTTAGTGATATGCTTGCATCTGATATGAATGAAAACTCCGACAGCATACTTATAAATCTGGCCTCAAATGAATATAATAAGGCTGTAAAACTTAAAAAATTCAAATATGAAGTTATTACACCAACATTTAAAGAGTTCAAAAACGGTAAATATAAAATGATAATGGTATATGTAAAAAAAGCTCGCGGAATGATGGCGCGCTATATCATTGAAAACAAAATAGACGACCTTAAATTACTGAAAAAATTTAACATTGATGGCTATAGATACAATGAAGAGCTTTCAAAAGGCAATGATTGGGTTTTTACGCGCTAACATATGTGCAGATCAAATATGCTAAGATCTTTCTTTTAATATTTCTTCAGCATCTAATTTACTGCGCCAATACTCTCTAGCTTGCTCGATAGTAGTAATTTCTTTTCCTGTGTTAGACTTCTGGATAACATTAAAAAGCACAGGAACTCTCTTTTCTATATCACTACTACCAGAAATACTGACTTCTGTTATTAAAGACGAAACTTCTTGAGAATCCTCACATTCTGTAGTTAAGGGCGAGCAACTTAAGGAATCAACAAAGCTTGGAGATTGCTGATTCATCTGCGCATGAACATTTGACGACGATGGTTCTTCAATATGCGGATGACAGCGCATTGCCCAACCTGCATTAATATCAATAGCACCTAGGCGCTGACAAAGCTCCTCCAGATTACTATCACTTAAATAATCCGCACCACTCGAAGATGAGTATAAAACTTTAAAATTTTTTTCCCTATCTGGAGTTTCTCTTTTTCCTGAAGACATAATTTTTCCTTATATAAATAATAAATAACTTATTCACGTATTTTATCTTTAGAACCTTTAACTTTTGAAGATTCTTGCGTCATTTTAACCCAGAAATCACCATCAATATGCTCTTCATCTTCTGCCGTAGATCTGCTAGCTAAACGGCCACTTACTATGTCTTCCAACAAACTTTTTTTACCCTGTCCGGTCTTTTCTTCTGATTGATCAGTGCCACGCTTACGAGAAGATAAAAGATCAGGGCGATCTGCAAGCTTTCTGGACCTTTTATTTCCTTTTTCTTCTTGCTCAGCAGTATCTTTACCATAAGTTTGTTTCCTCAAAGCACTAATACCATATCCTCTAGATCCACCAGATCTGGTCTGAAGTAAATCAGAGCCTTCAAATTTTTCTACAAATTTTGCAAAATCATCTTCCTTCGGCTTAGAATCATCAACATCAAGAAGTGGAGAAATATCATTTCCTTGAAAATTTTCTTCTTCTACACTTGACTCTTCTGAGACTTCCAATGATGAACTATCTCCTCCGCCAAGGGCACGTTGAGTTTCACTTCTATCTGGAGTTTCTCTTTTTCCTGAAGACATAATTTTTTCCCCTATCTTGATAATATAATTACAGGTGAACAAAATACGCAGAAAATATTACAATAATATAACAATTATAAAGATTTATTTATTTTAAATTTAAATATGTTACCACCTGATTCCTGCGATTGCACAGAAACATCTCCGCCATGATTATAAGCTACAAGGCTAACCATCGCCAATCCTATACCACTGCCTTCAACCAAATCAGCGTTTTCAGCTCGCACTCCCATATAGAAAATCTTATCAAGATAAGGTTCGCTTATATATGACCCCTGATCGATAAATGAAAATATATGATATTTATCATCTTCAGAAAATTCGACCCTTATATTACTGCCTATGGGTGAAAATTTTATACTATTGCGGATTATCTCAGTAAAAGCCTCCAATATTTGTGTTGAATCGGCTCTGATATTTGGCATTTCCGATAAAGAAATATTAATTTGATTCTCAGTGATCTGTTTTTTTAAAATATCGAATATATCTTCAAAAATATATTTCACATTAACATCACTTAACCTTAAATCGCCCAGACAAAAGAAGGAATATGTACGCAAATTTTTTATATTTTTTAAAACATCTTCTGTTTCTTTTAGTATTACATCTGCCTGCATATCACCATTTTTACACATGGATATAACTTTTCTGAGAGGATCACTCAATATATGTGAAGTTGACTGGGCAAATTGTCCAAACTGACTTTTAAGCAATTCATATTTTGCGTCATCAACCATATTTACCCCCATAAGATCAATATAAAGAATTTTGTGAGCTAATATTTTGCACCATATCTTACTTTTACATAAGCACGAATCGCAAGATATATATAATTTGCCCTGAATTTACTCATACCATCTTCGAGGCATATTTCCTTGAAAATTTTATCTGATGCCTTTCTATGATCCAAAGAAAGTTTGCCTAGCTCTATTAGCTGGCAAAGCCCATCATGAACCAGCGATGCTCTTAATATATTGTTTGTATCTATTCCACCACTTGCGCCATCCCAGGCATAATATTGTTTTAACAACAATTTTCCATCACTTGCCAGATGCACAAATTCAGTAACAATATCATTTGTTACACTAATATTTGTTTGATAATTATATTCTTCAGTAATCTGATATTTCCAGCTTTTGAGCGACCTATATTTAAATGCCATATTCCCCCGGATGAATTTTAAAAAATTCTTTTAACCAAAAATAGCTTAATTTAAATAATAGGCAATATAGTTATCAATATATAAACCCTACCCCCAGGAAAAGTCGTTTTCGTCAAGGTTGTGGACGCCCAGGAGCTCAACCTCAAAATCGTGGTCATTGGCCGCAATGCGCGTATTTATCCCGTCATTGGTGATTGCCAGATCATCAAAAGTGATCCCCAAATTGCGCAAGTTTAGTATGTCATGACCCTGCTCAAAGTCGGTGATAATATCATGCTGCGCTGCGGTAGAATCGCTAAATGCGCTGTAATCTATCGAGTCCTCGCCAATGCCGGTGGTGATTACATCAGCGCCCGCGCCGCCAACCAGTGCATCATTGCCAGATCCACCAAATAGCTGGTCATTGCCCGCATCGCCAACCATATAATCATTGCCGCCATTGCCATTTATAACATCATCGCCAGCATTTCCTTGCAGATAATTTCCATTGTCATTACCGATGATATTGTCGGCGTGATTAGAGCCAATAAGCGAGTCAATATTCACCAAAACATCGCCTGTCGCATGCCCGCCAGTAAATGTTCCGGTTGATAAATCAAGATTCACACCCTCATCAGAATCATAATAAAAAACTCCCGCCCAGCCATTGCCGTTATATTCAATATAATCAGCGCCAGCGCCGCCATTTATATAATTATTACCAGCGCTAACAAAAATACTATCATCTCCAGCGCCGGCGTTAATATGGTTTGTGCCGCCATAGCCGTAAATTTCGTCTGCCTCGTCAGTACCATTTAAGGTGTCATCGCCATCTGTGCCTGCAACCAGATTTTTACCCAATGGCCCTTTATTTTCAAGGCCGATAAAATTATCAAAACTGATATCTGTAGAATCAATATTTTTCAATATTATCGACTGATTATTTTCCAGCCCGATTATTGTATCATAGCCGCTTGCAACAATAGAAAGACCTGCAAAGCTGACTCTGTTAGACAGGTTTTTAAGGTTAATTTTATCGCTATTGAGGTTAAAATCAGTGATTATTGTGGTTGTTCCTGCGTGACTATGGATGATAAAATTATCACTTCCATCGCCGCCAGTTAAGCTATTATTGCCAGAATCGCCTTGCAAATTATCATCACCATCACCGCCATCAAGCACATCATCGCCAGCATTTCCGATTAGGAAGTCATCGCCAGATCCGCCAAATAGCTGGTCATTTCCGGCATCTCCAACCATATAATCATTGCCGCCTTCGCCTTTTATAACATCATCGCCAGCATTTCCTTGCAGATAATTTCCATTGTCATTACCGATGATATTGTCGGCGTGATTAGAGCCAATAAGCGAGTCAATATTCACCAAAACATCGCCTGTCGCATGCCCGCCAGTAAATGTTCCGGTTGATAAATCAAGATTCACACCCTCATCAGAATCATAATAAAATGCGCCACTCCAGCCGTTAACTCCTTCAATATAATCAGCACCAGCACCGCCATTTATATAGTTGTTAGTGCCTTCACCATAAATCTTGTCATCACCCTGGCCACCTGACAAATTATTATTACCAGAACCGCCATGAATCTCATCATTATAGGCAGTTCCATTTAGTGTATCATCGCCATCTGTACCGTTTATGACATTGCTGTTAACACCAAATGTGAAGTTTTGCGATGCAGTCAAACTGCCGTCAGAGGCTGTAATTTTCACCTCATATGAGCCAACATGATCAGACATCGGAGTGCCTGCAAACTGGCTGCCATTAAAGCTCATCCAGTCAGGAAGTGCCGATCCATCTGCCAATGTCGCCGTGTAAGTTAAGCTATCGCCATCAATATCAGAAAAGGCATCTGCTGCAACTTCATAGATAAATTCATTGCTTGCCAAAATATCCAGATCACCGATTGCGGCATTTATTTTGGGAGATTCATTAACATCGCCAACATTAATCACAAAATTTTGTGTTTTTGCAGCACCGGCAGAATCTGTTGCCGTCACATTTATCGCAATTTCTGGCTCAGTTTCATAATCTAAACTAACGCCATCTTTTAACTTCAACTGACCATTTACAACCTCAAAACGTGTATCATCAACGCTGAATATATGGCTGTCTCCGGCATCCACATCCACAGCAGTCAGATTACCAATTACAGCGCCAGAAGCATTTTCATCAACTGATAAATTATCCAACGCGATTGAAGTTGGAGCATCGTTAGTGCCCGTCACCGTGATTGTAACCGTCTCAACAGAGCTATCAGCTGTGCCATCATTGGCCTTATAGCTGAAGGTTACATCGCGCGTTTCGCCTGCACCCAAATCTTCAAAATCGGAACCCGGATCAAAGCTGAATGTGCCGTCACCATTATTGACAACCGACCCTGCCGCCGGATCTGTCACAATAACATATGTTAGCGCATCGCCATCAACATCTGACCCTGCAAATGAGCCAGTTATCATACCGCCATTTTCGCCTGCAGATGCTGCTGCAGAGCCTGTCGCCGGCGCACTATTTATGCTCACATTACCAACAAAATGCTCCTTGTTTAGCTGATCTTTACTCACATTTTCAAGGATCAGTTTTTGGCCATTTGTAAGATCGATTTCAACATTAGAACCTACCTCAACCATCGCCGCTCTTAAGGCCGCAAAATTGGCAAAATCATCATTAAATGAAGTTAAATCAATGACTTCCCCAGACTCCAGAACTGCAAAATCTTTTATAATATCAGTTGATCCCGCATCTTTTGATATGACAAATTTATCCGAATCACCACCACCAATATAAACATCATCGCCAACTCCACCGTCTAAAATGTCATCGCCTAAACCGCCCGATAGGGTGTCGTTTTGGGTTAGCAGAGGAATTACTTTGTGGTAGGTGTAAACTTCTGATTGATGCTCTAGGTCTGATGCTCTTTGATACCAAAGAAGTGATTCCCACGAAACTGCAATACTTCCGTCATCCAATACGGTTACAGAAGGATGCCTAAAGCCTTCTGTAACAACATTATTTACAGCTGCAGATTCTGCAGGAGGAATAATATCTTCACCCGCAACCCTTACTTCATCTATAATATTAGAATCACCATCATATACTGTAATAAAAATTCCCAAATCATTTTCCAGAACATACCCAGATGATCCATTCATATGTTGTGATCTTATAATTACAAAACCACCTCCTGGAATGCTCGCAACATGCGGATCATCCTGCACATAAGGCGTGTTAAAACCCTGATCTATAACAGGATCATAATAGATGAAGAACTCATCGCCAACAGTATTACCGCTTGCATCATATTTTTGTCCTATATTCATATAGTTAGAATGCTGTCCGTTAGAATTCCATATTATTACATAACCACCATCATCTAGCGCAGTTATAGTAGATTTAGATTGATCATTGTTAGTATAAGTATTTACTAAAAATTCATCACCTTCCTTTTCTCCATCAGCTTTATATTGCTGCGCATAGATTCCATTTTCTGACCCATCTTTACCAAAAGCTGTCCATGTGACAACAAACCCACCATTTTTTAGGCCAGCAACTTCGTTAGGTAAAAAAATATTTAGATCGTCGTCAATAATAAACTCTGTTTTTTCAACTTCATCATTTAAATCAAATATTTTTGCTAAAAGAGTACTATTATTTGCTGAATTAGCGTCACTAGCTGATGCCCAAGTAATAACATATCCGCCATCATTTAGTGAAGAAATTGAAGGTACGCTCCTTCCAACAGCAGAAACGCTGTTTACTTTAAATTCTTCTCCTATTGCAACACCATTATTATCAAAATGTCTTGCATATATATCAGATACACCGTCTTTATAAAATCTCCAGGTAACAACAAAACTACCGTCATCCAAAACTGCTACATTATAAGATTGAGTTTCTTCTTTTGAACTTATTTTAAATTTATCAGCTACAGGGTTACTATTTTCATCAAAAATCTGCCCGTATGAATAGTTAGATGTTTGACCATCAAAAATTCCAGCCCAAACCAGTACTGACCTTCCACCACCTAAAGAAGCTATTGAGGAGCCACCACTATATAAGTCTCCGCCAGCCATTTGCCTTGCATCTGTTGTGTAATCATAAACAACATTTTCAAAATCACGTGCATCATCGGCAATTATAACGTCATCGCCATCGCCACCCTCTAGGATATCAGCACTATATTTACCATAAATAATATCATTGCCTTCAGTGCCTGTAATATTTTGCTTTTCAAGCCCCGTTGCAGCAACTGTTATATTAACGGTTTGGTTGGTTATAAATCCTTTAGAATTTGTTACAAAATATGAAAAACTATCAGCTCCTACATAGCCCAGATCTGGAGTATAATTATAACTGCCATCTTCGTTAAGAGTTACAGTCCCGTTAGTTGCTGCAATATCTAATGTAAAAACTTCACCAGTTTCACGGCTTAAATTAGAATTAACCACAATATCACGATTTATATTTATGATACTTGACTCTCTATGGGAAAAATCATCCAATGAG
>JAOIVE010000060.1 GCA_028223895.1 Rickettsiales bacterium
GTTATTTTTTTACTTAAAAGCAACCTTTAAGAGAGGTTATTATGGATGATATAGATGTTTATGGAATTGCAAGACTTTACATATCTGAGTATGGGTATGAAGCTTTAAATATTTTGGAAAAAGAAATATCTTATAACATATCTATAAATAATAACAGGACTGCCAGCGGTCTTTATGATATAAAAGAGGCGATAAAAGATATGCAAAAAGATATGGCTTCTTCAGAGGCTTTATCCAGTTAAAATATTATTTTTACTTCAATATACGGGCTTTATTTCCATATTACGACTTTTCGCGTGCAATTTACGTTAAAATAATGTATTAACCCCAGTTCTTGTAATGATAGAGCTGAAACTTATGAAATATGAAATTCGTAACGTGGCAATAATTGCTCACGTAGACCATGGTAAGACAACAATAATAGATAAAATGCTTAGCCAGTCTGGTGCTTTTAGGGCAAATCAGAATGTAGAAGAGCGCGTTATGGATAGTAACGATCTTGAAAAAGAGCGCGGTATCACTATTTTGGCAAAATGTACCTCAATAATGCGAGATAATATAAAAATCAATGTTATTGATACTCCAGGTCACGCTGATTTTGGTGGAGAAGTTGAGCGTGTATTGTCTATGGCTGATGGCGTTATATTATTGGTGGATGCTGCAGAAGGGCCAATGCCTCAAACGAAGTTTGTATTATCAAAAGCTTTAGCGCAAGGTTTGCGTCCGATAGTTGTTATTAATAAAGTTGATCGCCCTGATGGTCGCCCTGATGAAGTTATAGATGAAGTTTTTGACTTATTTGTTGCCCTTGATGCTAATGAAGATCAGCTCGAGTTTCCAATATTATATGCATCTGGTCGTGATGGCTGGTGTGCAAGTGAGCTTAGCGATCCGCGTGAAAATCTTGATCCTTTATTTAACATGATTATATCGCATGTTCCTAAGCCTGATGTTGATCATGATGCACCTTTTTCTATGTTGGTAACTTTGCTGGGATCTGACTCTTATTTGGGAAGAATTCTTACCGGTAAGGTTTATTCAGGCGTTGCAAAAGTTAATATGGGCGTAAAATCAATAAATCTTGATGGAAAAACTGTTGAAAATGGTCGCCTAACAAAGCTTCAGACATTTGAGGGAATAAACAGAGTTCCTGCCGAAGAAGTGCAGGCGGGCGATATAGTTGCGATCGCAGGAATGGCTACTACATCTGTTGCAGATACAATTTGCGATACGGAAGTTAAAGAATCTTTGCCATCAACACCAATTGATCCGCCAACAATGGCTATCACATTAAGTGTTAATGATTCTCCTTATGCCGGATTAGATGGAAGCAAGGTTACATCGCGCATGATTCGCGACAGATTATTGTCAGAAGTGGAAAGTAACGTTGCTATTACAGTTAAAGCTACAGAGGGAAATGATGCTTTTGAAGTTGGTGGTCGTGGAGAGCTTCAGTTGGGCGTGCTGATAGAGACAATGCGTCGTGAAGGCTTTGAGATGTCAGTTTCAAGGCCAAGAGTTCTTTTTAAAGAGGATGAAAGCGGCAATCGTTTAGAGCCAATAGAAGAAGTTGTTGTTGATGTTGATGATGAATATAGCGGTTGTGTAGTAGAAAAATTAAATTTACGCAAAGCTGAAATGAAAGATATGCGCCCTTCGGGAGTTGGTAAGGTGCGTATAGTATTTCATGCTCCATCGCGTGGGCTTATTGGCTATCAGAGTGAGTTTCTTACTGATACTCGTGGAACTGGTATAATGAATCGTCTTTTCCATAGTTATGCCCCATATAAGGGAAATATTGAAGGCCGTAGAAATGGCGCTTTGATATCAACTGAACAGGGAGAAGCAGTTGGATATGCAATATTTAATTTGCAGGATCGTGGTATTATGTTCATATCTCCGCAAGATAAAGTATATGTTGGTATGATTGTTGGTGAGCATAGTAAAGATAATGATCTTGAAATTAACGTTCTAAAAGGTAAGCAGCTTACTAATGTAAGAGCTTCTGGTAGTGATGAGAATATAAAGCTTGTTCCGCCTAAGAAAATGACATTGGAAGAGATGATGTCATATATACAAGAAGACGAACTTGTTGAAGTTACTCCTCATTTCTTGAGACTTAGAAAATCACATCTTGATCCAAATGAGCGTAAAAAGCAAATGCGTGCGGCTAAAAAGGCTTAAACTTTAGAAGTTGGACTATATTTGTTTCATTATGTAACATTTGATTGTTATGTTTTGAAACAAATATTTCAACCTTTAGTGTTTTTATATAGCTATATATGTCTATTTATTCGATATTTATTAAACTTTAGGTGTTTGGCACACTAGTTGCTGTAACATAGTGGGGAGTTATCGCATTTAGCGGTAGCGTTACATGTAATTATAACAAACCTTAAGGGGATTTATTATGAAAGTTTTAAAATTAGCAAGTACAGTTTTAGTAACAGGCTTATTGGTTACAGGTTGTGGCCATATGGGTGGTAAGCAATATACGGTTTATTTTGATTCAGGAAGTTCTTCATTGAGCCCTGCTGCAAAATCAACATTGATGAAAGTTGCTAAAGAAATGAAAAAAGAGAAGGAAGCTAGCATTAAGTGGTTGCCTTTATCTAAAAAGAAAATCGTTTCACTTTCTGGCCACACAGATGCGGTTGGTTCTAAAGATTTAAATGAAAAGCTTGCCGAAAAGCGTATTGATGCTGTTGAAAAGCAATTAATGAGATATGGCGTTAAAGACGCTTCTATTGCTACTAATGCATCGGGCGAGTGGTGGCAGGCTATATCTACGAAAGATGGCGTAAGTCACTCTAAGAACCGCCGTGTAGATATAAGTGTATATTAATATTTTATATTAAACTCACTAAAACAAAGAAAAGGAGGGCTTTGGCTCTCCTTTTTTGTGCTTTTAAAATGAATAATGTTATGAATGATATTTATAATTCTTTAATTACCAAATTTTCAAAATACAACATGTAATATAATTGTAATATTTTTGGGGTATAAACCATACTGTAAAAAATATTTTATGGAGATAATTTAATGAGTAGTAGTCGCGTAGAAGAAGGGTATGCAGGAGATAATCTTGATTTTGACTGGTTGGTTGATCCAGTAGGCGGCTCTAATGTAGATATTTCAGAAACTGATATTACTACAATAAATTTAAGATTTTCGATGCTTGCAATGTGTGAGGATGTTGTTAGCAAATTGCCTGAAAGTGTAAGAAAAATAAATTCACCTGAAGAGTTAAATCTAAGAGAAATATTATATAAGCATCAAAAATATTTATATAATAAAATAATACGAGGAAATGGTGTTGGAAATGAAGTTACAGGGGCTGAAAAAGCTGATTTATCAGATTTAGACTTATCAGGTTTAGATTTATCATATCTTAATCTGGAGGATGTTAATTTAAAAGGTGCTAAATTAAGAGGTACCAATTTAGAAGGCGTTAATTTAGAAGGTAGTAATTTAGAAGGCGCTGATTTTATGGGTGCTAATTTAAAAGGTGCTAATTTATTCGAAGTAGATATTCAATCTATTGCTTATACTGTTAGAAAAGGTAATGATGCTAGAGAATATTATAGTAGTGATTCATCTTGTTATATATATCCACTCCCATCAAGAGATTATCTTCAATACCTTCCCATTGATTTATCAGGTGCAATATTAGTTGATTCTGAACATGGACGTGGTCTTGCCTCTTTTACAGCCTCATTTAAATCCGGATGAGAATGACAAATGCGCGCAATATCCTCTGAAGATGCCTTATATGCCATAGCAACCGCAGCCTCACCTATTATTGTACCAGCTTGCGGCCCAACAATATGAACACCCAAAATCTCATCTGTCTTTTTGTCAGCTAAAATCTTAACGAAACCATCACTATCGCCCATAGCGCGCGCACGGCTATTAGCCATGAATGGGAATTTACCTTTGTTAAATGCAACGCCAGCCTCTTTTAACTGCTCCTCAGTCTTGCCAATCATAGCAACCTCAGGATGAGTATAGACAACAGATGGCAATAAATCATAGTCAACATGACCTGCTTGACCTGCCATTATCTCAACTGCAGCAATTCCATCTTCTTCTGCTTTATGAGCAAGCATAGGCCCCGCAATTACGTCACCAATAGCATAAATTCCATCGACATTAGTCTTAAAGTGAGAATCAGTTTTTATGCGGCCTCTATCATCAAGCTCAACACCAACTTTATCTAAGCCTAAACCTTCAGTATATGGCTTGCGACCAATAGCAACCAATACCTTATCTGCCTTTAATTTCTCAGCATCGCCGCCTTTTGCCGGCTCAATAGTAAGCTCAACATCCTTGCCAGATTTTGCGCCAGTAACCTTGCTGCCTAACTTAAACTTAACACCTTGTTTTTCAAGAATCTTTTTAAACTGAGTGCTTACTTCATTATCCATAGGTGGCAGAATTTTATCAAGATATTCTATAACTGTAACTTCAGCCCCTAAACGACGCCATACCGAGCCTAGCTCCAGACCAATAACGCCCCCACCGATT
>JAOIVE010000061.1 GCA_028223895.1 Rickettsiales bacterium
CAATATTTCCAATTTCATCGTCGTTATTAATTGATGGAATTTCTGTATTATCCCCTTTTGCTATAGATTGAACAGAATCAGCAAGAGCAGCTATGCGTCCAGCTATGTGTCTTGCAATTAAAAGACCAATTCCTGCAATTATACCAATAACGATCAGCACTTGCACTAATATGCTATTTCGCATTTGTACAAGAGGAGCAAAAACTTCGTCTGAGTCAATTGTTGCTACCAAGGCATATTTTGCACCCTTAAATTCAAATGGCTCGTAAGCTGCCAAAACATCGTTGCCATTATAATTTTTTTCCTCAGAAGTGCCTTTTTTTCCAGCCAAAGCATCCTTTACTGCTTGTGTTTCAACTTTGCGTTTTAAAATAGTAGACTCTTTTGATAAACGAGAATCATTGCGCATTAGGAAATCTGCTCCAATAAGAGAGATTTCTCCTGTTTGACCAAGGCCATCAGACACTTTCATAATCTCGTTAATTGCATCAATAGGCATTTGATAGACAAGAGTCCCAAAGTTTTTACCATTACTGTCTGTAAGAGGAGTTGACATGAAACTTGCAGGAGCATCATTACTTGGCGCATATGGCTTGAAGTCAAAAAACGCTTGCGTTCCATCTGCTGACTTTATTGCTTCACGGAAAGCATTTCCCAAGTCAGTATTTGCCCATTTTCCGTTATTCACATTAGTGGCGTAATCCAGTTCTTTAAACACTGTGTAAACAAGGTTTCCCTGTGTATCGAAAAGAAATATATCATAATACCCTCTGTCTCTTAAGAAGGTGCGAAGCCAATCGTGATATATTCTGTGGTTTTTGCTATATTCAGAGCCATCCTGTGCATAATCAAGAACTTCTTTGCTGCCTGTTGGATTTGGATTGTCATCTATATACCATTTTTGTAGATATTCTGTTTGATTGATATTTTTATCGCCTAGCTCATCCCATGATTTTTTGAAAGCTCTTTGTGCCTGGTGTACAAAAGGATTCTTTGAATTAAAATTAAGGTCGCTTTCTATGCTTCTAAGATAGCGCTCAAATTCATGTTTTTTAGCTGACAACAAAGATGATAACTTTACTTCCGCTTCTCTATGAATTTCATCATAAGCATTTTTATAGCTTACAAAGCCTACTATGCAGCCTGTTATAAGAGCTGATAGAATAATGATTACAGGAAGTTTATGAGATAATCTAAAATTATCAAATTTGGCAATAAAGGACTTCATCGCAGGCACCCTCTTGATAAGTTTTCTAACAAATAGTTATCCGAGTATATATAGTTTTTATTAACAATAAGTTAACTTAAGATTGAAACAATCAAACTTTTGTAAACCAAGAAGATAAGTTATATCAGGGTGCTAATAAATCAAGATTTTATTTCATATAAGACGAAAAGTTAACATATTTGATAAATCATTAGTTGCATAAGAGACTATGCTCTACAATATTATTTGGTAAGCCAGCTTGCTATTATATTAATTTGATTAGATTCCATTAAATGTGGAGCATGACCAATATTTTCAAATTCATGTGCCTGCTCTACAAAAGATGATTTTTGCATTTTACTATAAGTGCCAGCCAGAAGAACGTCGGATTTATCGCCTCTTATTATCATAGTTGGGCATGTAATATTTTTCCAGATTGGCCACATATCGATATCATCAATTTTGACTCCAATCATGTTCTGATCGACGATTTTTGGGTCATAGCTATAATGATATTTGCCATCTTTTTGCATAAGACTATGTTTAAATATGTGATCCCAATGCATATCATCATTAATGCCAAAAGTTGTCATTTTGGTTTTAAGAGCTGATTTTGCCTGCTCAAGGGTTGCAAAAGAAGTATTTGTACCAACATATTTTATAATTCTCTGTAATGATTTTCCAGGAATCAGAGGACCAATATCATTAAGAATCAGGCGCTTTATATATTGCGGATATTGAGCTGTTACAAGCATTCCTATTATGCCACCCATCGAGGTTCCAACCCAATTAACATTTTTTATAGCAAGATGTTTCAGAAGTTCGATAATGTCATTTGTATATGTTGTGTAATTATAAATCTCAGAAAACTCCAGCCACTGACTTTTGCCTCTACCAACAATATCAATGCATATTACGCGAAAATCTTTTGCAAGATGAGAGGCTAAATAATCAAAATCGCGTGCGTTACGAGAAAGCCCATGCACGCATAAAACAACGTCTTTATTATTTTCATCTCCCCACTGATAATAGGCTATATCGTGATATCCCTTTAGCAGATGTGGGCTTGGAGCTTTAAAGAAATGTAGTTCTGGTTCGATTATCATTTAAGTAAATACTTCCAACTATTTAGGCAATTATGGCGCAGAATATATTACATTGCCTGAAAATACCAGATTCTATTTACTTATAGTTCCAGTTCATATGAGGATGGGATTCTCCACCTTTATTAAAGTAATTATCGCCACTAAAATCAAGGTCTATACTTTTTAAGGTAGGATCGGTTCCAACATAACCAAAGTGCTTGAAGAAAGACCCATGTCCTTTGCCTAATCCCCAAAAGTTTAGCACACCTGTTTCAAACATATTTTCTCCACCTGCTATATAATCTAAATGCTTGGGGCGGCTATTTGCGTTACGCTGGCGCATGTCAGCTTCACGTATTGTTCCATAAGCATAGTGACGGCAGAAAGTAAACGTATCCTTCCAGGTTCTATAATATACCGGATCTTTTCTAAGAATCGGGTCTTGAGTAAATTCATAAAAAGCATGATATGTAGAGTTTGTCATGTTTGCTAATCCACTTTTACAGCCATCGACAAACCCTTTTTTAAAGTTATCAGGCGCGTCTTTTGGAACCATGTCAAATATCCATGAAGATGGTTTAATCGTATCAGGCGCAGAGTAGCAACCCTGTAGTGCCAGTAATGTAATTAATAAATGTATATTTTTCATTTTATTTTCCTACATTTATTGTTGTGGACAAATTATACATAAATTACCAAAATCCCCTTGCGTACTATCCAGCGTATCCCAGTTATGGCGGAATGAGAAGTGCCTGCAATAAGTATAGGCATCCTTCCAGGCTTTATAGTACATTGGATCATTATCTAATTCCGGATCTTTTTTATATTGATAGAAAGCTTTTGCATATGACATAACCATCGTTGAAAGACCAGTTTCACAGCCATCATCCCAACCTTTTTTATAGACTTCAGGCGCGTCATCAGGCCTGTTGCCCATAGTTGGCGCTTTTGGAGCAAATATACTTTTTTCACTAAATATTTTGCCCCTATTGCAACCAGTTGCAAAAAGTAATGCCATAATAATTATGTATATAAAAGGTCTTTTCATTACATAAAATCCCTTCTTAAATACTGGAAAACATAACGCTGACAGAATGTATAAGCGCTCTTCCAGCCCGTATAATAAACATGATCCCTTGCCAGCTTACTATCCTGGGTAAATTTATAAAAATGTCTCTGCATTGCATTTGACGTTACAGAAATACCTGTTTCACAGCCATCTTTCCAACCCTTCTGGAATAAAAGCGGGCCATCAGGGCCTTGAGTTAACAGTTTTTGCATCCATGGAGGCCCCACCCTTGGCTTGTAGCTACAGCCAATTGTTATAAATATTAATAATATACAACAAAATATACGCATATTATTCCCAGTTCCTCATTCCGTGTAGATCCACCATCATTCCATAGTTAGCGCAATATGCATAAGCATCTTTCCATATTTGGTAATATACAGGGTCTTGCGCTAATATCGGGTCTTGTTTCCATGTATAAAAATATTTATTAAAATTATTTGAGTATCCAGAATATCCACTTTCACAACCATCTCTGAACCCTTGCTGATATTCAGGAGGGCCGTCAGGCGGTTCCATTGACAAACTCGCAGGCCTTGCCCAGCCAAAATCAGAGTGCATTTCAGTACAGGATGATAAAAATAATAATATTATTAATAACTTTATTTTATCCATATCTAATTAATGCATCTCCCAGTCCATCCTAAAGGTGCAAAATGATGATCCATCCTGAAAACCACGTAAATACCATGGATCTTCAACCATTTGCTCCGGCCTGTATTTAGGGCTTATTGTCCTTTCAAGGCCAGCACCAACAATTCCTGTAAAAGTATCACACCCATCCTGAAAACCTTTACCGTAGCTATCCTCATTGCCATCATAAGCAGTTATCATTCTTTCGCCGGACATATTTTCCGGGCCCACTTCCATAGTTCTCTCCTGTAATCTGTCATCAGGAACATGGCTATGTCTTTCTGTTGGCGTGTGACCATAAATTTCCTTACGCATAGCGCGAGGTAAAAGCTGTCTTAAAAATCGAGAATCATCAGAAGCTTCTGCAAATGGCCTATTTGTAAATCCACAAGAAGAAGTCATCCCCATAAGAGTTGTAATCATTACAATTTTCAAAATAACACATAAAATCTTCATACACTATATAACCTCCCATATGTAAGAGTATCATAGTTTTGTGTATATTATTTTACATATTTTATA
>JAOIVE010000062.1 GCA_028223895.1 Rickettsiales bacterium
AGCATGTAAATATAAGGGTTGTTTTTTAGAGCTTGGTGCAGAAACAATGAATTATAAACGCCTTGAAAATGGAAAAACTATAGAGGTTTATAGAATTCCCCGTAAGTCTTTAAGAAATTCGGATAATCTTATAAATGATACTCTTGATGCAGGTACTTTAGGATTGTGGAACGTGTTTTCCAGTCACGCAAGCTCTTTTATAAGTGATCAGATATATACTTACTTCAGAGTAAATTACGATGAAAATAAAGAAATTCAATTCCTTGAAATACTAACTAATCCAAATGAATATTTGAAAGGCTAAGGCTGAACTTCTGGATTCGGTTGTGAATCTGTGTTTTCAGGTTGGGGTTCAATAGGCTTTTGTATTTGAATATTGTCTATTTTTTCATTTTCATAAGTCACGCGAAAAATTATATCTCTTTTGCTGGATATGTAGCCTTCCATAGGAGTGCCAACATATTCCCAAACTCCTATTGTTAAAACGTCAGCTGCAGCATGTGCCATTGCGCGAGCTAAGTTAAGCGGGTGGGCAGGGCGCTTTACCCGATAAGTTACTATTCCATCAGTTGATTGTAGAATTTCAGGCTGTAAACCTAATATGCAGTTTTTATCCTGACAGGATTTAATCTGATCTTCAGTAACACCATTAATTGAACCTGCCTGAAACACAGAGCATGAGCTAATTAAAAACGCTGATAAGCAAACAAGTATCTTTTTCATAGAAATAAATAATATCACAAAATTAAACAAAGACAATTTAAATAAAGAGGTAAAACATGGCAAGTATAGTCTTGGCAACAGCAGCTTCTGCAGCAGCTGGTGGCGCAGCAAGCGCTGCTGGCGCAAGTGTAGCCACCGCAGCAATATCCGCTTCAGTAGGTGAGGCTGTAGGAAAAATTATAGGAAGCCAGATAGATCGGGCCATTTTGGGCGGACATAAAACAAAAATAGCCGGACGTAAAGGGCCTCGCTTACGTGATCTTGCGGTGCAAAGTTCAGCATATGGTGAGCCAATTGCAATATTATATGGAACAGCCAGAATTGCAGGAAATATTATCTGGGCAAGACCAATAAATGAAACTGAAATTACCTCCACAAGTACAATAGGAGGAGGAAAAGGGGGAAGCCCAAAAGTAACCCAGTCTCAATCTCAGTATAATTATTCAATCACTCTTGCGATTGCCATATGTGAAGGCAAAATTGATGATGTAATAAGAGTCTGGGCAGATTCAAAGCTAATAAATCCAAATCAGGGAACTTATCGTTTATATAAGGGTACAGAAACTCAGAATGTAGATCCGCTGATAGAAAGTTTTGAAGGTTCAGGTAATACGCCTGCATATAGGGGGCTGGCCTATGTAGTAATTGAAGATTTTCCACTGGGAGAATATGGAAACCGTATTCCAAACTTTAGTTTTGAAGTTCAGAAAAAATTTCTTAAAGCTCAAGATAGTGATACTCCAGTAGAGGAGTTGGTAAAATCAATTACCCTTATACCAGGAGCAGGGGAATTTGTTTATGATGACCTTGTTCAATATAAAATACCTGGCGAGCTAGTAAGCGGAAATTTTATTCAAGTAGGCAATAGAACAAGAATAAATGAAAATAATAATGCAGGAAAAGCAGATGGTCTGGTAGCACTCGATAAATTAGAGGCAACTTTCCCTAATCTTGAGTGGGTTTCAATAGTAGTAACATGGTTCGGTGATGATTTAGATGCAGGCAATTGTATTATAAAGCCCGGAGTGGAATATCAAACTGGCGCAACTACTTCTCCTGATGAGTGGTCAGTTGCTAGCTTTAGCCGTTCGACCGCCAGGCAAATAACTCTTGATGGTGATGGAAGTCCCGTATATGGAGGAACTCCCAGTGACGCAAGCCTTTTAAGATATATTCAGGAAATAAAATCGCGCGGGATAAATGTAATGTTTTATCCGATGTTCTTTATGGATACAGAAAATAAACCATGGCGCGGCAGAGTGACGGGAAGTGTTTCTGATGTTGCTAACTTCTTCAATAAAACAAATGGTTATAATGCATTCATAAACCATTATGCTAACTTAGTTAAAGATGATGTTGATGCTTTTGTTATAGGTTCGGAGTTAATAGGTTTAACAAGTGTTCAGGATGTTAGCGACGATAGTTTTCCAGCAGTTGATGAATTAGTGAGTTTAGCCGCAACTGTTAAATCAACGGTAGGTTCGGTTAAAGTTACATATGCAGCTGACTGGAGTGAATATCATCATGATGCAAATGGATGGTATAATCTTGACCCATTATGGGCATCTTCAAATATTGATATGGTTGGAATTGACGCCTATTTCCCTCTGACTGATGCTCCGCAAAGTGGATATAGTGAGCAAGATATAATAGATGGCTGGACGAGCGGAGAAGGATATGACTGGTATTATAGTGATGCTGGTCGTACAACTCAAACAGCTTTGAGCGAAGAATATGCATGGAAAAATATTGCGTGGTGGTGGAATAATACTCATACAAATCCTGATATGTCGACTACTTCATGGACTCCTCAAATGAAGAAAATATGGTTTACCGAATATGGATATCCAAGTGTTGACGGTGCGGCAAATCAGCCAAATGTTTTTTATGATCCAAATAGCTCAGAAAGTTCATTTCCTTACCATTCAAAGGGTAGGGTGGATTTTCGTGCCCAGCGTACAGCCATTTCAGCAACTGAAAAAAAATGGCTGGGATCAAGCATGATTGAACGGATGTTTTTATGGACGTGGGATGCAAGGCCATTTCCATTCTGGCCTGACTTAACTAATATTTGGTCAGATGGAGCAATGTGGAAAACCGGACATTGGGTGCAGGGAAAAATGGGCATGTCATCGCTTGCTGCAATTATAGCTGATTTATGTGGGCGCACTGGTCTTTCAGAAGGAGATATTGATGTAAGTGGTATCACAGATTTGGTTGATGGGTTTGTGCTTAATGATCAGATAGAAGCTCGTGATGCCATTGATATATTACGTAAAGCATATTTTTTTGATGCTGTTGAATCAGAAAATAAAATAAAATTTGTCAGCCGTGGAGGAAGTAATGTTGCGTCAATTACAGAAGATGATTTATTACCACAGGAAAGTGGTAATTTAATTGAAACAACACGTATACAAGAGCTTGAACTGCCACAAAAAATAGATGTGAATTATCTAAATAAAATAACTCACTATCAAACTGGAAATCAGCATTCACAAAGATTAACTACTAATAGTATAGGAGTTGAAACTATCGGAATGCCTTTAGTTTTAAGCGATCAGGAGGCAAAAGTAATCGCTGATAAAAGCCTTTTTAGCGCCTGGATTGGAAGGACATCATATAGTTTTGATTTGCCTATAAAATATGCGCGCTTAGAGCCAACTGACATCATAGATGTTACAATAAATGGTGTAAGTCATATTATGCGCATTGTTGATACACATTTTGGTGTTCCGGGAATAGTTAAAATTCAGGCTATAGAAGAAGATGTTAGTATATATGACTTTTATAATGAGCCAGGTGACGTTACAGCGCAAACTAATGTTGTAGAGGATGTAGGGCAAACAATTTTGTCATTGATGGATCTGCCGGCACTGCCAAGCGACAGCGAAGATAAATCATATTTAAGAATTGCAGTATCAGGACAAGAGGCAGCATGGAAAGGAAGTGTAGTTTATAGATCTGATGATGATGGTGCAAATTACCAACAGTTGGTAAGTATTGAAAGCGCCGCTACAATGGGCTATTCAACAACAGCCCTTGCAGACGGGCCTGTAGACCTTTTTGATAGTGCAAATAGCGTAACCATATCATTATATGGAAGCAATACACTTTCTAGTGTAACTGAAATAGCTCTGTTAAATGGAGCTAACACAGCAAAACTTGGAAATGAAATAATACAATTTCAGACAGCAACTTTAATATCTCCAGGAAAATATAGTTTAACAAATTTATTGCGTGGCAGATTAGGTACGTCTTGGGCAATATCAGGGCATAGTGATAGTGAAGAATTTATATTACTTGATAATAAAATGGTTAAAGAAGCCATACCAGATGCAATGGTTGGGCTATCGCGTAAATATAAGGCTGTTAGCGTTGGTAAAACTTTAAATGATGCAATTGCCGAAGATTTTACGTATAACGCGTTAAGTTTAAAGCCTTATGCGCCGGTATCTATAAGCGGAACACGTGATGGAAGCTTAAATCTTACAATAAGCTGGTTGCGTTGCACTAGAATTAATGGCCAATGGAAAGATTATGTGGATGTGCCATTAGGTGAAAAAAGCGAGGCTTATGAGGTAGATATAATGAGTGAATCTACGGTTATAAGAACTATAAGTAATCTGAGCTCAGAAACTGCAAGCTATAGCGCATCTGACCAGATAGCTGATTTTGGTAGCGAGCAGGCTAGCATTTTGGTCAATATTTATCAATTGTCAGAATCTGTTGGTAGAGGATATGCAGGAATA
>JAOIVE010000063.1 GCA_028223895.1 Rickettsiales bacterium
AAAATGGAAAGGTTTAAAGAAGCAAAAACTCTGTTTGAAGAGGTTTTAATTAAAGATCCGCCAAAGTCTGTTCGTAAAAATATTATTAAAATGCTGGCCGTTGTAAATGGAAGTTTAAAGAAGCATAAATTTACAGGATCTATAACCACAGGATATAATCATGATACAAATGCAAATTCTGCTGCAAATTCTGGAACTATAATAGTTAATGATGTACCACTGCAGTTGAGTTCGGGTAGTACTACTAAAAAAGATGGTCATGCTTTTATAGCAACAACAATTGGTCACTCTTATAAATTTGATGATTTAGATGATAACACTGGTCTGAGTCTTGATAGTAGCGCAACATTCTACAGAACGCAGCAGGGTAGGCTGAATAATTTGGATTTATCGTTACTTGGCATAAAGACAGGTCCTGTAATAAATTTTAAAAAGCAGAAAACAAAGGTTGGATTTACAGGAGCTGTAAACTGGATACAGCTTGATAGTAGTGATTATTTGCGTACAAAGTCATGGGAATTATCGGCTAATAAACAGGTTAGTAAAAGATTCTCTATGGGAGCTTCCCTAACTAGCGAGCAAAGGCAGTTTTATGATTCAGCTTCGATAAAAACATATGCAGCAAGGACTGGAAATGCATGGCAATATAAGTTCACAGGCAGCTATTTGCTTTCACCAAAATCGATGTTTAATGCAGAAGTTATAACCCGCAATGAGGATGCAAGGTCCAAATATCATGGACTTAGCTCTACTCAAATAAATGCTAATTATTTACGGCAAATGCCATATGATGTTATCGCAAATATTTTGCTCAGCCTTAAGAAAAGCTACTATGATGCGGCAGATCCGCTAGTTAGCAATACTATCTTCCGTCACGATCATGAAAAATCATCAACAATAACATTGGCAAAAAAATTGCCTTATAATGTGACAGCCTCAATTGGTTATCAATATAAGAATAATGATTCAAACGTCATAAATTATGATTACACAAATCACAGGCTATCAACAACAGTTGGGTGGAGTTTTTAAATATCTGTCTCTTAACTATTTTTTGATAGTATAAAGGAATAAATAATGATCCGTTCGGTATCGTTCTTAATATCTTTATCTTTATTGGCGCTGGCTATATTTATTAAGGTGCTAAATCCTTCTTTTATAGAGCAGATGCAGCTTAGCGTATTTGATACTTATCAAAAATATAAACCAAGAGAGTATATTAAGCAGCCAGTTATTATAGTTGATATTGATGATGAAAGTTTGCATCGTTTTGGCCAATGGCCATGGCCAAGGAATATATTAGCAGATATTGTTGCAAAACTTAACAATGCAAACGTTGCTTCAATAGCGTTTGATATTGTTTTTGCCGAATATGATCGCACATCTGCTAAATCAATTATTCCTATGTGGAAAAAATATGCACAAATTCCAGATTATTTAGGTGATTTACCCGATCATGACCAACTTTTCGCAAATGAAATTGCCAAAGGAAATATAGTTACAGGTTTTGTTTTAACAGATGGAGATAGCAAAAATATATTACCTCAATTGAAGGCCGGATTCTCATTTGCCGGCGATAATCCAAGGGCGCATCTTTCTAATTTTAAAACTTCTGTAAGTACAATTTCTGTTCTTCAGGAGCAGGCGGCAGGTAATGGATTTTTAAACAGTAATCCTGATAAAGATGGAATTTTAAGAAAAATACCAACCATATTTTTGCTAAATGACCAGTTTTATCCATCATTAAGTTCCGAGGCATTGAGGGTCGCTCAAGGGGCTTCTACATATATAATAAAATCAGTAGGAGCAAGTGGTGAAGAATCATATGGAAATAGTGGCGGAGTTGTAGCAGTAAAGAATGGAATGTTAGAAATTCCAACCGATGCTGCGGGTAACTTATGGGTATATTATACAGATTATAAACCTCAAAGATATTTGCCGGTTTGGAAGTTGCTGGATGAAGATTTTGATGCCTCTTCTCTTGAAGGTCATATTATCTTAGTTGGTACAAGTGCTGCTGGTTTAAGAGATATTCGCGCAACTCCTTTAAGCCCTACCAGTAGCGGGGTTGAAGTTCATGCTCAGGCAATTGAGCAAATACTTTCAGGCCAGTTCTTATCCCGTCCTGACTGGATGCATGGTGCAGAAATTATAATGATGCTTTTTGTTGGATTAATATTAATTATTTTTATAGCAAGATTGCCAATAATTTTAGGTGTGTTGTTCACTATTTCGGTATTTGCCGGAGCATTGTATTTTTCATGGTATAGCTTTGTAGAAAATGGTCTTCTGATTGACCCTGTAACTTCAGGAATTGCAGTTGCTTTTGTATATCTTTCTCAATCTGTAAGCCGTTTTATAGAGACTGAAAGGCAAAGACGTCAGGTTAGTAATGCCTTTAGTCATTATATGTCGCCAGATATGGTAAAAAAGCTTGCTGAAGATCCTTCGCATTTGAAATTGGGTGGAGAAACAAAAGATCTGACCATTTTATTTTGTGATATCAGAGGGTTTACAACAATATCAGAGGGATTTGAGGCTGAGGAGCTTACTAATTTTATCAATCAGTTTTTAACTCCCATGACTGATATAATACAAAAAAATAAAGGCACTATTGATAAATATATAGGTGATTGCATAATGGCATTCTGGAATGCTCCTTTGGATGATTCTAATCATGCTAAGAATGCGTGTCTTGCTACATTGCAAATGGTAGATTCTTTAAAAGGATTTAATCAGGAGCAGGAAAAGCTCGCAAAGCAGCATAATCGTAAATTTATCGAGATTAAGATAGGGATAGGTCTCAATTCTGGTGAATGTTGTGTTGGAAATATTGGTTCAGACCAACGTTTTGATTATTCTGTTTTGGGCGATAATGTGAATTTGTCATCGCGTCTTGAAGGCCAAAGTAAAAATTATGGGGTTGATATAGTAATTGGTGAAAATACTCAAATACAGTCACAAGAAATGGCAAATATAGAGCTTGATTTGATAAGGGTTAAAGGAAAAAATAAGCCTGTTAGAATCTTTTGTTTGTTAGGAGATGAAATTTTTGCCCAAAAAAATGAATTTAAAGATCTTAAAACTCAATTTGAATCAGCTTTGGAGGCATATAGAAATAAAAAATGGAGTGAGGCTCTAAAACTTATTAAATCTGCAAAGGCTAACGCTGACAATCTGGCTATTAATCTGGATATATTATTTGATTTATATAAAGAAAGAATAAAAGAATATAAGAATAATCCCCCGGATAAAAACTGGGATGGGGTGTTTGTTGCAACAAGTAAATGATTCTAACATTGTCTAATCTTCTTCGCCGGTAGTGGCGTTATGCTGTATTAATGAAAGTATGTAATCTACATTTGGAACTTCGCCTTTTTCCTCTAACTTCATTAATATCTGTTCAAGCATACGATTTGCTATTTTTTTTGAAACCCTTATAGGCTCGCCTTCCAAATCTTCTTGTAATTCTCGCACTACCTCTATTAACAGTTCGCAAGCTTCATATAAATGTTCAGGAAGATTTGTGCGCGTATATAGTGCCTTGAAGCCCTTATTATCCTGCATGAGGGTTCTGATATTGCTCAGAGGAACTCCGCTTGAGCGGGCAAGCCACATTTCAAATACATGTAGATATCCCAGACATAAGGCTGATATGGGAACCAGCTCTTTTGAAACATTAAGTTTACCCATTAATTGCAAAAATTGCTCATATTCCTGCTGGCTGGTATGCATACCCATAACCTGCATGGAAGATAATGCGCGGCTTTTTTCTATAGCTTCTTTTATGTGGGCGCTTTCATAAGCTTCTTTATGTTTATCACGCAACTCATCAAGAATAAAATCAGATACAGTGTTTACTATAGTATCTACTATTTCAACTGGTATTGATTCTCTTTCTATAAGGGCTGCAACAACTTCGCTTTTATTGGAATGTTCTTTTACAATTTGCTTATAACTACCATTTGATACCTTAGCACCCTTATTTTTCAATAATGTATTAACAACAGCATAATTATGAGTATCTACTAAAGCTTCTGAAACATCTTCGCTCACAGTTTTGCGGTTTGAAATAACTGCGTGCTTGCTTACCTCTTCGGTCGAATGAATTATTTCTATTAAGTCTGAATCTGTTAATACGTCAGAAAACTGTAATATCGGTAGAGATACTTCCTGAATATCTTTTGCTAACTTTGCTATAATATCATGAGGAACTGTAGTGGTATTTTTAATAGATTCAGAAAGAGTTTTTCTAAGGCTTTTTTCCGTATCAGCTAAAAGATTGCGAAAAAGCCCATTAACAATCTCCTGCTGATCCTGACTAAAGCCGCCAGATGAATAATGTTCAGCTATTCTCTTTGTTATAGCCATTTTTTTATCCAGAGGACTTGCCAGAAGTTTCTGTATAT
>JAOIVE010000064.1 GCA_028223895.1 Rickettsiales bacterium
AATGATTGTAGCTCTTGAAAGTCCTGATGGTAAGGTTATAAAGAGCCTTCTTAAAATCGCTGATAATCTGGGAATATCTTTGGCAAAATTGCCAAGATTATCAGAGCTAAAATCCAATATTGATCAATTGGAAATCAAACCTATTGTCATTGATGATGTCTTGGGAAGAAAGGCAAAAACCCCAAATTTAGGCCGCAGAGAAGAGTTGATAAAGGGAAAAAGGATTTTAGTAACAGGTGCTGGCGGCACAATTGGTAGTGAGTTGGTAAGGCAAATAGCGCAAAATAACCCCGCACAAATATGCTTATTTGAATTATCTGAGCATAATCTTTATCAAATTGATAAAGAGCTGGAAGAAAAATTTCCAAATATAAACAGAAGCGCGGTGATTGGTGATATTAGGGATCTATCGCAGCTTGACAGAGTATTTAAAAATCACAAGCCTGAAATAGTTTTTCATGCAGCAGCCTTAAAGCATGTGCCTTTGGTTGAGGAAAATCTGACTGAGGCGGTTAATACAAATATTATAGGCACGAAAAATGTTGCCGATATTTGTATAAAACATAAAACCTCTAAAATGACTATGATTTCTACCGACAAAGCGGTAAAACCTACCAGCCTTATGGGAGTTACCAAGCGTATTGCCGAATTTTATATTCAGACAGTTGGAAAAGATTCCAAAAGTACTAATTTTGCAATTGTAAGGTTTGGTAATGTTTTAGGATCTTCAGGGTCTGTGATACCTCTTTTTGAGCGCCAGCTAAAGCAAGGCGGGCCTCTAACTGTAACCCACCCACAAATGACGCGCTTTTTTATGACTATTAGTGAGGCTGTGGAACTGGTATTGCAGGCATCAACATTGCCTTGTGAGGGAGAAAATACATCGTTATTTGTGCTTGATATGGGCGAGCCAATATCAATAAATGATCTTGCCATACAAATAATTGAGCTTGCAGGATTAGAGCCTGAAAAAGATATAAAGATAGAATATACCGGCGTAAGGCCAGGAGAAAAGCTGTATGAAGAGCTTTTCTATCCACATGAACAACAACAATCTACCCTATATGAGGGCATATTCCATGCCATTGCAACGCCAATTAATGGTAAGGAATTTTTGACAAACCTAAAAAAAATCATTACAACATGCAAAAATGGATCGGATGATGATGTAAAGGAGCAGTTATTAAAGATTGTTCCTGAATATTACATCCCTGAAATTGAGCAGGAATTTAATAAAAGAGCAGCTTAATGACTTTAACTAAACCTACCAATAATATAGAAAATTTTCCTATGACAAATAAAATAAAACGCGCATTAATTTCAGTATCAGATAAAGCTAATCTGGATAAGTTAGCTGAAATTCTAAAAGAATATAAAATTGAAGTTTTATCAACCGGCGGAACTGCAAAAGCTTTAAGGCAGGAAGGTTTAGAAGTTATTGATGTATCTGAATATACTAATTTTCCTGAAATGATGGATGGAAGAGTAAAAACTTTGCATCCAAAAATACATGGCGGATTGCTTGCATGTCTTGATAATGAAGGGCATGTTAACTCAATGAAAGAGCACGATATACCTTCAATTGATTTGGTTATTGTTAATCTATATCCTTTTGAAGCAACAGTTGCTCGTGGTGCTGATTTTGAAGAAACTATCGAAAATATAGATATTGGTGGCCCATCTATGGTGCGCTCGGCGGCAAAAAATTATAATTTTACTACTATCATTACTGATGCTGCTGATTATGAAGTTTTAGAAGATGAATTATCAGAAAATAACGGCGATACTTCTTTAGATTTCAGAAAGAAAATGGCAGCAAAGGCTTTTGCCCGTACCGCAAGCTATGACTCTGCAATAAGTAGCTGGTTTTCTAAGCAGGTAGGACAGGAAATGCCAGATACTCTAAATATTTCAGCCTCTTTAAAGCAAAATCTGCGCTATGGTGAAAATCCGCATCAAAAAGCAGCTTTTTATATATATGAAGGTCAAAAAGGTATCGGTTCTGCAAAACAGTTACAGGGCAAAGAATTAAGCTATAATAACATAAATGATGCAGATGCTGCTTTGCAGATAGTTTTAGAATTTCAGGAGCCTGCTGCAGTAATAGTAAAACATGCAAATCCTTGCGGAGTTGCGCAAGGCTCAAATATAGAAGAAGCTTATACAAAAGCGCTTGCTTCAGATCCGGTTAGTGCATTTGGTGGTATATTGGCATTTAACCGCCCAATTACAACTAATCTTGCCAATGAAATATCAAAAATGTTTGTTGAGGCGATAATTGCTCCATCTTTAGAAGAAGAGGCAAAAAAAATATTTGCTCAAAAGAAAAATCTAAGGGTTTTAACAATCGACGATCTTGAGCAGACTCCTAAACATTTAACTACAAAAGCAGTTATTGGTGGTTTGTTGGTTCAGGAAAATGATCATCAGATGGTAGGAAAAAGCGATCTTAATATTGTAACTAAGCGCAAACCAACAGATGCAGAACTTGAAAGTCTGCTATTTAGCTTTAAGGTTTGCAAGCATGTTAAATCAAATGCGATTGTTTTGGTAAAAGACAATGCCACAATCGGTATTGGCGCAGGACAAATGAGCAGGGTTGATTCTTCGCGCATAGCTGCAATGAAAGCTGCAGATTGCAAAGAAAACCCAGATAGAGCTAAGGGTTCTGTTCTTGCATCTGATGCATTTTTCCCATTTGCTGATGGCCTTATACAGGCTGCAGAAGTTGGTGTAACAGCAGTAATTCAGCCAGGTGGCTCCATTCGCGATGAAGAGGTTATAAAAGCCGCTGACGATAATGATATAGCTATGGTATTTACTTCAGAGCGTCATTTCCGCCATTAGTAGCTTATTTTTTTGCCATATCTTTATAGGCTTTTTCCAGATCTTTGGTAAATCCTTTAGTGTCAAATAATGGTGAAGATTTTCTATTAGACTGGATTTTGCTCTTTAGCGATTTTATTTTTTTCCTGTTATTGCCAAGGTCTATCGCCATTTTCTCATAATCTTCTATATTATGGGTAATTAGTTCCTCAAGGCCAATTGCAGTTAATATGCTCGAAGACATGCGCGATGCAAAATGTGTGCCTTGTAAGGTTAAAACAGGAACTCCAGCCCAAAGCATATTACTCGTAACTGTACCACCATTATATATTCTGGTATCAAGGGCGATATCTGCCAGAGATATGCGTTTTAAATGCTCATTTAAAGAAGCATATTTTGCAAATATTAGGCGGTTAGGATCAATTCCATGCTTTTTTGCCTCTTTGCTAAGATTTTTTTCTACCAGATTTTCACCTTCATGCATGTTATCACCAAATAGCCACAAAACACTATTATCGACATTTTTGAGTATTCTCATCCAGCTCTCAAACATCAAAGGATCAATTTTCATGGCCTGATTGAAACAACAGAAAATAAATGCATCTTCAGGCAAGTTTTCATCTTTATGGGTTATTTCTTTATCAGATATTTGAAGTTTATCATCATTTGCCTGATAGGAATTTGGCATATAGTAAAATTTTTCATTATAAAATTTTTGTATATCAGGAGGAGTTACTATTTCATCGGTGATTATATAATCTATGAAATCTGCCCCCATAGTTCCAATGAAACCAAGATAGCTAACCTGAACTGCTGCAGGTTTTAGGCATAAGCTTTCAATCCATGATTTTCCGGTGTGACCGTTTAAATCAATTAATATATCAATTTCGTCATCATATATATTCTTTGCAATCTCATAGGCTGAAATATCATCGACATATTTTACGCAATCAGCACATGATTCTATGGCTTTTTTATAGCCACTATTATCCTTTTCGTCGGTACAATAAAGATATATCTCAAAACTTTCCTTATCGTGATGCTGGAAAACCCCTCTTAATAAATATGATATAGGGTGGCGTTTTATATCAGATGAAATATAGCCTATGCGCAATTTAGAATTTTTGCTTTTAGGTTTATTATGTGTAAATGGCTTGGCGATGGATAAAATATTTTTGGTATTATGTATGGTATATTTACGGGCAATTTCCTGATTAATTTTAGGGTCTGTGTTTTTTAATATACTGGTTAAAGGCATAGTAAGAAAGTCACAATTTTCTTTTGAAAGCATTAAGTCTATTTGTTTATCGAGCTTATTGCAGGTTTCCCAATCGCATATTTTTCTGGCAGTTTCATGATATTCTGTTGCTATTTGTATATTATCAGGCGAAAGCTTATAAGCTTTTTCATAGTGTTTTATGGTATTTTTATAATCGCGCAAAGAACTGAAAATCTGAGCCGCGCTATGGAAAATTA
>JAOIVE010000065.1 GCA_028223895.1 Rickettsiales bacterium
GAGTGCAACGCGCTCTTTAACCGATAGATTTGCAAAAATATTAACTAAAAGATCAGGCGTGAAAAAAGATTATAAAAGCCAGTCAATTAGTGTGGGTGGATATACAAGCTATGTTTATACTCCCGGAAAGCCAGTTTGGAGTGGACGTGAATATCCAAAATTCGCCGATGAAGGGTATGTAAGAAATGTCGTAACGCATAGATGTATATCTATGATCGCAAATGGCGCAGCTAATATTCCGTGGAAATTATATAAAATTACGGAAAATGGTAAAACTCAGATAAGTAAAAGTCATAAAATTATAAATTTATTAAGAAATCCAAATCCGTCAATGTCAGGAAATGATTTTTTAGAAGATATATATTCAAAATATTTAATTAGTGGAAATGCATATATACAGGCAATAAGAAATCCTGAAGGGGAAATAGCTGAATTATTCTCATTACGCCCCGACAGAGTAAGTGTGATAGCCGGAAGAGGAAGCCTGCCGCAGGGATATCGCTATAAAGTTGGTAATGATGAGCGTGATTTTCCTGTAAACAGAATTACTGGTAAATCAAATATATTACACTGGAAATCATTTCATCCGCTAGATGATTGGTATGGCTTATCTTCAATAGAAGCAGCTGCATACTCAATTGACCAGCATAATCAGGCCGGAGAATGGAATCAGTCTTTATTACAAAATGGCGCGCGCCCAACCGGAGCTCTTATTGTAAAAGGAAGCGAAAAAGGCGGCGGAGATTATTTAAGCGATGAACAATATAACAGAATTAAATCACAAATTGACGAACAACATATGGGCGCAGCCAACGCTGGCCGCCCATTATTGTTGGAGGGCGGTCTGGACTGGAAGGAAATGAGCCTTTCCCCCAAGGACATGGACTTCATTAATACCAAAAACAGTGCAGCCCGCGATATAGCTCTGGCTTTCGGTGTCCCGCCTCAGTTGCTTGGAATCCCCGGTGATAACACTTACAGCAACCTCGCCGAAGCCAGACTATCCTTGTGGGAGCAGACAATATTGCCACTGGCCGAAGGTTTGGTTAATGTGTTGAATAATTGGCTAACTCCGGATTTTGACAGGCGATTTGAAATAGGGCTTGATAAGGATAATATAAGTGCATTAGCACCGCGCAGAGAAGCTTTGTGGAATCGAGTTAAAGATGCAGAATTTTTAACTGATGAAGAAAAACGGGAAATGCTTATTTAGAAAATTTTAAAGAAATCCATAAATTTTTGCAACTGTAACAAAACTGTAATTAACTTGTGTATATTGCAATTACGGTTAATTAATTATGGATTTTAAGTTATGAGTAGACAAGGTGGTATTATTCAAGAAGAGGAACAAGCAAGCGATATTGAAGAAGATGTTGCTCAAGGTGCTGGTGTTGATGCTCATAACGTAGTTGTTGAAATTGCAGGCGCTCAAGATGTTGAAGATGAAGGGCATTGTAGCCCTGATTTAAAGAAAAAAATTAAAAATTCATTACTCTTGGGTACAGTTTTAGGTTTCAACGCTTATGTTGGAGCGGGAGTGAGTCTTGCATCGCATTATTATTGTGGAAGTCCCCCCGTAGATTCTGCTGCGCATGGTATAATTACAGCTGGAGGCTTACTTTTGGTTGAAGCAGCTGCTGCGGTTGGATATATGTGTGTTACAGACCCTAATGTTAGACCTCAACGTGCAGCATCGCAAGCAGACGTTCAATTAGAAGAAGTAGTAGTACAAGGGCAAGAAGCAGAAGAAAGAACTTTTGCAGCGATGGTAACGGCTCAAGGAGGACAGGAGCAAGGACAAGGGCACGTACAGGGATAAGGTAATTATATTGTCATGTTAAAATAAAAAGGTCGCAATGTTTTTATTGCGGCCTTTTTTGTGCCTGGTTTTCTTTTTAAAATCCTTCCTGATTGCTGTGCAGTCATAAAATAAAGCAAAAAATATTATACATAATCTAAACCAAGCCAATTATAGCGCTTTTGGTAAGACAAACATGTTACAAGAAAGGTTAAATATATGAATAACTCACAAATACCGTTTGAAGTAAAATCCTTAGAAAAAGATGGAGTTTTTTCAGGATATGCATCAGTTTTTGGTGTCCTTGATAACCATCAGGATGTGATGGTCAAAGGTGCATTTACAGAAACCCTAAAAAATAAAAAAGATATAAAATTATTGTGGCAGCATCAAACAGATAAACCAATAGGGGTGTTTACAATAATACGCGAAGATGTTCACGGGCTCTATGTTGAAGGAAAATTATTACTCGAAGTGCAACAGGCAAAAGAAGCATATGAATTAATGAAAAATGGCGCAGTAAGAGGAATGAGTATCGGATATAGCGTCAAAGATGCCTCATATGATGATGAAAATATACGATATCTGACAAATGTAGAACTATTTGAAATAAGCCTTGTGACATTTCCTGCCAATGAACATGCAGAAATAATCGCTGTTAAAGATTCTGGAAACGCTTCTGAGTACAAATGCCTCAAAAAGGCTATTGAAAGGGCTATGTCAGTGATCAGAGTTCAGTAGTCAGAGTTCAGTAGTCAGAGTTCAGTAGTCAGAGTTCAGTAGTCAGAGTTCAGTAGTCAGAGTTCAGTAGTCAGAGTTCAGTAGTCAGAGTTCAGTGATCAGTTAAATAAATTTAAAAAGGAGAATATAATGCCAAATTCAAAACAATATCCCGCAATTGTCACAAGTGACCTGAGCGCAACAATTGCCTCGTCTGAGTCTTTATCAGATGTAATAGATTTAAGTGGAACAACATTATCCGGATATGTTATGCCAGCATCATGGACAGCTGCTGATATTACTTTTTCAGTGAGCGCAGATGGAACAAATTTCAATGATCTTTATGACCAGTTCGGCAATGAAGTAAATCACACAGTTGATGCCAGTAGATTTATAGCTTTGCTGCCTTCTGATTTTGCTGGAATCCGTTATTTAAAAATTCGCAGTGGAACAAGTGGGACACCAGTAAATCAAGGTGCAGAGCGTGTTATAACTTTAGTTGCGAGGGCGGTATGAGTAGAGGGCTTTTAAAATTATTCGATAAGCCCAAATTTCATCCTCAAAGATTATCAAATCTGCAACTTTGGTTAGATGCATCTGATTCATCAACAATTACAGAATCATCTTCTGCCATAAGCCAGTGGGATGATAAAAGCGGCAAGGGAAATAATGCAAGCAATGGAACAGGAGTCCAGCAACCATTAATTGTAGCAAACGCAATGAATAATAAATCTGCTGTTCGTTTTGATGGTTCAAATGATAAACTCATATATGATGGCTCATTCTTAAATAACTCGGAATATACGATATTTATCGCTCACCAAAGACGTTCTGATAAAAATGATTCTTATTTAATGGGCGATGCAAATACATCCTTTGGAACTAATCAAAACTTACATTTTGGTTATCCCAGCAATACTACCTTTAAGTTAGATCAGACCGCTAATCTTATTGATGGAACGGTTGATGCATATTCAAGCCCGGTACCAACTATTGCGGTGGCAACTTTGAATAATATTGGCAAAAGAATTTATATTAACGGAGAGTTATTTGCCTCAGATAGCGATAATTCTAAATGTTCTGTATCTTCAACATGTCATTTGGGACAGCTTCATGCCGATGCCACTAGCTTTGATGGCGATATAGCCGAAATTATAATGTATAGCCGTGGACTTTCAATTTCTGAAATAAACCTTGTTGAGCTGTATTTAGCTAATAAATGGGGAGTTGCAATATGACATATAACCGTGGAACTTTAGCCGAGTTTAACATATGGCATGATTATGCCATGATGGCAGAGGCTATATCTGCCAGTGGTAAGGTTGGACTTGTAAAAGGAGTGCCAGCCCCTGAAAATCAAAGAACTATGGCCTATTCGGTAGTGATTAAGCATCCAGTAAATGCAGATGATTATATCTGGGCTTTTGGTGATTATCCGCACGCTGATAAGGATCAGTTGTCATTGGATGATGTTGCAGCAGAGGGGTGGTTTGCTTATGTGCGGCAGTGACGCCCCCAAAGTCTCTTCTCCCTGGGGGATAAGGTTAGGATGAGGGCTTTTATATCTCTTATTGTGGCAAGATAATTAGCCCTCACCAGATTTCTAAAAAGTTTTTCTAAGAGCAAAACTTAAGAAATCTTACCTCTCCCACGAGGGAGAGGGTTGTTGTGTTGTGCCCTTTTAAATTCCTTCCTCTCCCACAAGGGAGAGGATTATTATGTGACATTGCCTCTTGTTCCTTTTCCCACGAAGGAGAGG
>JAOIVE010000066.1 GCA_028223895.1 Rickettsiales bacterium
CACGGAGCCCATACCAGCTCTAAGTCATCAAATATGGATTGGTGGCCAAATTCTCTAAATTTGGACATACTTCATCAGCATGACAGTAAAACCAATCCAATGGGCAAAGATTTTAATTATCGCAAAGAACTTAAAAAACTTAACGTTGAAGCGCTAAAAAAAGATCTTAAAAAACTTATGACAGACTCACAAGATTGGTGGCCAGCTGACTGGGGTCATTATGGAGGATTAATGATTCGTATGGCATGGCACGCAGCTGGCTCATACCGCGTAGCAGATGGACGTGGCGGTGGCGGAACAGGAAATCAGCGTTTTGCTCCTCTTAATTCATGGCCAGATAATGTAAATCTTGATAAAGCACGTCGCCTTCTTTGGCCAATTAAGAAAAAATACGGCAATAAAGTTAGCTGGGCTGATCTTATGATACTTGCTGGGAACATGGCTTATGAATCTATGGGTCTTAAAACTTATGGCTTTGGCTTTGGGCGCGAAGATATTTGGCATCCCGAAAAAGATACTTACTGGGGAGCAGAAACCCAATGGTTAGATAAAAAACGCTATAATGGCAAGGGCAGCGATAAGCTGGAGAACCCTCTTGCTGCTGTTCAAATGGGTCTTATTTATGTAAACCCTGAAGGTGTTGACGGAAAACCTGATCCACTAAAAACTGCAAAGGATGTACGCGAAACTTTTGCTCGTATGGCTATGGATGACGAAGAAACTGTAGCTTTGGCAGCTGGTGGACATACAGTTGGTAAATGTCATGGTAATGGCGATGCAGGAAAAATTGGCCCTGATCCGGAAGCTGCAGATATAGATCAGCAGGGATTTGGCTGGCATAACCCTAAAGGATCAGGAAATGCAGGCAATACAGTATCAAGTGGACTTGAAGGTTCATGGACAACTAATCCAACTAAATGGGATAATGGATATTTCTATCTACTATTTAATTACGACTGGGAACTAAAGAAAAGTCCGGCAGGGGCAAATCAATGGGAGCCTGTTAACATAAAAGAAGAGGATAAACCTGTTGATGCGCATAATCCAAAAGTGCGCCACAATCCTATTATGACAGATGCTGATATGGCTATGATTAAGGATCCTATATACAGAAAAATATCGGAAAAATTTTATAATGATCCTAAATATTTCTCTGAAGTTTTTGCACGCGCATGGTTTAAACTTACTCATCGTGATATGGGGCCAAAAGTACGCTATATCGGGCCTGACGTGCCTAAAGAAGATTTATTATGGCAAGATCCTGTTCCTAAGGGAAATAAGAAATTTGATGTAGAAAAGGCTAAGAAGAAAATTGCAGCAAGCGGCCTTTCTATAAATGAAATGGTAACAACCGCATGGGATAGCGCCAGAACTTTCCGTAACTCCGACATGCGCGGAGGAGCAAATGGCGCACGCATTCGCCTTGCTCCACATAAAGACTGGGAAGGCAACGAACCTAAACGCCTTGCCAAAGTACTTAAAATTCTTGAAAAAATTGCAAGCGACGTTAATGCAAGCATTGCCGATATAATTGTTCTGGCTGGTAATGTTGGCATTGAACAAGCAGCAAAGGCTGGCGGATTTAAGGTTACTGTACCATTTTCACCTGGACGTGGCGATGCGAGTCAGGAGCAAACTGACATAGAGTCATTTGAACCTCTTGAGCCAATTCACGATGGATATCGAAACTGGCTTAAGGAAGATTATGCAGTTAAGCCTGAGGAATTACTGCTTGATCGCACCCAGCTAATGGGACTTACTGCTCCTGAAATGACGGTTCTAATAGGCGGAATGCGTGTTTTAGGAACAAACCACGGCAAAAGCAAGCATGGCGTTTTTACCAGCAAAGTTGGAGCTCTGAGCAATGATTTCTTTGTAAATCTAACTGATATGAAGTTCAAATGGGAACCTAAAGGGAAAAATCTTTATGAGATTATTGATCGCAAAACCGGAAAAACTAAATGGACGGCAACCAGGGTTGATTTAGTATTTGGTTCAAACTCCATTCTGCGTTCTTATGCTGAAGTTTATGCACAGGATGATAACAAAGAAAAATTTGTAAATGACTTTGTTGCCGCATGGGCAAAGGTTATGAACGCTGACAGATTTGATGTTTAATTAGCGCTTAATGCCTCTCTTGTAATTTTCGTAAGATTTATGAGAGAGGCATAATAGTAATTTTTTTAAAAAATACACTCCCCACCTCATACCAACTGAAGCTAGACATATAGCTTATGTTTTACAACTTATAATTTACAAATATAGTGATATGTATTAGTCTTTAAAAAGACAGTCTATACAATAATATTTTCACAATTTGAAAGTTATAGCCAAGAATGAGCGAAAATAAGTTAGTATATAAAGGCAACAAATCCATCTTGGAAGAAAGCAAAATCTTAATTGTTGAGGATAATCGCTTTCAAAGACTTTTAATCAGACAAATATTTGAAAATTACGGCCTAAAAAATATTTATGAAGCAGAGAACGGTAAGGAAGGCTGGGATAAAACTGTTGAAATATCTCCAGACCTTGTAATCCTTGATGTAAATATGCCAATAATGAATGGCTTTGAATTCATTGCAAAAGCACGTAAGCATGAAAAATATAAGAATCTTATAATACTTGTTCAGACAGGTCTTACTAATTTAAAAGATAAAACAAAAATTTTTGAAACAGGAGCTACTGATTACGTAACAAAGCCCATAGATACTCATGAAATATCAGCCAGAAGCTTTATTCACCTTGAAACATTGCAATATTTAAAAAAGCTTGAAAGCTATAATGAAAGAATCAAGAATGAGATTAATTCGGCTAGGCATCTGATAGAAATGTCACTACCAAATCTCGATACCATAATAAAATTAAAAGATAAATATAATGTTGATCTTGCAGCTGAGTTTAAAAGTTCGCAAGAAATGGGAGGAGATTTCTGGGGTATAGAAAATATAGATGAATCAAAATTTGCACTATATTGCATTGATGTATCCGGGCATGGAATTGATTCAGCACTAAATGCCTTGCGCCTGCATTCCATACTTCTTACTAGCTCTGACAAGCCTTCTGATCCTGGGGAAATTATGACTTGGCTGGATAAGAAACTTTCTTTGATTATGCCAGCAGGACATTTTGCAACCATGTTTTATGGCATAATGGATATAAAAAATGACACTCTTTCTTATTCCACAGCTTCTACCACTTCGCCAGTAATTTTATCTCAGAATAAATTTCCTCCCAAAATAATCTCAGGAGAAGGTTTTCCTTTGGGCATAAAAAGTAATTCTGTTTTTAAAACTAAACGCATCCCTTTTAAAAAGGGAGATATATTGGTGTTATATAGCGATGCTTTTACAGAAGCAAAAGACAAAAAGNGAGAAATGTTTGGCGAAAAAAATCTTGTTAATTTAATGAAAGAATTTACAAAACAGAAAAAATTTTCTTCCCAGAAAGCTTTAGATAAAATGCTAAAAGATTTTTATAAAGAATGTGGGAATGAACTAAAAGATGACCTAACGCTTAACATTTACCACAGACTTTCTTAGACAGATTTATTTTATTTTCTCATAGGCTGCCAAAGCCAATTCTCTTGATTTTTTTGCATCTACTAAAGGAAAAGGATAATCCTTACCTAACTTAATATTAGCTTTTGTCAAAATATCTTCTGGCGCTTCTGATGGATTAAACAAATATTTATCAGGAACATTTTTAAGCTCTGGCACATATTTTCTTGTATATTCACCTGCCTCATCAAATCTCTGCCCTTGAGTGATCGGATTAAATACTCTGAAATATGGCGCAGCATCCGCTCCGCATCCTGCAATCCACTGCCACCCTGCACTATTATTAGCAAGGTCAGCATCAACAAGGCAATCCCAGAACCATTTTTCACCTTCATGCCAGTGAATCAGAAGGTTCTTGACTAAAAATGACCCTACTATCATACGGACTCTGTTATGCATAAAGCCAGTTTGCCATAATTGGCGCATTCCAGCATCAACAATAGGATATCCGGTTTGACCTTTCTGCCATTTCGTAAGTAAATCATCATCGTTTTTCCATGGGAATTTATCAAATTTACTTTGTAAATTTTTTCTTGGAAAATCAGGAAAATGGTACAATAAATTATGGGAAAATTCTCGCCATGATAACTCAACACAAAAATTTTCAATATTTTCATTTAAATC
>JAOIVE010000067.1 GCA_028223895.1 Rickettsiales bacterium
ATCTAAAAAAACTCTATCTTTATAAGAATTATTCTACCACCTATTTTAATTTTTTTCATATATGCAAAGTCATGTGCCTATACCTCATGTGGAGGTTTATTGCAGATGTAAAAAAGAAGGGCCCTGAAAAATCAGAGCCCTTCCATCAGTATAACTATCTAATTTAGATTAGAAGTTGAAACGAACTTTCAGAGAACCTGAATGAGCTTCATAATCTTCTTTAACATCTAAATCATAATCAGCAACTAAAGATACATTATCCTGAGCAGCAATTGTTACACCAGCACCTAAGCGAAGTGTCAATTGAGCAGCATCAGCGCCTTTAGTTACGAATGCAGCACCGCTAGTGAATCTAGAAGAAGCTTCTTCTTCATCACCAATGATGTCATATAGAAGTCCAGCACGAACTTCTGGAACAAACTTAGTTGAACCTTGGTTAACTGGGTAAGCTAACTTACCACCTAAACCGATTTCTAACTTGTGGTTATCATCTGGATCAACAGTTAGGTTACCAGAGCTTCCTGTTTCAGTGTAATCATCCTGAGTTACGAAGCTATAGTCTAAAGACGCATTAGGAGTGAATAATAGGCCATTGTTTAAAGGAACTTTACGTCCACCAGAAACACTAGCAGCTACTTGCCATCCATCCCAGTCACCTTTAGCAGTTCTGTTAGTACCAACATTTAATGTACGAGTGCTTTCGTAGCTGTTGATCGCAACACCGAACAAACCATCTAAGTACCATTTACCACCATCACGGCTACCATATACAGATAATTGGTAGCTATCAATGTCAGTATCGTTAATACCAGTTCTATCAGACTCAACCTCAGAGTTAGCATAGCTCAAGCTCACACCAACACGGTCACGGCTGTTAACCATTCCGTCAACACCAACTGCAAGTCCCCAAGTATCAGCTTGGTAACCTTTTACACCTTTACGGATGTCTTGATCAGCAGTAGTACCGAATACTTGTCCCCATAGACCTTTGTCCTGGAATCCGTTACCAGTTGGTACACCAGCAGCATCACCACGAGCTTCAGCCAAACGAGTGTTAACTGTGTTAGTAACAGCAGCAGAAGCGCCGTTAACAGCAGCAACATTAGCACCGTTAGTAACTGGAGTTAGAGACTCAAGACCAGCAGCAACATTAGCAGCTGTTGTTTGACTATCAAGTCCAGCAACTATGCTAGTAAGACCAGTATCGCCAGTGTTAGCAATAGCTTCAAGAACTGTACCCACATTGCTAACGTTAGTACCACCATCACCAACAACAGAAGTATTAGTGCTCTGATATGTATTACGAGTCAATGTAACGTCAAGATCATCACCTACGTCAGCAACAGAACAAGATATTACATAAACATTAGTAGAACATGAAGTAGTACCACTTATAGTTAGAGTATCAGCGTCAATAACATCAGCAACTGTTCCAGCCGAAATATAACCAGTAGCTCCGGAGAAATCCAGACTAACTGATGATCCACTAGCAAGAGTCGTAGTGTTAGTACCTTCTGTAGCAACTATTTTACCAAGGTTTGAAGTAGTTCCTCCAGTAGTACCAACAAGTGTTAATGTACCAGCAGCACCTAAATCCACGGCACCAGCACCACCTGAAGTGATAGTAAGAGTCTTACCAGCGGCGACTTTCAAACCACCATTAATATCAATATTTCCAGCATTTAATGTAACACTTTCCGTTACATTAGACGTAGCACCTGAGTCAACGATAAACACCTCTGTAGTAAGAGCACTACTTTCAACTGTAATATTGTGACCCACATTAAATGTACCAAAATCAACATTTACGATTTCAACACCTTCAATAGTTCCACCTGTAGAAATTGAATCACTTGAAGAATCACCGATATTAATAGTATCGTCATCAGCGTCTCCATTGTTACCCAAGTCAATATTACCTGTTATAGTACCACCATGGAAATTTATTGTTTCAGCGCTACTAGCAGGACCAGTTATAGCACCAGTTACAGTACCAGTATTAGTCAAAACACCAACGTCACCAAGAGCAACAGAACCTGTTATAGTACCACTATTAGCAATAGTAATAACTACTGCACCAGTGTTACCAGTAAGGTCTATAGCTGCGGCTGTTCCAGAAGCGTATGTTGAGCTAATGGTACCAGTGTTAGTAATATTACTAGCAACACCAGCAACACCATTTAGATCAATAGCAGCTCCCATACTGGAAGTTGTTATGGTACCGGAGTTATTGATAAGGTTATTGTTTGTCAAATTTCCACCTGTGAAAGCAGTAATTTCAATAGCAGAGTCACTGTTTACAGAACTTGTAGAAGTAGAACTGATAGTGCCAGTGTTAGTAATAGTACCGTCCATATCAGCAACAAATATGGCATCACCACCAGATGCAGTAATAGTACCACCAGTATTTGTAATCACACCCGCAGCTGTTTGCAAGTCAGTCACAGCTCTAATAGCAGCACCACCACCTGTATTAGAAATAGTACCAGTATTAATAACACCAGATTCTGAAGTTCCTTCAAAATTAATTGCACCAACTGTACCAGATGCAGTAATAGTACCACCAGTATTTGTAATCACAGCATCCATAGTATTAGCAACAGCAATCGCAGCGGTAGCACCGCCAGATGAACTGATAGTACCAGTGTTAGTAATACCACCTGTCATATCCTGATCTGCATCAATGGCAATACCACCAGATTTAATTGTACCATTATTTGTGAAAACTTTTGTCAACGCACCGGTAGCAATTTTAACCGCCGTACCAGCACCCGTAGCCTCAATAGTACCGCCAGAAGCATTGGTGATAGTTGTTGTTGCAGCTGCTGCTGTAGTAGAAAGAGCTATACCAGTTGCCGTTTTTATAGTACCTCCACTATTATTATTCAAAGTAGTAATGTTACCACCTATATCAATCGCTTCACCATCAGTAGTATCTTGGATAGTACCAGTATTTGTTAAAGTACCGATAGTCAAAGTAGTAGTATCAATCGCTTTACCACTTGTCGATGTGATATTACCAGTGTTTGTTAATGTTGTTAAATTACCAACAGTAACTTCAAGAGCAACTGTATCTGTAGCTGTAATATTACCAGCGTTAGATATTGTTGTAACCGCTGCCACAGTTTGAACGGCCTTACCAGAGTTTCCAACACTAATTGTACCACCAGCATTGTTAGTAAGTATGGCCGTACCAGAACTCGCATCAGCACCCAACTTAACAGCAATACCACTAGTATCACTAATAGTACCAGTATTTGAAATACCTCCAGTGATAATTTGCTGAACATCAAGAGCAATACCAGCAACCGCAGAAATTGTACCACCAGATGAGTTTGTTATTGTACCCGTAAGAGTACCTGTACCGACAGTAATACCTGAACCAGCACCACCAGATTTGATTTGACCAGCATTTGTGATATTAGCTGTAATTGCAGCAGTAGTAATAATACCATCACCAGCGGCAGCAGATTGTATAATACCACCGCTACTAACAGTAATACCACTGGTTACTGTTGCACCTAGGTCAATACCATGCCCGGTAGTTTTACCAGTAATAGTACCAGCAACCGTTATCTTGTCTATAGCATTAGCTATATCAATAGCATTATTAGCATCACCAGAAGTGACAGTAGAACTAGCAGTAACTGTCAATTGAGTACCAGTTGAAGCTGTAGAACTAACACCAGAGTCTGTAGTTATAGCAAAAGTAGCATCATCGTTATTACTGTCACCTGTAAGGTTGAATCCACCAGTGCTAAAATTCTTAGCACTACTTAAAGTAAGACCCAAGGCAGTACTAGTCTGGTTGCCTGCTAATGTAACATCAACACTCTCAACCGCATCAGTACCATCACCAGTCCAATCTGTAGCGGTAGCATTCAAATCAGCATCTGCAATTGCCATCATCGGCATGGCGCCCATCGCCAAAACCGAAGCAGTAGCTAGCAGTCCTTTTTTAAGAAAAGTTTTTTTAGTCATTTTAATACCTTTATTAAAGTTAAAATAGTTCAAAACAAAGTTTGAGCAACTTTTTGCAAAAAGCTCTAGCCTATCAAACTAGACCGATCGCCTCGCCTGTCAATTGCAAACCCCCTATATATTACTTATATACATCACAAATATTTTCACCTG
>JAOIVE010000068.1 GCA_028223895.1 Rickettsiales bacterium
TTCTGATATTCTGATAATTTATCAAAATATGATGTTATTAAGTATAAGGCTGTAAAAGAAAGAATTAGCAAAGTTATTTTACATAAAAATACGCTGATAAAGATTTCAGATATTCTTTTTGGATTTTTCTGATTAACTGATATCTCGCGCGCTGCTGACATGTTAAAGCCAAATTCAGTCACTAAAGAAAAATAAAGCCTGGGCGAATGTTATGATACCAAAATTTTCTACCCCTAAGACCCGAACCAGATAAGGCAATGTTATCAAAGGTAAAATATATTCAGCACCTTGTAACATTGTAAGCCACAGAAAGTTAGATACTAACTTCTTCTTTGTTTTTAAAAGAGTAATATCCTTCAACTTCATTATTATTCTGCAACTATTTGATTTTATGTATAATTTTTGGGGGCAAAATAACATATATGTCTTGAAAAGCAAACAAATTTGAGTATTGTCCACCGATAATATTTTAATATTACGACTGGAATATTTTTATATGCGTAATAAATTAGCTGGTTTTATAATTTTTGCTTTTGATATGCTTGCCCTGATATCTAGTATATTAGTGGCAGGATATGCCGCTGAATATATAGCTATCGATATTTTTGGTTATCATGTTGATAATATTTCCTACTCAGACTTTCGTGGTCGCTTGCCAAGCTTTTTGATAGAAGCGGCGGCGGTTTTATTTGTGCTATATAACAGAGGGCATTATAGTCGTTTGATTCCTTGGTGGAGTCAGGTTAAATATATTGTTTTTACAATATCTATAATGATGTTAATTGATGGGTTTGCCCATTTTGCTGCTAAATATCAATTCTCGCGCTTATTAATCATATTATCATGGATTTTGTCTTTTACTGGCATCTTAATAGGAAGATATATATCAAGAATAGTTTGTGAATATATTGGTATATGGAAAATTCCAACCATTATTATTGGTGATGAGAATAATGTTTCTGAAACGCTTCTTGCTATTAATTCGGCATCCAGTGCGGGCTATGACATTAAACGCATAGTTATAAAAAAGGGATATAAAAAATTTGATATAGAGGAAATTCCTCAAAAATACAGGAATGTTGAAATTGTCGAATATAGTGATGATCTGGATAAAATAATTAATCAAGATAAGGATGCTTTTTATATTTTAGCACCTGATAATTTTGGAAATTTTCCATTTGAAGAATTAACAAATAAAATTACGCAAGAAAAATCATTTTATGTAATTTCATCGCCATTTGAAGGTATTGATCTATATAGCTGCTCACCGCAATATTTCTTCGGCCATGATGTGATGTTTTTATTTTCCCGTAATAATATAAACTCACCATTTGGCAGAATAATAAAGCGTTCATCAGATATAGTTTTAAGTCTTATAGGGCTAATTATAACATTGCCAATATTTATAATAATTGCATTATTGGTTAAGAGTGATGGCGGGCCGGCATTTTTTGGGAATAGGAGAATAGGAAAAGGTGGCAAGGAGTTTAACTGCTGGAAATTTAGAAGCATGGCAGTTGATGCTGAAGCCAGACTAAAGTCATTACTTGATAATGATCGTGAGGCTAAGAAAATATGGAAAACTCATAGAAAGCTACAAAATGATCCTCGTGTTACCAGGGTAGGATCATTTATTAGAAAGACAAGCATTGATGAGTTGCCCCAGCTTTTTAACGTCTTAAAAGGAGAAATGAGTCTAGTTGGACCAAGGCCAATTCTTCCTGATGAAGTTGAATTTTTTGATGACAGTCAATTGTCAGGATATATTTCTGCAAGACCCGGAGTAACTGGCCTATGGCAGGTTAGTGGACGAAATGAAGTCAGCTTTAAGCATAGAGTAAGGCTAGATTCATGGTATGTAAATAACTGGTCTATATGGTGTGATATAGTAATAATTTTTAAGACAGTTATGGTACTAATAAGAGGCAGAGGCGCGTATTAATTAGCGACCTCTTTCGCCATTATCAGCTTTGAATCTACTGGCAAAGCTTTCTTTAGCATTCTCAAATTTTTCTGTGAATTTTTTCCAACTGCTCTTGGTGGCTTCTTCAAATTCACATTCTTCAGATTCCTCTATTTTAGGAATTTCTCCTAAATCTACAGGTATCGTGACTGCTTCATTTAAAGCAGGGCTTTGCTTTGGCGTGCGTGTATAATATTCCTCACGCGCAGGAGCTGTCAGTTTATATCTATTACTTTTGTCTATTTCTGCTTCATTTTTCATATCTTTATCTTCATAAAACAAGCCTGGCATATCAGCATAAATGTCATCATCTATTTTATCTAATAATTCACTAAGCTCAGATATAGCAGCATCAGTTTCCTTTTGTAGAATTGAGATCTTTTCATCGAAATCTATTGTTTGACTAGGTGGTAGTGGCGGATCATAAGCAGGAGTATTGCTAATTTTCTTAAACCCTATGTCTTGCTCTTGACGTATATTATCTACAAAACCTTGCTCGCGCACATCATGTTCCGTTATTGGCAATTCTTCAATAGGTGACGGCAGTGGAAAACCTGGAGGGTTTTTAAGCCATTCATCAGGATCTTGCTCTTCACTTGCAATAGTTTCAATTTCAGGGTTGGAAAGGTCATCAACTTGTGAGGCAATTTTTTCTTCTTCACTCACTTGCCGAGTAGATGAAGTTGAAGGCTCTTCGCCTATATAGCCTGAGACACTTTCTTCACCAGCTTCAGATAATGCTGATTCAACTATAACACCAGAAGAGTTCTCTTCAACTTTATTATCTTCTTCTAATGTCACTTCTTCTTCTCCTTCTCCGCTTCTTACAGATTCAAATGAATTATCTCTACCTTCAGTACTGGGCCTTGGAGAAAATTGTTGCCCCTCAACGCTCAATTTTTGCCCTTCATCACTTGATGATTTACTTTTATACTCTTCAATTATACCTAAAACTTCTGTGCATTTATATACTTCTGCTTTTTCTGCAAATGTTAATTTTTCTTCTTTATATTCATTTCCATCTGAAATAGATGAGATCCATCTTATTTTATCAATTGCCATTTCTGGATGTTTTTTAAAAACATCTTCAATATCTTCTATTGCTTTTTCTTCTGTATAATCTCCTGATTTTTTAATTACCTCCAAACTATGTTGCAATGTCATGGTAAGAGCAAATTGTTCTAATTCTTGCAATCTTTGATCCATAATTTTGATAATTTCATCAGGTGCATCTTTTAGAAGAATTCCTTCATCGTTATCATTTTTACGTAAAACTCTTATTTCAACATCTTCACCATAAACCTTCTGTAGCTCATCACATTTGCCTTCAAGTTCTGTTTTTAATTCACCTTTCTTTTTATCAAAATTTATTCTTTCCTGCTTTACAGATTCCTGGAATTTTTGATAATTTTCATCAGTTAAGTCTTCATATAAACGATATAAACGCTCTGTTGGAATCTTATAATTTTCATGTCTTATTTGTTTATTAAAAAAGTCATATACATCACCATATTCTTCATCAGGCAAATGAAAACTTAAACCAGAACCAAAATCTAAGATAGCAACTTGATCTTCTTCGTTAATTTTTGTAGTTCCAATATTTTGCTCATTAAGATCAAAATACCCAATTAAAGACAGGCGCGCTAATAAATTAAGACCTTCCTGATTATCTAAAAGGAGATTATTAAACTCATATCCTTTTTCTTTCTCCTCAAAGCCACCTTCTAGGTATTTTGATTCTAAAAATACCTGATCGCCTATTTTTACCAATTTTTCTTCGGCAACAGCTTCTTTTTTTTCGTCAGATGTTAATGTTCTTAAAATAGTGGAGGTAAGAACCGAAGAGCAGTTAACAGACCTTTTTTCATCATCTTTTTCAAGGTCGCTGCCCTCTATTTTTAACACACAAATAGGTTCTTTTTTATCATTTTTTATAATAAAGCCAGGTTGCGCACCTTTATATTTTATCTCCCAATTGAATTTTTTATATTTTGTTTCAATAGCATCAATATGTTTTGCCATGGTTGAGAATTTTCTAAAAAAACCTCCAATCTCTTGATCGAATAATAATAATTTATCTGCTTTTTCAAGATCGCCATTTAAATTAGTT
>JAOIVE010000069.1 GCA_028223895.1 Rickettsiales bacterium
TGATGGGGAAACTCATATATTTGAAGGCAAAATACAGAACGAGCCAAAAGTTGATTTTGTTATTAATAATTCGAAAGTTATAACAAACCTACTTGCAAAAGGAGATGTAGGTTTTGCAATGAGTTATCGTGATGGTGACTTTCATACAAATGACTTATCAAACTTGCTGATTATAGCAATCAAGAATGCTGATATTCTGGAAAATTATATATATGGCGGATTTTTTTCAAATATTGCTGCACAATTTTTATATTATATGCGCTCAAATACAATAAAAGGCAGTAAACGTAATATTCATGCGCATTATGATCTTGGTAATGATTTTTACTCACTATGGCTTGACCCTACAATGAGCTATTCTGCTGCGCTTTTTAAAAATAAAAATGAATCTCTTCAATATGGGCAGCTCAACAAATATGATCGCATTATTGAACGATTAGAAAAGCAATCTGGCAACCTGCTTGAGGTTGGATGCGGTTGGGGTGGATTTGCAGAGCGTGCATTAGATCATGGAGATTATGGCATTAAAGGAATAACAATATCAAGCCAGCAGCATCAATATGCCAATACTCGCCTTGGTAAGCGCGCCAGTATAGTTATTGAGGATTACCGCAAGCAAACTGGAAAATATGATAATATTGTTTCTATTGAAATGTTTGAGGCCGTTGGTGAAAAATACTGGCCGGTATATTTTAATAAAATGAAATCTTTGCTTAGCAATAAGGGCAAGGCAGTGGTGCAAACTATAACAATAGAAGAGCCTTATTTTGAGCGTTACAGAAAAACCGGCGATATGGTTCGCAGCTTTATATTTCCAGGAGGAATGCTGCCGTCAGTGACCAGGTTTAAGCAAGAAGCTGAAAAAGCAGGATTGCAGGTTGTTGATAATTTTAAATTCGGTCAAGATTATGCAGCAACATTAAGGCATTGGTTGCAATCTTTTGAAGATAATATTGATAAAGTAAAATCACTTGGTTTTGACGAGTCATTTATCCGCATTTGGCGTTTTTATTTAGCAGCATGTATAGCAAGTTTCTCTGCTTCGCGAACTAATGTTATTCAGGCGGAGATATCACATGCGTAAATTCTTTTTACTATTGATGGCAGTAATTTTTTTGCCGATATTAGCTTTTGCAGACAACCAAAAACTCGTTGGGCAGGGTAGCCTGTATTATTTTTTCTGGCATATATATGATGTAAAACTATATTCACAAGATGGTAAATTTTCCTTTGATAAACCATTTTCATTAAAACTCGAATATAAGCGTAAGCTTTATGGCAATAAAATAGCCGATCGCTCCACAGAAGAAATAAGAGGGTTGGGTTTTAAAGATGAGGTTAAACTTGCAGCATGGCATGCTCAGATGAAAGATATTTTCCCTGATGTAAATGATGGTATTAATTTAACTGGTATATACAAGCCAAATCAGCCAACAGTTTTTTATAAAAATAATAAACAAATTGGCACAATCAAAGATCCTGAATTTGGAAAGTGGTTTTTTGGTATATGGCTTAATAAAGAAACTTCTGAGCCTAAATTGCGCAAATCATTGATTGGGAGCAAATAATGGCAAGTGCAATTAATAAAAGGGAGTTATATTCTTATGGAATTTTAGCTACGCCACTAGCATTTGCCGGTATTCCTTTATATATTCATGCGCCAGATTTTTATGCTACAGAATATGGCGTTTCATTGGCAAGCCTTGGCGTTATACTTTTAAGCTTGCGTTTTCTAGATGCAATACAAGATCCTATCATTGGATATTTAAGCGATAAATATTCAAAATACAGGCCAAAATTTATGCTGATAAGCCTTATATTAATGGCTATTAGCTTTACCTTATTATTTAAGCCTCTGACCGGTAATTACTTATTATGGTTTGCAGTATTTGTTCTATTGGCAACAACTGCATTTAGCATATTAACAATAAATCTAAATACATTAGGCGGACTATGGAGTAAGGATAAAAACCAGAAAACCACTATCGCTGGGTATAGAGAAACATTTGGCCTTATTGGCCTTGTTCTTGCAGTTACATTACCAAGTATTTTTCAAAATCATTTACCAAAAGAACAGGCATTTTCATATGTGAGTTTTTTCCTCTTCGTTATAATAGCCTTTGCTGCTTTTATATTTAGTAAATGGCAAAAAGGGCATCTTCGTATAAATGAAAGAAAATCTAACCAGGATTTAAGCTTTAAGAAAATTAAAAATGTTTCAGGAGATACAAAAAAATTCTTTGTGATATATGGAATAAGTATCTTAGCATCAAGTATTCCGGCGGTATTAGTATTGTTTTTTATTCGCGACCGATTGGATTTAGAAAATTATGCAGGTCTCTTTTTGCTGGCATATTTCTTATCGGGAGCTATAGGAATTACTATTTGGAATTATGTTAGTAGGCAAATAGGCAAGCATAAAAGCTGGGGTTTTGCCATGTTACTTGCTATAGCAAGCTTTATATGGGCATATTTTTTAAGCGAAGGAGATTTTTGGCCATATCTGGCTATTTGCATTATTTCAGGAATTGCATTTGGAGCAGAGCTTGTGTTGCCATCATCAATTCTTGCAGACCATATTCATAAAAGTAAAAATGAAGAAATAGCAGCAATATATTTTGGATTTCTGGCTTTTCTGGCAAAATTAGCGCTTGCGTTAGCTTCAGCTCTAACACTACCTTATCTTCAATCACAGGGATTTGTTGCACAAAATAATAATAGCCAAGGGGCATTACACGCCTTAAGCATAAGCTATGCAGCAATTCCATGTTTTATTAAGTTAATATCAATCTATTTATTATGGAGAATTATTAATGAAAAAAATATCAATCTTATTAACAGGAGTTCTAATCATGCTTAGTGGATGTGGAAATAATCTTGAATATTATAAAAACTCAACGCCAAAGGCTGATATTAAGGAATATTTTAATGGAAAAATAAAAGCATGGGGTTTGGTTCAGGATTGGCGTGGACGTGTGACTACACGCTTTGATGTAGATATGGTAGGCTCATGGAAGGGTGATATAGGAACTCTGGAAGAGGATTTCCGTTATTATGATGGGAAAGTCCAAAAACGTATATGGACAATCACTAAAAATGACGATGGCACATATCAAGGTACAGCAAGTGATATAGTTGGCAAAGCCACAGGAAGTACTCAAGGTAGCGCTGTAAATTGGGCATATGTTATGGATATACCAGTCGATGGAAAAACATATCGATTAAAACTGGATGACTGGATGTGGCAAATGAATGATGGCGTGCTTATTAACCGCTCATATTTGAAAAAGTTTGGCATCACAGTTGCTGAGTTAACATTATTTATGCAAAAACAGGACTAATATGAATTTTGAAGATGAAACCATATGGATAATCGGAGCCAGTAGTGGCATTGGTAAAGAGCTTTCTATAAAGCTTGCCAGCCATGGAGCTAAGCTAATTCTATCAGCTCGTCGCGAAAGTGAACTAAAAAAACTGCAAAAAGAATTAGGGCCGGAGCATAAAATTTACCCCTTAGATGTATCTGATAAAAAACAGGTAAAAGAAGTCTGTGCCAAAATAGCTAAGTTAAAAAATGGTGTTGATAGAGTATTATTCATGCCAGCATTATATAAACCAGATTCTATTGCCAATATGGATTTGGAATTTATGTCAAAGGCAGTTGATGTAAATATTAAAGGAGCTATGTATATAACTCATGCAATATTGCCAATATTTGAGAAACAAAAATCAGGCCAAATAGCGTTGTGTGGAAGTGTTGCCGGTTATACTGGTCTGCCTAATGGTCAGCCATATAGTGCTACCAAAGCTGCTATAATTAATTTTGCAGAAAGCCTGCACGCAGAAGCTCCAGATTATATTAATATAAAACTTATAAGCCCAGGATTTGTACAAACTCCAATGACAGCTAAAAATGATTTTGATATGCCGATGATTATAACCCCGCAAAAGGCGGCATCATATATTAT
>JAOIVE010000007.1 GCA_028223895.1 Rickettsiales bacterium
TCGTAGTCAAATGCTCTATCCAGCTGAGCTAAGGGTGCACAAAATATTATAGAAGGACATCTAAATAAGGGTTTATTATAATAAATACAAGGGTTTTATTGTAATAATCAATTTTTATTCAGAAATATTTTCAATAGCCTCTACTGATTTTACCTCAGGAATATAATATTGCAGCATATTTTCAATACCACTCTTAAGCGTTAAAGAAGAACTTGGGCAACCAGAGCACGCGCCATGCATTTCAAGTTTTACAACTCCATCTTCAAAACCATGGAATATAATATCACCTCCATCCTGAGCAACCGCAGGGCGAACACGGGTTTCTATCAATTCCTTAATTTCGGTTATTATGGGGTCTTCTTTATCATCGCTATCAGAAGAATTTTCTTCTTCTTTTTTTTCATTTATAATAGGCTTACCAGCAACATAATGATCCATTATGGTTGTTAAAACTTCGGTTTTCAGAATATCCCAGCTTGCATCATCACTTTTTGTAACTGATATAAAATCACTACCTAAAAATACAGACTTAACTTTCTCCAATTTAAAAAGAGAGTCTGCCAAAGGAGAAATTGTCGATTTCTCAGTTCTGTTAAGATGAATATTTTTACCAGATACATCTTCCCCAGGAATAAATTTAATAGTATTTGGATTTGGAGTATCTTCAGTTTGAATAAACATTTTTTGCTTCCCATTTTTACTTATGCTTTTTATACCTTACTAATAAAGTCGGGAATCTATATATTTATCAATATTATGTCAATGAATCTATTTGCTGATCGGTAAGATTACCAGGAACAATAAGCATAGGAATGAGCAATTTATTGCCGATTTGAGTAACAAGAGGTGGCAGAACCTTACTTTTTACTGAAGATTCCGTTGCTGTTCCAACTATTATCATGCGGATCATAGGATCTTCTTCAACGACATTTATAATTTCTTCTTCGATTCTGCCTTCTTTTACTATCAAAATCGGAACATTACCTCCATCGGAGGTAATTTCATCAGACATTTGCTGAAACAATTCTTCAGTCTCTTTACGCATTTCTTCTTGCATCTTATCTGCAACGGCACCAAAACTCTGATAGTCGGAAGGCTCAATAACATTTAATAAGGTTATGCGGCCATTATTTCTTTTTGCTAATTTATACGCGAAGGAAACCGCTACTTTGGAGTATTCCTCTTTATTTATGCAAACCAGATAAGTTATTTCTTCATTTATTATTTTTTTCTTCTTAGGCATTTTACTTCAACCAATTATTTATGAAACTTTTCTAAAAATCAAACCAGCTGCCCACCCACCTGCAAGAGCCAGTAATATAGCAGATAAGCCATATAAAGCAGGAGAATTATGCGCAAAATCAAAAACCCAGGCGTCAAATCCCGTTTTATATACTAAAAGGGGAGTTGTTTGCATTCCTATAAGCTGACCATCACTAAACAGATAAACTTCGGCAGAATATGTCCCTCTTTGTATATTTTCAGGAAAATTTATAATAGCTCTAAATAATGTTTCTCCGGTGAATTTTACCTCTTCTATAGTTGGATTGTACAGTTTCTTGTTTTTTTTATCATCTAGCAAGGCTTTTTTAAAAGGCTCTACATCTAAATTACCGGCATTTTTGTTTATAAGAGATACGTTTTCATAGCCAATTTCCAATGACTCCAATAATTGACTGTTTTTTAAGTCTTTTAACGGGCGATTTGATGCAACAGTATAAAAACCCTGAACGTCATTAAACGTAACCTGCTTGCTATTGACCCATATTCCTGCAAGTTTTTCTTTTTTTCGCACGATATAGGGCCTCTTTGGACCTCTTACAACAACTACCACATCGCCAGCATCATTGCGCGCGCCAAATAATAATATATCTGTGCCGGTAAAACCTGAATCTATGGAAATTTTTCTCAATGATAAATCAGCAATTAATGGACGGGCAAAGCTTTGGCTATTAAATGTGAATAATAAAATTACTGTTAGTAATATGCTGATTTTTTTCATATTACTGCCCCAGCATTATTATATTATATGGATTATCTGGCGTAATGAATAAGCTAAGAGCCAGTTTGAAAACTACACCAAGAACCATTAGTGACAAAATAGCTCGTAACTGTTCTGAGGGTAATTTCAGGCCTATTCTTGTGCCAAATTGAGCGCCAATTACTGAGCTTATAAGCATTAAAAATGCCAGCACAACATCAACAGTGTGAGTGTTTATAGATTGCAGGAAAGTAACATTTGCAGTTACGAAAACAATTTGAAATAAGGATGTTCCAATAACAACAGATGTTGGCATGCCAAGTATATATATCATGGCTGGAATCATCACAAATCCACCACCAATACCCATTAACGAAACTAATATTCCTGTAAACATTCCTATTGCTATAGGAAGTATAATGCTGACATTAATATCGGATTTAGGAAATTCCATTTTTAAAGGCAGAGGAATTCTTCTTAGCCAGTTTTCCTTTTCATTTTTAGCTATTGGAATACCTTTTTTCTTTGCAAGTATTATTTTTATACTTTCAAAGGCCATCATCGAGCCGATAGCACCCAGAAAAATTACGTAACATAAAGATATAACCAGATCAATATGGCCCAGATCCTGCAGCCAGGCAAAAATAGAAACGCCAATGGACGAGCCAATGAAGCCTCCTATTATAATTACAATTCCTATTTTTATATCAACATTTGATCTGCGTAAATGTGCTAAAAATCCTGAAAATGATGCAGCAATAATCTGATTGGATGAGCTTGCCACAGCAACCGCCGGTGATATTCCCATAAATATCAGAAATGGGGTCATTAGAAAGCCCCCGCCTACCCCAAACATGCCCGAAAGCACCCCTGTAATCCCTCCTAAAGATAAAATAAGGAAGATATTAACGGGCATTTCAGCGATCGGTAAATAAATATACATAATTTGCGTCCCTACATGGTCGCGCTTTTAAGAAATTACTATAAGCTATAGCTATAATACTACGATTTAGGAGCTATAACCATTATAATCTGACGCCCTTCAAATTTTGCGTCAAATTCAATTTTTGCTATCTCTTCTGTGTCGGCCTTAACCCTATCCATAAGTTCCATGCCGATTTCTTTATGGGCAATTTCGCGTCCCCTGAAACGAAGAGAAAACTTAACTTTATCTCCGGCCTTAAGAAATTTAGCAACGCTTCTCATTTTAACCTGATAATCGTGCTCATCAATTGTCGGACGAAGTTTTATTTCTTTTACATGAACAACTCGCTGCTTCTTGCGCTGATCATGCATTTTACGTTGCTGTGCAAATTTATGCCTACCAAAATCAAGTATTTTACAAACAGGAGGCTCGGCATTTGGTGATATCTCAACAAGATCTAAACCAGCCTCTCTAGCCTTTTCTAATGCTACACTAATTGGTACTATGCCTATCATTTCCCCATCTTGATTAACAAGCCTTACTTCCGAAGCCTCTATATCTGAATTTGCTCTGGGAAGCTTGTCCGATTTTGAATTGTACGCTATGAATTTACCCTTTATTTAGTTAAAACCTTAAACACGGAAATACCCCTTCGTTATTACAAAGGAGCCGCCGCTTCTTCTTCTATTTTATCTAGTAATGAATTTAAAGCAAGTATTTCTTGATTCTTAGAGCCTAAACGTCTTACTGACACTGTCCTTTGCTCAACTTCTCTTGCTCCAACTGCAATTATAATTGGAACTTTATTTACAGAATGCTGGCGAATTTTATAGCTTATTTTTTCATTTTCTAAATTTAATTCTGCCCTGATACCGCGAGCCTGAAGTTCAGCAACAATTTCTTTTGCATAATCATCAGCTTCGCTAATAACCGTTGCCACTGCAACCTGAACAGGAGATAGCCATAAAGGAAATTTACCCTCATATTGCTCAATTAATATACCAATAAAGCGCTCAAAAGAGCCTAATATTGCTCTGTGAAGCATAACAGGGCGATGTTTATTACTATCAGCACCAATATAAGTTGCATCAAGTCTTTCAGGAAGAACAAAGTCAACCTGTATAGTACCACATTGCCAGTCACGGCCAATGGCATCGGTTAGTACAAATTCCAGTTTAGGGCCGTAAAAAGCACCTTCTCCAGGATTTAATGTATATTCCAGCCCAGTTGCCTCAACCGCTTCTTTTAAGGAGTTTTCTGCTTTATCCCATATTGCATCATCGCCAGCGCGGACTTCCGGACGGTCAGAAAATTTAACTCTAACCTCTTCAAAACCTAAATCTTTATATACACTAAGCAGAAGATCGCAGAATGCTTTGGTTTCAGAAGTTATCTGGTCTTCTGTGCAGAAAATATGTGCGTCATCCTGAGTAAAGCCGCGCACACGCATAAGGCCGTGCAAAGCGCCGGATGGTTCATTGCGATGGCATGAGCCAAATTCTGCCATGCGCAAAGGCAGGTCGCGATAGCTTTTAAGGCCCTGATTAAATATCTGTACGTGACAAGGGCAGTTCATCGGTTTTATCGCAAGAGTTTTGTCTTCTGAATCACTTGTGAACATATTTTCACGGAATTTATCCCAATGCCCTGATTTTTCCCATAAAATCCTGTCTACCAATATAGGAGTTTTAACTTCCTTATAATTGGCTTTTTGTAGTTTGTTGCGAATATATTGCTCGAGCAGACGATATAAAGTCCACCCTTTCTCATGCCAGAAAACCTGACCAACAGCCTCTTCTTGTATATGGAATAACTCCAGACTTTTGCCTAATTTGCGATGATCGCGTTTTTCTGCTTCTTCAAGCATATTTAGATATTTCTTAAGCTCTTTTTCTGTATTCCAGGCAGTTCCATAAATACGCTGTAACATCTCATTGCGAGAATCACCTCGCCAATATGCGCCTGCAACCTTCATGAGTTTAAACGCTTTTGGACTAGCCGTATTTGGAGCATGTGGCCCACGGCATAAATCAATAAAATCACCCTGTCTATAAAGGCTTATAGTTTCTCCCTGAGGAATTGCTTCGATCAGCTCAGCCTTGTATTTTTCGCCCATATCACTGAAAAATTTTATAGCATCTTCACGCTTCATAGTTTCACGAGTAATAGGCTCTGCGCGTTTTACAATCTCTTGCATTTTTGCTTCGATATTTTCAAGATCGTCAGTAGAAAAAGGCTCTTTGCGTGCAAAATCATAATAAAAACCATTTTCAATTGAAGGGCCGATTGTAACTTGTGTATCCGGGTATAGTTCCTTCACAGCTTCTGCTAATATGTGAGCTGTGTCGTGACGTATAATCTCCAGCCCTTCTTCATTTTTACCTGTTATTATACGAATATCGGCATCTTCTTTTATGGGTCTTGAAAGATCAAGCAGCTCTGAATTTACCTCTATACATATAGCAACTTTTGCCAAACCTGCACCAATATCAGAGGCAATATCAAAACCGGTTATGCCAGCTTGGTATTCTCTTACATTTCCATCGGGTAGTTTTATAGATATATTTTTAGAAGCTATTTCTGCCACTTGTGTCATCTCACATTCACTCAATTTTTAGTATCTTTCATTTTCCTTTATAGTTCGTCAGTTGCTGACAGCCATATAATTGGCAGAACATTAAAGGCTTTATAGTTTCTGTCAATTGTTTTTGCCATCTGAAGCCAGTTTTGCTTTATATAATTCTCTGGCCTTTGCAAGGCGTAATGTGCGGGCAAAAACATAAATAATGCTTTCAATAAAACCATCTATACCTAATAAAAAATAACGACGCAGAAAATATGCCTTAAAAAATGTGAAAAATGGTTCAACTATAATGCGCAAAGATGATGGTATTTTTTTGCGCTTTACTAAATCTTCGGCCTGCATTGTTGTATAGAAATTTATTTTGTTAACAGCATGTGAAAATGAACGAAAACAGCGATGAGCCACAATATTTTTTAATATACCGGCTTTTGCCTTTGGATCATTTAAGGTTACAGAATCATGGACGGTGCTATCCTTAAATCCGGCATGGTTTTTGTTATATAGGCGTATAGGTTCGTTGTCGGGCGCAAATCTGCCCGGCTTATCAGCAAATCTGCCTTGAATTTTTATGCGCAATCTATAAGCGTGATATTTTATTAATTCAGGCTCTTCAAAAAGTTCAAAAAGTTCATCCCTTAGCTTTTCACTTACAGATTCATCAGCGTCAAGATTAAGTAGCCAGTCTTCAGAGCATAGGGTTTCTCCATAGATCTTTTGAGGGCCATATCCTTTCCACTCATGAAAAACTACCTTTGCGCCAAGTTCATCACTGATTTTTACCGTTTTGTCATCGCTTCCACTATCTATAACAATAACTTCCTGCGCCCAGTCTTTAACGCTGTTTATGGTGTGGATAATGCGATCTTCTTCATTTTTTGCAATTATAAAGACAGAGATTGGTAATTTGCTCTTACTTTGCATTTTCTTTCTCATTTTGAGCTATTTTTTTGCTCTTGGATTTCTTTTCAGGTTCTTTGGAAGGCTTTTCTTCTGCCAGCAGGCTATCGTAAACATCGATTGTTTTCTTACTCATTTTTTCAAGGGAAAAATTTTCATAAACATGCTTCTTAGCATTGCTGGCCATAGATTTTCTGGTTCTTCCCTGTATGTTTAGCGCTTTGTTGATTGCATTTGCAAGCTGATCGACATTTCCGGGTTCTACAAGCCATCCGGTTTCTCCATCAATGACTGTTTCGCAAGATCCGCCATGATTTGTAGCAATGAGCATGCGACCCATGGCCTGAGCCTCAATTGCAACTCTGCCAAATGCTTCTGGTTCTAAAGATGCTGAAACAACAAGATCCACCATACTGTATAATGTTGGCATGTCAGATACATTACCAGCTATACGAACATAGCGCTCCATATTATATTCTTTTATTTTATTGCGTAAATCATTGCAATAATTGGGGTGTTTTTCGTGGTCTCCAACAAAAAGACACAGAAACTTGCTACTCTTATTGTTTTTGCGAATTTTATATAAGGCATCCAGTAGAAATTCATGCCCCTTCCAGCGAGTGATTCTCCCTGGCAGCAATATGACAAAACGATCATGCTCAATGCCAATCTTCTTGGCAACTTCAATCATGCGCTGCTCTGTAACCTTATCCATATCAAACTGTTCAGTGTCCACACCTCTTTGGATAACAGTTATATTCCTTTCATCCAAAAGATAATTATCAGTGATATGTTTTTTAATAAAATTTGACACGGCGATTATTTTTTCGCCCTTAGCCATTATGGAATTATATTTTTTCTTTAAATTATTAGCAAATTTATGTGTGCCATGAAAAGTAGTCATAAAATGACATGGAATATCCTTACAGGCAAAATATGCACTCCACGCAGGTGCTCTTGAGCGGGCATGTACAATATCAATATCATATTCTTTTATGATTTTTTTTATTCTTTTTATATTTCTGAACATGGTTATAGGGTTTTTAGATGCCAGAGGCAGCTCAATATGTATGGCCTTAATATTATTTAAATATGCCGCCATAGGGCCGCCAGATGAAGCAACTATTGCCCGATAATTGTTCCTTACCAAAGCTCTTGCTATCTCAATTGTGCCGCGCTCAACACCACCTGATTTTAACTCAGGCAATATCTGTAATATACAGGGCTGTTTTTTTTCTTTATTATCTTTTTCTGCGACCATTTGCTCAAAAAATATAGTTTATAATTTATCGTATAGAGGTGTAAATTAATGTCCGAAGAAATAAAAAAACTCCATCTAAGTGATGATAAATTTATCGCTTATCACCATATAGAAGGCAAGGAAAATAAACCAGCTATATTATTTTTAAGTGGATTTATGTCAGATATGAATGGCTTAAAAGCAACAGCTTTGGAAGATTTTTGCAGAAAAAAAGGATATTCTTATACGCGCTTTGACTATTTTGGTCATGGTCAGTCAAGTGGTGAATTTAATGATGGAACAATAGGTCAGTGGAAGCAAAATGCTTTGGATATTCTTGATAAAGTTACAAAAGGGCCTCAAATATTAGTTGGCTCAAGCATGGGTGGGTGGATTGCTCTTTTAATTGCTTTGCAAAGGGCTGATAGAATTGCAGGGCTGGTAGGAATAGCCGCCGCTCCTGACTTTACAGAGTCACTTATTTGGGAAAAATTATCACCAGAAGATAAGAAAAAAATAAAATCAGATGGCGTGATATATCAGGATTGCGACTATGGAGATGATCCATATCCAATAACTATGAATCTGATAGAGGAGGGCAGAAATCATTTGCTGCTTGATAAGGATAAGTTGGATATAAACGTGCCTGTAAGATTGCTTCATGGAGCTTTGGATCAGGATGTTCCATATAATTATTCTGTCAATATAGGTGAGCTGGTTACAAGCGATAATATGTGTGTAAATATCGTTTTTGACGGCGACCACAGAATGTCAGAGCCGAAACATATTGAGCTAATATGCAATACTATTGATGAGTTAATTAAGTAGCAAAATTAAAGAGTGCCTAAGGCTTATGTAAGTCGCGTTAGCAAAAAGCCCTCATCCTAACCTTCTTCCAAAGGGAGAAGGAACTTTAAGGAGCACAACATAACAACCCTCTCCCTTGTGGGAGAGGCAAGATTTCTTAAGTTTTGCTATGAGGAAAACTTTTTAGAAATCTGGTGAGGGCTTTATTTATTGTGCTAAATTAAATATATAATTTGTTAATAGTGCCTGCGTAAATCTATCTATTTATGATAGCTTCTTCCGATTTTGTATTTATTGCTTGCAAAAATAGTGTTTTATCCCTATTACGTTTGCAAAACGGATATGTAGAATTTAGGAAAGGAAGATACTCTATGAAGCCGAACACCAAGACAGTAAACCCATTTTTTTCATCTGGCCCATGTGCAAAACGTCCGGGTTGGAGCTTGCAGGCTCTTGAGGATGCAGCATTATCACGATCTCATCGTGCGCAGCCAGGAAAAACAAAGTTAAAGAAGATAATTGAAGATTCAAGAAGCATTCTTGGAATCCCAGATGATTATAAAGTTGCAATTGTTCCGGCATCTGATACTGGTGCTGTAGAAATGGCTATGTGGAATGTTTTAGGCCAGCGTGGTGTTGATATGTTTGCCTGGGAAAGTTTTGGTGCCGGCTGGGTAACAGACGCTCAGAAGCAGTTAAAGATCGAAGATCTGAACGTTTTCAGTGCTGATTATGGTAAATTGCCTGATTTATCACAAAGTTCTCCTGATAGAGATATTGTTTTTACCTATAATGGTACAACATCAGGCGTTAAAGTTCCAAATTTAGATTGGATAGCAGATGACAGGCAGGGTTTAACAATTTGCGATGCAACATCAGCAGCCTTTGCTATGGATCTTGACTGGACTAAGCTTGATATAACTACATGGTCATGGCAAAAAGTTATGGGCGGAGAGGCCGCACATGGTATGCTGGTATTATCACCAAGAGCTGTTGAGCGTCTTGAAACATATTCTGCGCCACGTCCATTACCAAAAATTTTCCGCCTGACTAAAGGTGGAAAGCTTATAGATGATATATTTGAGGGTTTAACTATAAATACTCCTTCAATGTTATGTGCTGAAGATGCGCTTGACGGCTTGAAGTGGGCACAGTCAATTGGTGGCCTTACTGCTTTAATACAACGCTCAGAGGATAACCTTGCTGTAGTTAAGGATTGGGTTGCTAAAAGTCAGTGGGCAGATTTTCTTGCCGCCGATGAAGCTACTATTTCCAACACATCAATATGTTTAAAAATTGTTGATGAGTGGTATTTATCTTTGGATGAAAAAGAGCAGGCAACTAAAGCTAAAGAAATAGCAAAGTTGTTGGAAAATGAAGGCATTGCTTTTGATATAGGTGCTTATCGTGATGCTCCTGCAGGTTTAAGAGTCTGGGGTGGGGCTACAATAGATAAATATGATATGGAAGCTTTAATGCCTTGGCTTGACTGGGCTTTTGCTCAAGTAAAAGAAACGGCTCAAGCCGCGTAGATTTATGATTTTTCCAAATCTTTAAATAATTAAAATAATAATACAGGCCGCTTTTATGCGGCCGCTAAAAAAATAATAAAAGGAATAAAAAATGCCAAAAGTACTTATATCAGATAAAATGAGTCCAAAAGCAGTAGAGATTTTTGAGAAAAACAAAGTTGATGTTGATGTAAAAACAGGTCTTTCTGAAGATGAATTATGTAAAATTATAGGTGACTATGATGGTTTAGCTGTGCGTTCAGCAACTACAGTTACAGAAAAAATATTCAAAGCTGCAAAAAACCTTAAAGTTGTTGGCCGTGCAGGTATTGGAACTGATAATGTGGATCGTGATGCTGCAACTGCCAATGGTGTTATAGTTATGAATACGCCGTTTGGAAATTCTATTACTACTGCTGAACACACTATTTCGATGATGCTATCTGTTGCAAGAAGAATTCCGGCTGCATCTGCATCTACTCATGCTGGAAAATGGGAAAAATCAAAATTTATGGGCGTAGAAGTTTGTAATAAAGTTTTAGGTCTTATTGGTTGCGGTAATATTGGATCGATCGTTGCTGATCGTGCACAAGGGTTAAAAATGAAAGTCATTGGTTTTGATCCTTATTTAACTGAAGAAAGAGCAAAAGAATCTAATATTGAGAAAGTTGAGTTGGATGAACTTCTGGCAAGAGCTGATTTTATCTCTCTTCATACTCCTTTAAATGATGCAACAAGAGGAATTTTAGACGCAAAAGCTCTGGCTAAAACTAAAAAAGGCGTAAGAATAATAAATTGCGCTCGTGGCGGTTTGATAGTGGAACCAGATTTGAAAAAAGCTATAGAGTCTGGTCATGTTGCAGGAGCAGCTTTAGATGTATTTGAAGTAGAGCCGGCAACTGATAATATCCTTTTTGGTATGGAAGAGGTTGTTTGTACACCACATTTGGGTGCGTCAACTGCTGAGGCTCAGGAAAATGTTGCCATACAGGTTGCAGAGCAAATGGCAGATTATTTAAATAATGGCACAGTAACAAATGCTCTTAATATTCCTTCAGTATCGGCAGAAGATGCAGCTAAGTTAAAGCCATATTTAAAATTAGGTGGAGATTTAGGGCGCTTTGCAAGTCAGTTAGTTGATAGTGGAATAAAATCTGTAAAAATTGAATATGAAGGCGAGGTTGCTAAGTTAAATGTTAAACCAATAACATCTGTATTATTACAAGGTGTGCTTTCAACTCTTACTGATTCTGTTAATATGGTAAATGCGCCTGTCGTTGCAAAAGAGCGTGGCATAGAAATAAGCGCTGTGACTAATGATCGCAGGGGTGATTATCCAAATTTAATAAAACTAACCGTTAAAACTGACAAAGGTGAGCAGCATGTTGCCGGAACTGTGTTTAGTGGTGATCGTCCACGCATAGTTGGTGTTGGAACTGTAACATTAGAGGCGAGCATAGGTAAAAATATGCTTTATATTAATAATCAGGACAAGCCTGGTTTAATAGGAAGCTTGGGTCAATTGTTAGGTGATGCGTCAATAAATATAGCTAATTTTCATCTTGGGCGTGGAGAGAAAAGTTCAGATGCGATTGCTTTGTTGCAGGTAGATGATGTTCCTAGCGAGGATTTACTTGAAAAAGTAAACAAATTGCCTAGTGTAATATATGCAAAGCTAATGAGCTTTTAATGTTCTAATTTATTTTAGAATAATCAAAAGAGGAAATGTAGATATATGACTATAGGCACTAAAATTTTTACTTTTTTTCATGGCAGGCATGTTGGCGATGATCAATTTGGTAATCGTTATTTTGAATCAAAACGTGCAGGCCGTGATGGTAAAATTAAGCGTTGGGTTATGTATAACGGCAAGGCTGAGGCATCAAAAATACCCCCTGAATGGCATTTATGGATACATTATACATCAGATAATGTTCCATCGAAGAAATATAAGTGGCAAAAAGATCACGTTCCTAATTTAACAGGTACTAAATTTGCCTATATGCCACCTGGACATATCTTAAATGGACAAAAAGATATAAAAACTACAAGTGATTATGAATCATGGAATCCAGATAACTAGGGGAAAATATGGTGCGTAGAAATGTTGTTGAAACACTTATGGGTGCTTTTGTGTTGCTGGTTGCAGCTATGTTTACTTTTATTTCTTATAAAAGTGGAAATATAGCTCCGACCTCTAGTGGCTATCAGATTATAGCGAAGTTCAACGAAATAGGCAGCTTAAGTGTTGGTAGCGATGTTAGAGTAGGTGGCATAAAAGTTGGTGCAGTGACCAAGCAGTTTCTTGATCCTGACAACTATATGGCGGTTGTGCAAATAACTATTGATGATAGCATAAGATTGCCAAGAGATAGTTCTGCAACCATAATTGGCGATGGTTTACTGGGCGGAAAATATATAGCCATAGAAGCTGGTGGCGATGATAAATCTCTAAAAGAAGGCGATGAGATAAAATATACGCAAGATGCTGTAAGTCTTGAGCAGTTAATTGGCAAATTTGCTTTTGGTGGGGTAGCTGGTGGCGAAGACGCGCAAAAAACTGAGTAAAAATGTTTGTATGTCTTTGAGTATTTTTGGCAAATATCTGGCCTTTTTTGCCTTATTCATATTCTGGCAAAACTCTTATGCACAAAATTTAGATAATGATAACTTATCTAAAAACTATACTAAAGGTGTGAAGCTTCACGGTCTTAATAAAATAACAACGGAAGTTATTACTCTTGATGTTAATGTTGATGAGCATGTTAAATTTGGTAATTTAGAGGTTGCAACCCATAAATGCTGGCGCTCGTCGCCTGAAGAGGAGCCTGAAAACAAGGCTTTGCTAAGTATATGGGAGCATATTCCAGGTGAAGAAAAAAAGAGGGTATTTTATGGCTGGATGTTCTCATCAACGCCCGGAATTTCAGCGTTAGAGCATCCTGTATATGACATATCGCTGCTTGAATGTCATAACAAGTTATAGATTCTGCTTAATTTCTAAGTTAGAAATCATCAATATATTTAAGTTCTGTAATAAGCATTAATGGTAAGGTCGTCGTATATATTTTCAAACTTTCTAACAAACTCCTTGTTGATGCTTTCTACCAGTGATTCAGGATAATTCGGCTTTTTTGATTCATCTTTTAAAAACTTACATATATTTTTTTCATCAATTACTTCACTGCTTCTTTTCATTTCACTTTCTATTAGGGCATCGCTATATAAGAACAGCAAGTCCCCCTTGTTAAATTGAGTTTTAAAATTCTTATATTCATCATATCCTTTGACGCCCACAGGAAAACCTTCATTGTTTAAAGTTTCAATTGAGCCATCTTTTCTTACTATAATAGGTGTTGTTGTTGCAGCAGAAGTATATTGCAATATGTTTTTATCTGTATCAACTACGGCATAAAACATTGTAGCATATTGCTCAGTTGGAATTATTTTTGATAATTTGCTCGATATGTTATGTATATATTTTTCAGGATTATTACTATAACTTTCGTTCTGCATTAGAGTGTGCAGGCGAAAAGTATTTAATGCAGAAGTTACGCCATGGCCTGAAAAGTCAGTAATATACATAGCACATTTAGTTTTAGAGATTGGCTTTATGCCCCATATATCTCCTCCAAGTTCATCAGATGGATTAAAAATAGTAAATACTTTCAATCCATATATAGAGAAAAAGTCTGATATTTCTCTTTTTGAAGGCATAAGCATATTTTGCATCTGACGAGATGTTTTAAGGTCTTCTTCTGTGCGTGATTTATATTTTTCCAAATCAATTAATAAGTTTCTTCTATCAAGATGTAAAATGCAACGAGCTATAAGTTCTATTTCATCGACAGGCTTGGTGATATAGTCAGTTGCTCCACTGCCAAAGATATTTCCCTTTTCTTCAGGCGTGCTAACTGAGGTTTGAAGCAAAATAGGCAAGTTATTATATTTGGGATTATTGCGTATTAATTTACAAACTTCGATTCCGCCAATCTTTGGCATCAATGTATCTAATATTACAATATCTGGTTGGAAAGATTCAATTTTACCGATTGTTTCATGTCCGTCATATGCAAAGTCAATATTGCTAAATCCATTTGATTCAAAAATATTTTTGACTGTTTGAAGGTTAAATTCGGCATCGTCAACTATAAGTACTTTTGCATCTTTTATAGGGTCTGATATTATTGATTTATTGCGATCAGCCATTTTATTCTATGATATTAAATAATTCATAAAATCTGGAAACTTCGAACATCTTTTTTACTTGCCCATCAGGATAGCTAAGAGACATAGAAAAATTATCACCTGTTTTATCTTTTAATAATAAAAGTAGACCGAGACCGGCAGAATCTATAAAAGTGAGCTCTGAAAGATTAATTTCTAACTCACTCACATCACCACTATCTACATTTTCGATAACTTCTTTGAATTTGGAGTGATCTGCAAATGTAAATTCTCCTTTTAAAGATAATTTTAATGTAGAGCCGCTAGATGATTTGGAATATTCCATTCTTTCCTCCTAAAATAATTCTATTTCTTCATCATCGGAATCGCTCGATGAATCATTATTCTGATCACTGTCACTATCGCTATCGCTATATCCAAACTCGGATGCGTTATTTACGTATTTTTCTTTTACAAGATACATAACAAGCTCTTTTTTGAGCTGACTTAAAGTTAGCGAATGTACCATCTTGTTGACGACATCCCTGTCAATGGTTTCATTTGAAATTTTTAAATTCAGATTACCCATTGCGTTATTTTGATGGCTGTGAGTTTCTGACATTAATATTTCCAAAACTGAAACCAGATTATTTATATATTGCGATGCTTTGTCAGAAAACTGCATTTGCATTGTCATGCCAGATATATTTTGTGCTGCATCTTTTGCAGATGCCGCATTATCATGCATTACCCTTGATGCATCTTCATTTTGAACCAAAATCGATTTCATTATTGCATCAATTTTTTCTTTTACCAGTATGTTGTCTGACATATCAACTGTTGCAACGTCATTTAATATTTTATAGCTTTCATCAACACTGCCAACTACATCTCTGATCTTTGTCCTCATCTCAACTGATAATGTTGAAATTTCTTTTGATAGATCTTTTACTTCATCGGCTACAACTTCAAACCCTTTTCCTGCATCTCCGGCTCTTGCTGCTTCTATTGTTGCATTTAATGCTAAAAGATTTGTTTGTTTTGTAATTTTCTGAATTCTTCCAATAAATGATTCTGTTGCTGAAAGATTGTTCATCGCATCTTCAAGGCCGTATACCATAGACATTGCCTTTTTAGATACAAAAAGGATTTTATCGGTTGCATCATCAATCGCGCGATTAATAAGCTGTAAAGAGTCACCTATGGTTATTTGCTCTCCATCAACGATTAATGTATTAGAAACGCTGGCTATTTTTTCAATATTATCTGCCTGTTGGTTAATTACTGAAGCAAGTTGTTTAAATTTATCGTTAAGTGATTGTGTTCCTTCTTCTACCTCGTTGGCAACAGATTTTAGCTCTTTATTGATTAAATCCATTGTTCCAAGCTGCAATTGAGAGAACTTCACCCATTCAGTTATCTGTTCTTCTTTATTTTGTGCAGGCTTACGATTTGCTGGAGCTTCCTGAATATCCGGCTCAGGCTCTTTTGGCTGTGGTTGCTGTATAGTTTCTTTATATTGTGTAAATTCACTAATATTATCTTGTGTTTCTTCTGTAAAATCAGGAGATATTGCAGGATCTTCTATTATCTCTTCATGCTCTTCAGATATATTAACAGGCGTTTGTTCTTCAATGTTGATTTCCTCAGAGGCCTGTATCTCTTCTTCTATATTTTCAGGTGTAATTTCTTCTATTATTTCTTCTGGTGGATTCGGATCTTCCTGATTTGTTTCAGGTGTAATTTCTTCCTGCTCTATTATATCTGCAGGTTCCTGTGGAGCTTCCTGTTCAGTATCAGGTGTAGTTTCAGGCTCTTCATATTCTGGAGGGACAATCATTTCCTGAATATCAATATTATCACCAGAATCATCATTTGCACCTTGTTCCACATGCTGTATGCCTTCATTTAGTATATTCTGCAAGCTGCTCGCCTGCTTTTCTTCCTGAGCATCTTCTTGTGCTTCGTCCTCTACTTCTACTTCTATCTCAGAATCTTTCATATTCTTTCCTTATTCAGTACAGTATTTGATGATTTTTGATGCAATATTTTGTAATGATACCTGTTCATTTACAGCGCCATTCTCAAAAGCTTCTTTTGGCATTCCATATACAACACAACTTTGCTGATCCTGGCCAATATTATAAGCTCCTGCTTTTCTCATTTTTAGCATTCCTCTGGCTCCGTCTTTTCCCATTCCGGTAAGTATTACGCCAAGAGACCGATCTGAAAATATTTCTGCAACAGACTCAAATAAAACATCAACAGAAGGGCAGTGGCCTGATACTTTTTCTTCTCCTGCAGCTACGCATTGATAATTACTACCGGATTTTTTTATTTTAAGATGTTTATCTCCTTTTGCAATATATACACAGCCATGTTCCAAAATTTGTTTATCATGTGCTTCATAGGTAGACATTTTGCATATTGTGTTGAGCCTGTCAGCAAATGATTTAGTAAAATTTACTGGCATATGCTGAACTATAACAATAGGCGGTAATCCAGCTGGAAGGTTGGTTAATACTTCTTTTAATGCCTCTACGCCTCCTGTAGATGAACCAATAGCGATAATTTCTTTGGTAAGCTTATGCTTAGGAATGGCAATTAAGTTATTATTTTTTTTGGTAGCTGATGAATTACTATTGCCGCGTATATTTGATTTTGCTGCGGTTTTAACCTTGCTGATTAGTTCATCCTTTAAAACAGAAATTGTCTGGCGAGTCTGGCTGGAGGTCGGTTTACTAACATATTCAACTGCGCCCAACTCAAGGGCTTTAATGGTTTCCTGTGCGCCTTTTTGTGTTAGGGTAGAGACCATAACAACGGGCATAGGACGCAATTTCATTACCTTCTCAAGAAATGCAATTCCATCCATTTTTGGCATTTCTATATCAAGTGTAATAACATCAGGATTAAGTTGCTTTATTTTCTCTCTGGCATCATAAGGATCTATGGCTGTGCCAATCACATTAATATCCGGGTCAGAGGATAGTAGCTCTGTAAATAAATTTCTTATCAGAGCTGAATCATCAATAATAAGAACCGAAATTTTTGCCATTATAACCTTGTTGCCTTAATTAAAATAGTTCCACATCGCTGGTTTTATCAGTTTTTGTTTTTGCATCTACATTATGCTTATATTCCAACTCTTCTTTCTTAACATTTTCATAATCATCTTCTCTGCGTAATGCCCTCATCATAACTTTACCAGTATCGGAATAATAATGAACCCTTCTTGGAGTAGTGCCGCCAAGGTGCTCCATTGCTATTGGAATACCTTCATCCTTTAAATATTTGCGTATGAAAGTAATATTTTTTGTTCCAATTAAAGCCGAGCTTTTCATAACATTACCGCCACCAAAAACTTTAACTTCCAGCCTTTCTTTTTTACCGCCTTTTTTTAATATGCCATTTATCAGCTCCTCCATAGCATAAGCACCATAGCGAGTTGAAGCACCTTCATGTCCGCTGCTATCGGGAAGAAGAAAATGATTCATGCCCCCAACTTTTGCAATTGGATCGCGGATACAAGCTGCAATGCATGAGCCTAAAACCGTAACCATCATTTCGCCGGGCTTGTCAGAAACATAGCAATCTCCAGAGAATACTTTTACTACAGTAACCTCGGCAATCTGGTCGTAATATCTGTCGTCTCCTTTGAAATAGTCGCCAACTTGTACTTTCTCACTTTCTGTACGACGTTCATATGGCTTATTTTCTGTCATTAAATCCTCTGATATATCGTTCTGCCTTTAAGCTCAAACTTGTCATTCACCCCAAACAGGCTTTCAGAATGACCAAGATATAATATTCCACCTGGTTTTAATATTTCATACATGCGTTCAAATAATGCTTTTTGCGTTGGTTTATCAAAATATATTATGACGTTTCGGCAGAAAATTACATCAAACATGCCTTTCATCGGCCATGGACCAAGTAAATTAAGATTCTTAAATGTAATTATTTTTTTTAATTTATCCGACATTTGAATTTGTTCATTTCCAATGTCAGATATATATTTGCCTTTATATTCGGCAGGTATTTTTTCTAACTCGAGTTTAGGATAAATTCCCTCTTTGCACTTATTAATCATGTTTGTGTCAATGTCTGTTGCAAGGATTTTAAGATCAAGGCTTGCGATTTTTGGCAATGCCTTATGCGCTGTCATCGCTATGCTATAAGGTTCCTGCCCTGATGAGCTTGCAGATGACCATATTCTTATTTTTCTATCGCCGGAGAGATTCTTGGCAACCATTCTTAAATGTTCTTCAAGATGATCAAAGTGATGACCTTCCCTGAAAAAGCCGGTAAGATTTGTTGTAAGGGCATTTACAAAGTTAACAAGCTCGTTGCCGCCATTATTACCTTCCAGCAAGTTGCAATATTCTTTAAATGTTCTGAATTTAAGCTCTCTTAATCTGCGGGCAAGGCGACTATATACCATATTGCGTTTATGGTCGGCTATTACTATACCTGTATGTTCATTAATCAGCTTGGCAACAAATTTAAAGTCGTTATCGCTGAAATGAAACTCATTACCGTCTGGAACGCCCATGAATATACCTAACCTTTTTCACCCAAAGCTTTTGTAACATCTTGCATGGTTTCTGCATCAAAAAGATTGTTAACATTAAGCAGAACAACCATTTTGTCTTTAATGGAAATTAACCCATCTATAAATTCAACATCAAGATCTGTTTCTATCTGGGGGGCGGGACGAATATCATTGCTATCAACACTCAATATATCCGACACAGTATCTACCAAAACGCCAACAAGACGCTCTTCCAAAGCTATTATTATTACTACATTTTTTTCAGTTGGCTCAGTTGTTCCCATACTAAAGCGACCTCTTAAGTCAAATATAGGTATAACTAAGCCTCGTAAGTTTATAACCCCTTTCATAAAAGAAGGAGAGTTTGGCAGGCGAGTTGTCTCTGCCCATCCTTTTATTTCACGAATTTTAGTAATTTCGACACCATATTCTTCACCTCCAACAGTGAATGTAAGAAATTGTTGCGTGATGCCGTGATCATCCATTCTGTGATGGTCTATTTTATTTTGGCTTGAATTTTCAACATCATTTTGAGTAGTTACTTCTTCTTCACTCATTATAACCTCCGAAATTATACGCAGTTTTCGACAGCTGTGTCTTTATATTCTGCCCTGTATTTTTTACCCATATTCCACAGTCCTAATATATCAAGAATAAGTGATACTTTACCGTCACCTAAAATTGTCGCCGCTGAAATACCTGGTATTGAATTTGAGTTTTCTTCAAGACTTTTTATAACCACTTGTTGCTGTCCAACAAGTTCATCTACAACAAGGCCAAATTTATCGTTGCCATTTTCTACAAGCACAATTAAAGCATTGCTTGCATCTTCAATGGCTCCATTAACATTAAAAAGATTGTGAAGATATAATACAGATACAAATTCCCCGCGGACATTTATAGTGTCATTCTTATTTGCAATTTTATTTATATCAGTGGCGGTAGGACGAAGAGTTTCAACTATGTTGCCAATAGGAATAATATAAAGCTCTTTTCCTACTCGCACAATCATACCATCTAAAATAGCAAGAGTAAGAGGCAGGGTAACCTCAAAAGTTGTTCCTACGCCAAACTTGCTATATACAACGACAGATCCACCCAGACCTTCTATATTTCTCCTTACAACATCCATCCCTACGCCACGCCCAGATATATCAGATACAACATTTGCTGTGGAAAATCCTGGCATGAAGATCAGGTTGTCAGCCTCTTCATCGCTTAAAGTTGCATCTGGTGATATTAAACCTTTATCACGCGCCTTTTGGATTAGTTTGTCTCTATTAAGACCGGCTCCATCATCAGAAATTTCGATAACTATTTTTCCTCCTCTATGACAAGCCTCAAGAGTAATTGACCCTTGTGCAGGTTTGCCTGCATCGATACGATCCTGAACATTATTTTCAATTCCATGATCCACAGAGTTGCGAATCATATGAGTTAGGGGATCCGATAACTGCTCAATAACTGTCTTATCAAGTTCAGTATTTTCACCAATCATATCAAGCTTGATATCTTTATTTAGCTGCTTTGAAAGGTCTCTCACTAGTCTTGGCATTCTTGAGAATACAGATTTTACAGGTTGCATCCTTACAGACATTACTGCTTCTTGCAGTCCAACTGTGTGCTGCCCTAGCTCTTCTATTCCATTTAAAAGATCTATGAATTCTTCAGTTTGCAAAGAGCTTGCCTGTGATGCAATCATTGCTTGAGTTATCACCAATTCTCCGACCAGATTAACCAGCCTGTCTACTTTATCAATATCAACTCTTATAGATGATACAGCAGGCGCTGACGCATGCTCTTCATTAGCTGCGGGCGGTGTTGGAGGAGGAGTTTTTTGCGTCGATTTTTCCTCTTGTGCAAGCGCTTGTGGTTGCTCCTGTGGAACATCAGATTGTTCTGACGGCCCTTTAGAAAAACCAGCTATTTTATCAATTGAAACATCGCAATCATCCTCAACAAATTCAAAAACTTCCTTCACATCGTCAGCAGATTTTTCTGTTTCAAGTGTGATGTTCCATTTTAAATAACAGCTATCAGCTTTTAATTTGTCTAATGTAGGTATTTTTGAAGAGTCAACATACACCATGCAAGTGCCAAGAGATTCAAGCTCTCGCAATATTAACAATGGTTCATTGCCGGATAAAAATATATTTTCATACGGAGTAAAAGCTATATCAAATATACTTATTTCATCTTCGTCATTATTGCTTTCAGCGCTTGATGAAGCTGTGTCATCACTACTGGTGTTTTCATTGCCTGCAACAGCGTTTAACTGTTCAACAACATTATCCTCTATGCCTGGAGTTGCCTCTGTTCCTGCTTGAGCAGCGGCAACCATTTGTTTTAATATGTCAGCAGAAGAAAGTAATATATCAATATTATCATGTGTAGTGGGTATTTTAAACTCACGCATTGAGTCAAGTAATCCTTCAAGTATATGAGTGAAATGGGCGATTCTGTCGAGACTAAATGCTCCAGCACCTCCTTTAATTGAGTGAGCGCATCTAAAAATGGCGTTTAGATCCTCAAGGTCAGGGTTACTTTCGTCAATTCCCAATAGTTTGGATTCCATATCCTCAAGAAGCTCATAGCATTCAGTGATATATGTATCCTTAAATTGCTGCATGTCGTTCATTATTCATTACCTATGCAATAACTTTACTTACAACCTGAACTAATTTTTCCGGATTAAAGGGTTTTACTATCCACCCGGTTGCACCGGCTTCTTTGCCTTCATTCTTTTTGGATGCATCCCCTTCAGTGGTTAGCATCAATATTGGCGTAAATTTAAAATTAGGGTCTGAGCGAAGTGCGCGGATAAGTTCTATGCCATTCATATTTGGCATATTTAAATCTGTTATTATCACATTAACCGTTTTGCCTTGTAATACCTCCAATGCATGCTTTCCATCTTCGGCTTCGATAACTTCAAAGCCCGAATTTTTCAATGTGAATGAAACCATCTCTCTTATGGTTTTTGAATCATCCACAGTTAGCGCTACCATGCCCATATTTACTTCTCCCATTCCTTGAGTTTTTCAGAAAATCCTAAATTATTTAAACTACTTGTAAAAATATCAGAGGGGTTTTCTATAGAAAAAGATCCTTTATTATTTTGCATAGAAAGATCAGCTGAAATTATAAGCTGTACTCCGGGGGTGGTTATTTTTTCTACTTTACTTGCATCAAGGGAAATATCTCCAGCTTTCTTTAGCTGTTCAAGAATCGACTCGGCAGTTGAAATATCCATAACTTCAGGAAGGGTGATAGATATTTTCTCTTTCTTTGAATTTTTAGCCGATGAGCCAGCAGACTTCTTCTTCGCAGAAGGCGAGCTTTTAGCTGGCTTTTTCACGCTATCTTTTTTGACCCCCATATGAACCCCTTAAATAATTACTGCACTTAAAAAAATATATATTTTTTAATAAATAAGCAGCATTCCCCTTCATACAAGGTTATTACATTTAGGGTTGTAACGCAATAGATAAAATTTAACTAATAGATGATTGCAAGCAAATATATCTTGATTGCTACATCTTTAAGTTGATATTTTTCTTCAAAATAGCCTTGATATTATATTTATACGTCAAGTTGCTGAGATATTTTTTCTTTAATTTCTTGGCTTTGCTCTGTAATGAATTTGAAGCGTAGCTCGGGTTTTTTCCCCATTAGCTCATCGACGCGATTTTTAGCATTATCCTGATTTTCATCAGAAATTTCTACTCTTAACAATGTTCTGTTTTTAGTGTTCATTGTTGTTTCTTTTAGTTGAGACGGCATCATTTCGCCCAGACCCTTAAAGCGGCTGATTTCTATATTACCTTTATTTTTTGATAATTGGCTGACAATCTTGTCTTTATCCTTATCACTATTTGCATAATATGATTTGCTGCCTTGCTTTATACGAAATAGTGGCGGCTGAGCTAAGTAAAGATGGCCGTTTTTAATTAGTTTTGGCATGAAGCTATAAAAATATGTCATCAGCAATGATGCAATATGAGCGCCATCAACATCAGCATCTGTCATTATTATAATTTTTTCATAACGTAAGTCAGATTCGTTATATTGATCGCCAGTGCCACATCCAAGAGCAAGGTTTAAGTCATTAATTTCCTGATTTGCCCTAACCTTTTCTTTTGAGGCGCTGGCAACATTAAGAATTTTACCGCGTAGTGGTAATATGGCTTGAGTTTCACGATTGCGCGCCATTTTTGCAGAGCCGCCAGCAGAATCTCCCTCAACAAGGAATAATTCAGTTCCTCCTGGAGTTTGCTTGGTGCAGTCAGTAAGTTTTCCTGGCAATCTTAATCTCTGAGCCGGCGCTTTTCTGGTTATTTCCTTGCTTAAGCGACGGTTAAGGCGCTCTTCTGAACGCTCAATTATAAAATTGAGCAGGTCATTAGCTTCAGCCTTATTCTTGCTAAGCCAAAGGTCAAACCGATCCTTGATTGCATTTTCTACCAATTTTATAACATAACGATTCGATAATTTATCTTTTGTCTGCCCCTGAAATTGTGGATCTTTTATAAATAATGATAAAATTCCATGTATTGTAGAATAGACATCATCAGCTATTATATTTGATGTTTTTTTGTTTCCGGTTAACTCTCCAAATTCTTTTATGGCTTTTAACAGAGCGTTTTTAAGGCCGGTTTCATGGCTTCCACCTTGAGGAGTAGGAACTGTGTTACAATAATAGCTGGTTTTTACGTCGCGCAAATAAGCCCAGTGTATTGCCCATTCAACCCTTCCTGCGCCTTCAGGAAAAGTTGCTTCGCCAGAAAATGGATTGGATGTAACAGTATTTTCCGGTTTTATTGTTGCACTTAGATAATCAACCAATCCGTTTGGAAAGTGAATTATATCAGATGATGGTGTTTTATTCTTATCATTAATAAGAGATTCCGCACAATTCCAGCGTATTTCTACCCCTTTAAACAGATATGCTTTTGATCGCGCCTGTTTATAAAGTACTGAAGGTCTAAAGCGAGCTTCTTTATCAAATATATCGTGGTCAGGATAAAATGTTATTTTTGTTCCATGCTCATTCTTTTTAGCAGTGCCAATTTTTTCAAGAGGAGTTTCAATATGCCCCTTTGAATAATGTTGCTGCCATACTTCCTGATTGCGGGTAACAGTTACAGTCATTTTTTCAGATAGTGCATTTACTACAGAAATTCCAACTCCGTGCAGTCCGCCAGATGTCTGATAAACCTTATTATCAAATTTACCACCGGAATGCAAAGTAGTCATAATAACTTCCAGAGCAGACTTACCCGGAAATTTAGGATGCGGATCAACAGGAATGCCGCGCCCATTATCAGAAATAGTTATTCCTCCATCTTCTTGTACATATATTTCTATATATGTTGCAAAGCCAGCAACGGCCTCATCCATAGAGTTATCAAATATCTCTGATACCAGATGATGCAAGGCAGTTTCGTCAGTTCCTCCAATATACATTCCCGGACGATGGCGAACTGGTTCCAGACCTTCTAATACTTCAATATCATGGGCAGTATATTGTTTTTCTGGAATATTTTTTATATTTTTTTGAGTTGTTGCTGTATTGCTAAATAGATCCGACATAAAAGTTTCTATATCCTGGCAAATATTTGAGAATGTTGACTATACACTGATTATTTGTTATTAACAGTAATTTGTAGTATAATGCTTACGGTAGTTTTATTTATTTAGATGATATTATATGAACGAGCCCGATACAACAGAAAAACACGAAAAGACCTATAATGCTATCGTAAAATTTTATGATTTTGCAGAAGCGTTGGTCGATAGTGTTGAGCATGAAGCTATAGAAGATCCTTTATCGCAGTTGGAATTTATAGAACCTTTAGTTGATGATATAGAGGAATCTACTGACATTCTAACTGAAGAATACCGTAATTTTGTAAGAACTGGCAAAAAGCCGGGTATGTTTGCCAGAAAGCGCATAGAAAAATCCTTAGGGAAAATCTATGCGGCTATTAACTTATGTAAAAAGCAAAAACAATTATCTTCTGAGGATTAAGGTTATGGTTTCAAATGCACCATTGAGTGATATTATAGATACTTCTGAGGTAGATCAAAACATCTCGTTTATTATTAGCAGCTTTGCAGAAAATCAAATAATTGACGCTGCCCGTATTCCTTTCATAGCAGAAGATTGGGAAAGGCAAATGGCTTTGCGGGGGGCTTCTAACAATAATAAGAACGGAATACAGCTTTAGGCTATATTCCTCTTTATTCAGAAAGTAACTTCTCAACCTCTAATGCTGCCATGCAGCCTGTTCCTGCTGCAGTTACCGCCTGGCGATATACTTTATCCTGAACGTCGCCTGCTGCATATATTCCCTTAACACTGGTTTGTGTTGTTCCGGGTTTTACGGTGATATATCCTTCGGAATCAGTTTCTACCTGACCTTTAAACATAGCAGTGTTTGGTTTGTGACCTATTGCTATAAAAATTCCATCGATTGGTTTATCTTTAATCTCACCGGTTTTTACATTTTTCAATTTTGCTGCAGTTACATTAAGCGGATCTTCATCGCCAATTACTTCTTCCAATGTAGTATCCCAGAGAATCTCAATTTTTGGATGGGCAAAAAGACGGTCTTGTAAAATCTTTTCTGCGCGCAAGCTATCACGGCGATGTACTAAATATACTTTGCTTGCATGATTTGTTAGGTAAAGAGCCTCTTCCACGGCTGTATTTCCACCACCAACAACGATAACTTCTTTATCTCTAAAAAAGAATCCGTCACATGTTGCACAGCCAGATACACCAAATCCCTGAAATTTTCTTTCACTTTCTAACCCAAGCCACTGAGCTTGTGCACCTGTGCTGATAATTACAGAATCTGCGATAAATACATCATCTGATTCTGCAATACATTTAAAAGGACGAGAAGAAAAATCAACCGATTTAATATGATCAAAAACAATATTTGTGCCAACATTTTCAGCCTGTTTTTGCATTTGTTCCATTAGCCACGGGCCTTGAATAATATCAGCAAATCCTGGGTAGTTTTCTACTTCAGTGGTTATAGTAAGCTGGCCACCAGGTTGCATTCCTTGAACCAATATAGGCTTAAGATTTGCACGTGCTGCATAAATGGCGGCAGTATATCCTGCAGGCCCTGATCCAATTATAAGTAATTTTGTTTTATGCTCAGCCATTTTACTATTTCCTGTTTTTATATTTATATATCAATCGCTGCTTAATTTATGCCTTATTATAATAATAAAGTGCGAGAAATACTAATCTCCCGCACTTAATATTACAATAAAATTTGTGAAATAATTTTATCTAAAGTTTTTCACCATGCTTGGCAAGATAAGATGCTACTCCTTCAGGAGATGCATTCATTGCTTCATCACCTTGATTCCAGCCTGCGGGGCAAACCTCACCATGCTCTTCATGGAAAATTAAGGTATCAACCATGCGCAAAGCTTCATCAATATTACGACCCAAAGGAAGATCGTTAACAAGCTGGTGACGAACAATGCCATCTTTATCAATAACAAATGTACCGCGTAATGCAACACCTGCATCTTCAATCAGTACATCATAGTCTCTTGCTATAGATTTTGTTAAATCAGCAACTAGTGGATATTGAACATTACCAATACCGCCATTTTTTATTTCAGTATTTTTCCATGCCAGATGACTGAAATGTGAATCAACACTGACACCAATAACCTCAGCCCCACGCTTCTGAAAAGCCTTTAGACGACTGTTAAAAGCTAAAAGCTCTGAAGGACAAACAAACGTGAAATCAAGAGGATAGAAAAATATAACGCCAATCTTGCCACTTAAATATCCTTTAAGGTTAAACTTATCGTTTATTTCGTTATTTGGCATTACAGCAGATGCCGTAAAATCAGGTGCTGACTTACCTACAAGTACGCTCATAATAGTCTCTCTTAAATATAAATGATAATAACTTACTAAATTAGTCATGATTTATGCGTTGCAATAAGCATAATGTCAACCCCAATTTTACTATAGTATCTTTCATTTGCATTTATACTTCGTCAGTCTTCAGCTCATGTAGTTTATCTACATGTCGCTTCGACCTCCTATTATAAAAGCAAAGCAAAGACACTATATGTTTTTAAGGCATTTGCATTTATACTTCGTCGATCGGCAGATCATGTGGTTCCCTACGCGTCGCTTCGACCTCCTATTATAAAAGCAAAGCAAAGACACTATATGTTTTTAAGGCATTTGCATTTATACTTCACCAGCCATCAGCTTGTGTAGTTTCGTTTGCGCGTCGCGATAAAAGCAAAGATTATCTATATTTCCTGATTTGGCGAAACCACAAGCAGTTCTGTTGATATGCTTTTATATAAATGGTCATTTTGTATCAAAGAAGATTTGCATTTGTTGATCTTTATGCCTGCGCGATCAAAAAAGCTCTCATAATGTTTGATCTGTTTACCTGTTCCATAAATCAATAGTAAGTTGGAATTTGTTTGCAGGAAGCTTTTATAAAGCCCTTTTAATATATTAATAGGGCACTGGCTTTCACGCAGTTCAGGGCGTACTATTAATCCTCTAAATTCAATTATGCGAGCTGGGTCGGGCAAAGACATGATATTATTTCTTTTTAAAGCCTCCTGAATATATTTTGAATCTTCATCACTAGGTGATATAAGCTGACCACCGCCAACAACCTGCTGGCCTCGCAACGATAAAAGTATCTTGGATTTTTTTGAACCAATATAGCTAAATGCGTCAAGCCCGTAGTCAATTTGATAGCAGCTTGAAACAAGGGCTGTATATTGCTGGATTAAAAATGGCTCAGTAGCCCATTTATATGATATTTGATTGATTGAAATGTGAGATCTTATGTCGTCTAATATCTTGTTTTTAGCATTGCTCGTCTTGTTTAGAAGCTTATTCGCAGATAAGAAATTTATATCATTTTTAAGTTCTTCAGCAGAAACAGATTTATTTAATTCATTTATGATTACCTGATCGTTACCTATCATGACTTACCCCGCATTATTATGTTTTGGCAGTGATGAAATTCTTATCGAAAAAGACCAATTTCATATGTTGCCGTTAAGTGCAGATTAGTGAAGATTTCTTAAAGAATAGTTAACAAAATAGACCCTAAATGTAAGGTAAAAATAACCATTATTTTGCGTGAAATAATTACCTGTAAAAATCAGTCGGTTAGATGTTTTTGTTAATCTAAATTTTTTTTATTTTTTTTGAAAAATAAATGAAATTACATTTTAGATTTTTGGCCTCTGGCTCTAAATCACCCGAAAATGACGTTATCGTTACATATCCATCATCTTGCAGCTTATTGATTTCATTTTGAGATGTGTCTGCTGGAACAAGTATTTTGTTTTCGGTTTTTTCATATGATAATATAGAAAATAATGAGTCAGTATAAAGTGTTATTCCAACCGCATCTATGCTCTTATCTTCCTCTGATTCTATGAGATAGCGTCCACCGCGTGCAATTTTATAATTTATGCCGCGCGCATATATAGAAAAAGTTATGTCTTTGTGATAGCTATATTCTTTTTCTACAGGTGTTATAGAAATATTTATGCCTTCAATCCTTGACTCAATGCATTTTATTACCGCTTCCAGGCGATCAAGAGTTGACTGCATTGAAGATAATATTTTAAATTCACGTAAATGTTCAATCTTCAGGCCAGGGGATATTAATTTATTTATAAATTCAGATTGCTCAGGAATTATCTGTGCAATTTTTATTGCATCTTTATGATAAAGAGCAAGGCGCAAATCCTCATGGTCGCTTTGGGGTATGGATAGTTTATCTATTATTAAATCAACAATATTACTAAAATTAAAATCAACACATATATCTCTTACGCCAAATTTAATAAGCGCCGATAATGTTATAATTAATATTTCAGCATCTGCTATTGGGCTGTCTGACCCTATAAGCTCTATACCGGCCTGTACCTGCTGGCGGTGGGTATTTAAAACTCCGTCAGATGAAACTCTAAATACCTGCCCGGCATATGAAAGGCGCAAAGGAAGAGGGTCTCTATCAAGGCGTGACGAGGCAATGCGAGCAACTTGCGCTGTAATATCAGGGCGAATTGCCATCATTTTATGAGAATTTGGATCCATAAGGCGAAAGGAGTTATCTTCAAGGTCACGACTCATTCCGGCAAACAGACTATCTTCAAATTCAATAAATGGAGGCTCCACCAATTGATAGCCAAATTTTCGTACATGCTGTAAAAGCTCATGTATAGTTTGTTCCTGAATTTCTGATTCAGGAAATAGCAAATCATGAAAGCCTGATGGTAAGACGGTTTTTTCCATTTTAAAATTATTTCTCAAACTGCAATGTGACTGCAAAACATATGCAAAAAGCTAAGTTATGTCTATAGCAAGTTTTGTTTTTAGTTTTGCAAAGATATGTGATAGATATGCTTTATATTTTTTTTATATCAGATTAGTATTTATATAATGCCCCAATATAACGATAAATCAAATGAAATTGACAAAGGGCAGGGGGGCTCTTTTTCAAAAAAGATCTTAATTCTGGCAGTAATTATAGTAATTTCTGTAATGTTTATTTCTTTGACTAAATCTGAATCAGTTGAGACTAATATTGATGCAGTAAATTCAACTCCTATCGTTGATATAGTTGACTCCTACGCAAAAGAAATAACCCAGGATGTTATTATGTTCGGTGAGATTGAGGCTGTAAGAAAAGTAGATATATTTGCCCAAACAAGCGCAAAAGTAGAAACTATACATAAGATTGAAGGGCAAAAAATATATAAAGGTGAGTTAATAGCAGAGCTTGACTTGCAAAGGCGTGAATATCGTTTATCTGAGGCTAAAGCTGTTTTAAAGCAAAGAAAACTTGAATATGAAGTTGCTAAATCTCTTGCAAAAATGGGTCATCAGTCAGATACAAAGCTGGCAGCTGCCTTATCAGCCCTAAAGGAAGCCGAAGCTAAAAATCAGGAAATAAATCAGGAAATAGAAAGAACAAAAATTATTGCCCCATTTGATGGTGTGTTGAATAAATTATACATAGAAGAAGGTAGTCTGGTTAGTGCCAATACAACAATGATAGCAACAATTTTTGACGAATCGTCATTTATTGCCACAGGTGATGTTGCTGAAGGATATATGGGATATATGAAAGAGGGCAATATCGCATATGTAAGATTATTGTCAGGCCAAAAGATGCCGGCGGCTATAAAATATGTTGGGCGTGCTGCAGATGAAAATACAAGAACATTTAAGCTGGAAGTTGATATAGATAATTCTGATGAAATTAACATTGCTCACGGCATGACAGCTGAAATTAAAATTCCTTTTAGAAGGGTTAAGGCTCACTTTATTTCGCCATCAGTTTTTTCTCTTAATCAGGCCGGTGATATAGGGGTAAAAATTTTGGAAGATCAAAATAAAGTCAGATTTAAACCAATAGATATTATTAAAGAAGATGGCGATGGAATGTGGGTATCTGGTTTGCCCGATTCAATAAGGCTTATAACTTTGGGTCAGGCATTCTTAAAAGATGGAGATACGGCATTAACTAAAGGAGACAGATGATGGACTCCTTTATTGAGCTATGTGTTCATCGCTCCAGAGTAATTATAATGCTGCTGATATTGATATTTATATCAGGTGTATATGCATATGTAAAAATCCCAAAAGAGCGCAACCCTGATGTGCAGATTCCAATTATTTATGTTGTAATGACCCATGAGGGTATATCTCCAGAAGATGCTGAGCGCTTGCTTGTTCGACCTATGGAAACAGAGCTTAGAACTATTGAGGGAATAAAGCAAATGACCTCGCGCGCATCAGAAGGTAGTGCTTCTGTAACTTTAGAATTTCACGCAGGGTTAGAGATAGAAAAAGCGCTTCAGGATGTAAGAGAAAAGGTTGATATTGCAAAAGCTGAGCTTCCGGCAGATACCGATGAGCCAACTGTTAATGAAGTTAATTTAAGTCTGTTTCCGGTTCTAAATGTAACGATTAATGGTAATGTTCCAGAAAGAACACTAATCTCAATTGCAAGAAAGCTAAGAGATAATATTGAGGCTATACCAAATATTCTAAATGTTGAAATAGCAGGCGACAGAGAAGATGCAGTAGAAATTATTATAGACCCTCTGGCAGTTGAAGGTTATGGGATAACTTTAGATGCCATAAAAAGATCTTCAGAAGGATTCAATAAACTTATTGCCGCAGGAGCAATAAATACTAAAGGCGGTAGATATAATATAAAAGTTCCCGGACTATTGGAAAATTTAAATGATATATTGCAATTGCCAATAAAAGTTAATGGCAATGCCGTTGTAACAGTTGGCGATGTAGCAAAAATCAAAAAAACATTTAAAGATGCAGCAGGCTATGCGCGTACAAATGGCGAGCCTTCAATAGTGCTCGAAGTTTCAAAACGTACCGGCACTAACATAATAGAAACCGTGAAGCAGGTGAGGGCTGTTGTGGGTCAATTTCAAAAATCTTTGCCGCCGCATGTTAAAATAACCTATTCGCAAGATATATCTTCTAAAATATTAGAAATGTTAAGCGATTTACAAAATAATATCATTTTAGCTATTATCCTTGTGATGGCTGTTATTATTGCAGTTATTGGATGGCGATCGGCCACACTTATTACCATAGCGATTCCCGGAGCATTCTTAATGGGAGTTATGTTTCTGTATTTAACAGGGCTGACGATGAATGTTGTCGTCCTTTTCTCGCTTATATTGTCAATTGGAATGTTGGTTGATTCTGCAATAGTGATTTGTGAGATGGCAGACCGAAAAATGATGGAAAAAGTCCCGCATTGGCGAGCATATCTGGAAGCGTCTAAATATATGAAGTGGCCGATTATTGCTTCAACTGCAACCACTCTTGTAGTTTTTATGCCGTTATTATTCTGGCCAGGCATAGTTGGGCAATTTATGCAATATATGCCAGTTACATTAATTGCAACTCTCAGTGCTTCAATGGTTATGGCGATAATATTTATACCAACATTAGGAGCGATTTTTGGCCGTCCGGCAAATATATCGCAAAAAGCTCAAGAAGATCTTATTTGTGCGGAGTCTGGAGATTTAAATAAATTAACAGGAATTGTTGGCTGGTATTATCGGGCGCTAAAAGCAGTTATATCAAGGGCGAAATTATTTGCTCTTAGCATATTTGCAACTTTGTTTGCTGTTTATATTTATTATGGATTTTTTGGAACGGGAGTGGAGTTTTTTCCTAATATGGAGCCTGAACAGATTGTTGCGCAAGTAAGAGCAAGAGGTAATTTATCAGTTGAAGAAAAAGATAAGATACTAAAAGAAGTTGAGCAAAGAATCTATGGCATGAAAGATGAAATAAGAGTGATCTATGGGCGCTCTGGCGCTGCAAAGGGTAGTAGTAAAAATCAAATCAGCGCAGCAGATACTATAGGATCTATACAGATGGAATATGTTGATTGGGATAAAAGGCGAAAATCAGAAAAGATTATTGAGGAAATAAGACAAAGAACTAAAGACATACCAGGGATAATGCTTGATATAAGCGCTCCTGAAGCCGGGCCAAAAAGTAATAAACCAATAGAGCTTGAGATTGGCTCTCATTATCCGCAAATATTGCCCGGCGCCGTGGAAAGAATCTTAAATATAATGGATGAGATAGGAGGTTTTGTCGATATTGAAGATAGCAGACCAGTTCCTGCAATTGAATGGAAGATGCAGTTAAATAGAGAACTTGCTGCAAGATTTGGTGTCGATGTTAATATGGTAGGTTCATTTATAAAATTGGTGACGAATGGCTTGAGGGTGACATCATATCGTCCTGATGATTCTGAAGATGAGGTTGATATAATTGCAAGATTCCCTCAGGAATACAGAAATATCAATATGCTTGATACATTAAGAGTAGTTACTCAAGATGGTTCTGTTCCTATAAGTTATTTTGTTGAGCGTAAGGCAAGGCCTCAATTAAGTTCAATAGAGCGCAGTGATGGATATAGGGTAATTAAAATAAAATCTAATATCCAAAAAGATAAGCAAGTATATTTGCAATTAGCAGAACTGAAAAAGAAACTTTATGAAGAAGAGTTTGATCCAAATATAATTATAAATTTTAAAGGCGATCAGGAAAATCAAAAGGAGTCAGGAGATTTCCTAAGAAATGCCTTTATATTAGCATTATTCTTTATGGCGCTTATTCTTGTTGCTCAGTTTAATAGCATATATGCTATGTTTATAATATTAAGCGCTGTTTTATTATCTACCGTTGGTGTTCTGATTGGCTTAATCGTAACAAATCAGCCATTTGGTATAGTTATGTGTGGAGTGGGTATTATTTCGCTTTCGGGAATAGTGGTAAATAATAATATAATATTTATCGATACTTATCAGAAATTACTAAAAACAGGCATGGAGCCAATAGAGGCAATATTGCGCACCGGTATGCAGCGCATAAGGCCTATATTGCTTACTGCAGGTACAACAGTTTTAGGCTTGTTGCCAATGGTATTTGGTATGAATATAGATTTTATTGACATGAATATAACATTTGGTGCACCTTCCGGGCAGTGGTGGAAGCAATTATCTACAACTATTGCCGGAGGTTTAACCTTTGCTACAATATTAACATTGTTTTTTACGCCAAGTCTGCTAGTAATCGGCTCCAATTTTCGTAGGAAATAAAAATGTTACTTGAGCAAATTATAGGATTCACCGCAGCTACCCTAACAACATTAGCTTTTGTTCCCCAAGCCATACAAACATTACGCACCCGCGATACAAAAAGTCTTTCACTTCCCACCTATATACTAATAACCACAGGCGTAGGCTTCTGGTTCATATATGGCCTAATGCTTAACAGCTATCCAATGATTATAGCTAATATTATTACCCTGTTTTTGTCGGCAATTATACTATATTTGAAAATCAAAGAAGACTAAAATAACTTTCTAATTTGATACTATGTCGTTGTTCTAAAGTTTTCTAAATTATAACTTGCTAAGTCTTTGCGCCTTTTAAGCGATAATATTGAGCAATAGTAAATGGTATCGTAAGCAGATAAAGAACTCCGACTATAGGCAGAGTTATCCATGGATCTACTATAAGACAAATTACTATTATTCCTGAAAGGGCAAGGGCAAAAGATGCATGTTTGCGACGGATTTTCATTTTCTTAATAGAAAGAGTAGGGACGCGGCTGACCATCAAAGCTGCTATTATCGCCATAAAAATAATTACCGATAAAGGATGTATTGAAAAAGGCGGTTCGATAAATTTTTCATATAATAAAAATTCAATCATCATTGGAGCAACACTTAAAGATGCGCCCATAGGAGCTGATATTCCGGTGAAAAATTTTTCATTAAGCAGCTTACTATCCTCGTCCTCTTCATCATCTTCATCCATCCCGGCAGCATTAAACCGGGCAAGGCGCAATGCCTGACTAATAATAAAAAATAAAGCAATAGCCCATCCCAACCCCTTTATTTCGTGAATTTTCCACATATAAAGTATCATGGCCGGGGCAATGCCAAAATTTAGAAAATCAGCAAATGAATCTAATTGCGCGCCAAAATTACTAGAGGCATTTAGCATCCTTGCCAAACGGCCATCTATTCCATCAATGACAGCGGCAATTATTATAAAGGTAACCGCCATTTCCCAGCGTTCAAGCATGGCATATTTTATAGCAAACATGCCAAAGCATAAGCCTATTATGGTTACTATGTTAGGAAATAGTCTCACCAAAGGCAGAGAAGTTGCATTTTTACCATTTTTATTGTTAGACATTTAGCGTGCCTCGCCCTTACGCGCTGCATGTTTGCCTTTTAAATCGGCAAGCACTGTCTCGCCACCAATAGCCGTCTGTCCGGCAATAACTAATGGATTAACTCCTTCTGGAAGATATATGTCAGCGCGACTACCAAAGCGAATTAAGCCATAGCGTTCACCAGTTTTTACTTCCTGACCTTCTTTTAGATCACATATGATGCGGCGTGCAATTTGGCCGGCAATTTGTACACATATAACCTCTTTTCCATCTTCAGTTTTTATAACAACAGATTGACGCTCATTAACATCGCTTGCTTTATCTAAATTAGCGCTCAAAAATTGACCTGGATGATAATTCAATGTCGTAATTTCTCCTGCTACAGGAATACGATTAATATGAACATTAAATACATTTAAGAAAATAGTTATACGATTAACTTTTTTATCTCCCATTCCTAACTCTTCAGGAGGTGAAACTTTTTCTATTTTCTGTATATAGCCATCGGCCGGGCTAATTACAAAGCCATCATTAACAGGAGTGATGCGTTCAGGATCGCGGAAGAAATAAGCACACCATAATGTCAATATAGTTCCAACCCACCCCAGACTATCAGAAAAAGAGCCTAAAAATATTGTAACGGCAGCAAAAATAAATATAAAAATATGGCCTTCCTTGTGGATAGGAGGAATAGTTTCTCTTATCACGTTAAACATATCTTTTAATTTATCCATAATATATTCCTTTAAATCAAAATCATATATGACCAGAGTGTTTGTACCCTATTTATCTTTGAAAAGAAATAAAAATAAGTTGCTCAATAGGGTGGTTTTAATATATCAACCATATTGATATAAAAAACCTAAGGAAAGTTCGGTTATTATGAGTGATATAAAATCAGTATGTGTTTTTTGTGGTGCCAGCAATAATGTTGCAAAAGAATTTCTTGATGAAGGCAGAGAGCTTGGAAGAATGATAGCAGAACGTGGTATGAACATGGTTTTTGGCGCTGGTGATTGTGGGGTTATGGGAGCAACTGCCAATGGGGCCTTAGATGCAGGCGGTACAGTTACCGGTGTTTTTCCTCGCGTTCTTGATGGGCTTGAAGAAGAGCATAAATCGCTGACAGAAACTATCATTGTTGATGATATGCATACACGCAAAATGAATATGTTTCATAAATCAGATGCTTTTATAATATTGCCTGGCGGTTTTGGAACAATGGATGAAACTTTTGAAGTTATAACATGGAAGCAATTGCATACTCATAATAAACCGATAATTTTTTATAATTATAATGGCTATTGGGATAAATGGGTAGAAATGACCAATCATTTTATTGATAATGGCTTTGCATCTCAACAAACCAGAACGCTTTATGATGTTGTAGATAGTTTAGAAGAGGTTTTTGAAAAACTATAATCTAAAAAAATAATGTAGTGATAATGTCGTCAGATTCTGAGAATATTCAAATAACAGTAGCATATGGCAATGGTGTTGGCCCTTATGTTATGGAGGCGGCTCTTGCTGTTCTTAGATATACACATGTTCCTGTTCATATAGAAACCGTTGAAATTGGTGAATTATTTTATCAAAGAGGTTATGAATCAGGTATGAGTCTGGAGGCCTGGGAGACCATACGCCGTAATAATATTTTTCTAAAAGCGCCAATTACAGTTCCCGATGATAAAAATTATAAGAGCCTTAATGTAATGCTAAGAAAAACTCTTGGGCTTTACGCAAATGTAAGAAAATTTACCTCTTATGCGCCATATATTGGGCAAAAATATCCAGATATGGATATGGTGGTTATTCGTGAAAATGTTGAAGGCATTTATGCTGGCACTGAGCATCATCAAACTCATGACGCCTATCAGAGTTTGCGGCTTACAACCGCTACTGGAACCAGAAAAATTATATCATATGCTTTTGATTATGCTGCAAGATATGGCTATAAAAAAATTACCTGTATGACCAAGGATAGTCTGATGCCTATGGTTGACGGTTTGTTCTGCCAGATATTTGATGAGTACGCAAAACATTACCCTGATATTAAAGCCGAGCATATGTCTATCGATGAAGGAGCCGCAAAGATTGCATCTACTCCAGAAGAATTTGGAGTTGTTGTCACAGGAAATTTATATGGCGATATAATTTCACAGATAGCTACAGAAATTTGCGGATTTGGTAATATTCTGGCAACACAGAATATTGGTGATAAATACTCTCTTTTCGAGCCAGTACACGGCTCAAGGGCTGAAATTGAAGATGATCAAACTGCTGACCCTTCGGCAATGATCCATGCAATGACTATGATGTTGGTGCATCTTGGTCATTATAGAAAAGCAGATATGGTGAATAATGCCTGGCTTAAAACCATCGAAGATGGAATCCATACGGCAGATATATTTACAAAAGGTGTTAGTAAGGAAAAAGTAAACACTATTGAGTTTACAAGAGCCTTGATAGAAAGAATGACAAAATTGCCCAAAAAATTACCGCCTTCAGAATTTGTGCAGAGCAGCAATTACCAATCTCAGCCTATTAATATAAAAAGTGATAAGTCTGAAAAAGAAAAAAAACTGATAGGTGTCGATGTATTTTTTGACTTTGAAGATGGTGGTCTTGAGTCTTTGGTTGATAATTTACATAAAGCTACAGAAAAAACTGCTCTTAAATTGCAGATGGTAGGTACTCGAGGTTTGAAAGTCTGGCCGGATTCAAGAATATTTATCTGGCAGGATGGCGATTATTGGCGAGGAAGATTTTTACCAGAAGGCGATGAAAAAAAAGCAACTCACAATGATATATGCCAGCTTTTAGAGTCTTTGAATAAATTAAATATGGATTTTATAAAAACTGAAAATCTATATATGTTTGGTAAAGAAGAGGCTGGATTTTCTTTGGTATATGGAGAGTAACTTTAACGCTTCCTAATCTATAATAAATTTTCCACTTGCAACTAAAGCTAATGCTTCAGGATATGCTTTATGCTCTTCAATTAATACTCGCTTTGCCAACTCTTCTGCAGTTTCGTTTTTATTTATCTTTATTGAGCGCTGAACTATTATTGGGCCTTCATCCATCTCCTTGCGTGCAAGATGAACGGTGCATCCGGTTTCAGTTTCTCCCTCATCTAATGCCCTTTGGTGGGTATTAAGACCTTTGAATTTTGGTAATAAAGAAGGGTGGATATTAATTAACTTATTAAACCATTCATTGACAAACCACCCTGATAAAAGGCGCATAAAGCCTGCCATGCATATCAATTCTGCGCCATATTCTTTAATTTTTTTATCCATTGCTTTGTCAAAAGTTTCGCGATCTTCAAAATCCTTATGGCTAATAATTTCGGTTGGAATATTTGCAATATGTGCGCGCTCAATTCCATAAGCGCCAGCTTTATTTGATAATACCAGCACAATTTCTGCCGGATAATTTTCATCTTTGCAGGCATCTATTAAGGCCTGAAGGTTACTGCCATTGCCAGAAATTAATACTGCGATTTTCTTTTTAAGCACTTATGGACTCAATATTATTAAATATTACGTTATCTTTTTGTTTTTCAGTGACTGTTCCAATTTGGAAAACTTTTTCACCATTTTCTTTTAAAACATTAATTATGCTATCTTTTTGCGCCTCAGATACTATAACTACCATACCAATCCCACAGTTAAATGTGCGTAACATTTCGCTTGCTGGAAGTTGGCTTTGGCCTTGTATCCATTTAAAAACAGGTAAATATTCCCAGCTTTCGCAGTTTATTTCTACGCTTTTATCATTAGGTAAAATACGAGGAATATTTTCTGTAAAGCCGCCGCCAGTAATATGTGCTAAAGCTTTTATGCCGCCAGATTTTATGGCTTTTAAGCATGATTTAACATATATGCGTGTTGGTTCTAGTAATGATTCGCCAAGGGATTTTCCATCCATAAAAGGTGAGTTGTCATTGTAAGAAAGCCCTGATTTTTCAACCAATTTTCTTACCAGAGAAAAGCCGTTTGAGTGTACGCCATTTGATGCAATTCCTAAGACTATATCGCCTTTATCAATATTTTTTGCAGGAAGTAATTGGTCGCGTTCTGCAGCACCAACACAAAATCCGGCAAGATCATAATGGCCTTGCTGATACATTCCTGGCATTTCTGCAGTTTCTCCGCCAATTAATGCCGCGCCAGATTGCTTGCAGCCTTCTGCAATTCCTTTTATAACCTCAAATGCAACATTTTCTTCAAGTCCGCCAGTTGCGAAATAATCCAGAAAAAATAAAGGTTCTGCACCTTGAACAACAAGATCGTTAACGCACATCGCCACCAAATCGATACCTACGCTATCATGCTTATTTGCAGCAAAAGCAACTTTTAATTTTGTGCCAACACCATCATTGGCAGAAACAAGAACAGGATCTTTAAATTTGCAGGCAGCTAAATCAAAAAGACCACCAAATCCCCCAAGGTCACAATCTGATCCTGTGCGTTTAGTGGCCGATACTAAAGGTTTTATACGTTCTACAAGATTATTGCCTGCATCAATATCTACTCCGGCGTCTTTATAAGAAATGCTCATAATAAGGGAACCTTTATGTTGGAAAAGCGCAAAATTTGGTGTATCTATATAACGCAATCTTGCTTAATACTCAATTATAATTTGGTTTTATGGCTGATATTCATAAGGTTTTTTCTAGGTTTTTGGCAATTATACTGACATTTATGGTGATTATGCCCAGTCAGGCGGCAGATATATTCGTTGTTAAAGACATATCTATAAGCGGAGAAGGCAAAAGTGCAACTCAGGCAAGAGAGGCTGCAATTTCAGAAGGTGAGGTTAAGGCGTATGATGAGTTAATTAAAAAACTTACGCCATCTTATATGCATCATTCGCTTCCAGAGGCTGAGCCTGAAGTTATTTCCTCATTGGTTCAGGGTATGGAGATAAATACTGAAAAAGTTACGTCAAATCACTATGAGGCTGTAGTTAATATATCTTTTAACCCTGTTTTAATAAAGGCGCATCTAAATAATCAGGGAATAGCAATGGTTGCCAGTAAAGAAAAACCTATATTAGTTATTCCGGTTATGGAAGATGAGCAGGGAGTTCCGGTAATTGGAAGTACAAGCATTTGGCAGCAATCATGGGGGGAGTCGGTAAGCAATACTCCGATCGTTGATTTTCTTCTTCCAAAATGGAATAAAGAAGATGCTTCTTTGATTGATTTTGAGGCGATAACTGCGAGTGGTTATTTTATGTTGGTGAATGATCCTTTGTATAGATTGCGTAAAAAATATGGTGCCGATGAGGTTCTATTGGCATATATGAGTAAAAAAATATCAGATATTGATTCGTCAGCTTATGAGATTAGTGTAAAGCTAATTACGTATGATGATGAGGATACAAAACGCAAATCCCTGGTCTTTAAATCAAGGGGTGAGGAATCGCTGAATGATCTTATAAAGCGAGCTTCTGATAATATTGTAAGTATGATAGAAAATAGCTGGAAGTTAGAAAGCGAAAATAAAAATATTGAAAAAGCAAAAATCAGAGCTTTGGTACCGATTAATGGACAGGCTTACTGGCATTTTATAAAAACCAGACTGCAAATGCTAAATTTTATAGATAATTTTCAAGTGGCCAGCATCTCTGTGGGAAATGTTGTTATTGATATAGATTTTCATAGCTCTTTTTCTGATCTGGTAAAGTCAATGGCCGAGTATGGTCTTTATTTGCAGAATAATAATAGCAATATATTGCTTACATATGCTGAGTCTCCTCCTGAATGGTATATTCAGCAATATCAAATGGATATAGAATATAACGGGATGGTTGGTGATGGCTATTAGGCAGCAATTGCTTGTTTGGGGAATAATAATTGGTGTTCTGGGCACATTTATATATCTGGTCAGCGATATATTATTGCCTTTTATAGTAGCTATGATTGCGGCGTATTTTCTTGATCCTGCAGCAGATAAAATTGAGAGCTGGGGGCTGTCGAGAACTTTATCAACGGCAATTATAATAATCGTATTTTTTGTAATTATGGCGATAATTGGTATTGCTTTAGTGCCGATATTATATGATCAGCTACTTTCTTTCATACAAAACTTTCCTAAATATATGCAGGTTATTAATGAAAAAATTATTCCTTCATTTACCGAATTTGCACAAGGTATAGACCCTAAAGCGGTAGAAAAGATTAAAGATGTAGAAAATGGAATAGCTGCAAATTTATTGCAAATAATAAGTGAGTTTGCTTTGAGCGCGTGGAATTCAGGAGTGGCAGTTATAAATCTTTTATCCTTGGTTTTTATAACTCCTGTAGTAACATTTTATGTTCTTAGGGACTGGGATCGCATGATTAAAAAGTTAGATAAAATGCTGCCAAAGGCATATGCTCCAGTCATTGAAAAACAAATGAAAAAAATTGATGATACATTGGCCGGATATATAAGAGGGCAGATAAATGTGTGTATTATTTTAGGAATATTTTATAGTGTTGGCCTTGGCATTATAGGTCTTAATTTTGCACTGTTGATAGGCATGATTGCCGGAATTTTATCATTTATTCCTTATGCTGGAGTTGCATTTGGAGTTTTGGCAAGTTTGATAGTTGCCTATTTGCAATTTGGTGATATCACACAATTATTTTTTGTAGGAATATTATTTGTTATTGCCCAAACTTTAGAAGGAGCATTTTTATCGCCAAAACTAGTTGGTGACAAGGTTGGCTTGCACCCTGTCTGGTTGATTTTTGGCCTGTTTTGTGGCGGTGCATTATTTGGTTTTGTAGGTGTTCTGGTCGCAGTTCCGGTCACTGCTATAATTGGCGTGTTGGTTAAGTTCACAATAGAGCAATATCTGGCCAGCTCACTGTATAAAGCTGCTAAAAAGTAATTAATATGGCAAAGCAAAATATATTTAATTTTTCTTTTGATGAATCATTTTCAGAGCATGATTTTATAGTTTCATCCTGCAATGAGGATGCTTTTAATTTTATTAATTCATGGCCAAACTGGCAAACTAATGCTGCTCTTATATATGGAGATAAAGCAAGCGGAAAAACTCATCTTGCAAATATATGGCAGGGCAAAAATAGTGCAAAATTTGTAAATCTGGCTGATATTGATAATTTAGAGGCAATTGGTTTAATTACTGAATCTAATGATTGCATAATTTTAGAAGATATAGATAAGGCTAATAATGAAATAGCCTTATTTCACCTTATGAATCATGCAAAAGAGCAGGGATGCTCAGTTTTATTTACAGCATCGTGCCATCCTTCAATGATGAATATCAGGTTGCCTGATTTACGTTCAAGGCTACATGCTATTAATTGTATAAAGCTTGATATTCCTGATGAATTTATGATGAAAATTCTGCTTACCAAGGGATTTATAAATAAGCAGATAAAAATATCCGAAGATGTGGTAGATTTTATTGTGACAAGGATGGAAAGATCATTTGTTCAGATTAAGGAAGTGGTAGAAAAAATAGATCAATCTTCTCTTGAAGAAAAACGCAATATAACAATTCCGTTCATACGCAGTATATTTAATATATAGTTATTCTCCAAATTTGTATATATGGCATATTTATGTTATAATGGGGCAAGAGAGCTTTGGGGGATTAACTGTGACGTCTATAAGCAACGGTCCTATGAATATTGCGCTTAGCGGCTTAAGAGCGGCTGAAAAAAGATTGCAGGTTAGCGCCAATAATGTTGCTAATTCACGCAGTACTGTTACTACGGACGCAAATGGCAATCAGATTTTGAAGCCATATCAGCCTCAAGAGGTTGTTCTTAGTTCTCAGGAAAGAGGCGGGGTTCTATCGCAAGTAAAAGATACTGATAAAGAGGCCGTACAAACATATGAGCCTGGTAATCCTGATGCGGATGCTAATGGTATAATTTCAATTCCAAATGTTGATTTAGCCGAAGAATTGGTAAAACAATTTGGCGCATCTGTTGATTATAAAGCAAATATAAAGGTTATAGAAAGACAGCAGGTGATGCTGGGAGCTTTAATTGACAGGCTTGCCTGATTAATTTCCTTTTACGAAAAACTGGCCATTTAAAAGACCATCTTTGCCATATTTTAAGTCTTCGCCTTCGCGAGTAATTACAGCGCCGCTGGCAGCATTTACAATTGCATGACCTGCTGCAGTATCCCACTCCATAGTTGGGCTAAATCTTGGATATAAATCTGCTACGCCTTCTGCAACCATGCAAAATTTTAAAGAGCTGTGGGCTGCTATTACATCAGTAATATTTTGGCCGATTTGCTCTATATATTTTTCAGTATTAACATGTATATGTGCCTTGCTAGTTGTAACTATTATTCCTTCATCAGGTTTTTGACGAGTTGATATATGTTCAATATTATTATCTAAATATTGCTTACATGCCCGATTACTTTCATCGGTAAAATAATTTATATTTTGAGCTGGAAGATAGACCACTCCTCCAATTGGGTTATTGTTATAAATAAGGGCGATATTGACTGTAAATTCATCGCTACCTTTTATAAATCCTTTGGTTCCATCAATCGGGTCAATTATCCAATATAATTTTTGTTTAGCTATTTGTTCATTTAAATCCTGATTTTGTTCTTCTGAGACTACAGGTATATCAGGTGATATATTATTAAGAGCAGTAATAATATAATTATGTGCTGCCATATCAGCTTCTGTTACCGGGCTGCCATCATTTTTTTGCTCTATATCAATAGAATTATTATGATAGGGCATAATAATTTCCCCAGCTTTTTTAGCTAATAGAGCTATTTCTTTTGCATATTTACTATATTGTGATGTCATAAAACAGATTATACTTCACAATATCAGCCTTTCATATAGGTTTTTATAATTTAAAAGGGAATTGTTAAATGCAGTGGAATGATAATGCCTTTGTTTTAACTAATAGAATTCATGGTGAAAATTCCAGCATAGTGTCTATATTCACAAGAAATCATGGCGTATTTAACGGTTTGGTAAGGGGGGCAAAGAATAAGAAGAACAGGGCTTTATATCAGCCGGGAAACTTTCTGCAGGCTCAGTGGAAGGCAAGGCTTTCTGAGCAATTAGGATCAATTACTGCTGAACCTATAAAAAGCTTCTCAACTCATATTATGCAAGATCCGTTAAAGCTTGTTGCCTTGCAATCTGCTAGTATATTAACTTATTTAATGGTTCCTGAAAGAGATCCGCACGCGCATTTATATGATATGTTTGAAAATTTAATAGAAGAGATGGTATTAGATGGCAAATGGCAATCTATATATATTTTTTATGAAATGGAATTATTAAGCCAGGCCGGCTTTGGTCTTGATTTAAGCTGTTGCGCAGCAACCGGGTCTTTAGAAGATTTATTTTATATTTCACCAAAAACTGGCAGGGCGGTTAGTAAAAATGCTGGTAAACCATATCATGATAAGCTAATTTTACTGCCGGAATTTATATTAAATAAACAAATAAAGGATCTTTGCGCAGAAGAAATTAATAAGGGACTTGCTCTTTGCGGCTATTTCCTGAATAAATACATCTTCAAGATGCAGGATAAAAAAATGCCTGATGTGCGATTGAGATTAGCAGAAATTATGCCAAGTGAAGAATTAGTATGACTAAAGAAAATGAAGATAATATAGTTTCAGTAGATTTTAGCGATGCTTTAGGTGAGCGTTATTTATCATATGCGCTTTCTACAATTATGTCGCGTTCGCTCCCTGATGTGCGTGATGGATTAAAGCCTGTTCATCGCAGATTATTATATGCAATGCTGCAATTAAAACTCGATCCAAAGTCAGGCTTCAAGAAATGTGCGCGTGTGGTTGGTGATGTAATTGGTAAATATCACCCGCACGGTGATACGGCAGTATATGATACAATGGTACGTTTGGCGCAAGGATTTGCGGTTAGATATCCTTTGGTAGAAGGGCAGGGAAATTTTGGTTCTGTTGATGGCGATAATGCAGCGGCAATGCGTTATACAGAAGCAAGGCTGACTGATGTTGCTTTGGCGATAATGGCTGATATTACTCAAAATACGGTTGAATTCAGACCTACATATGATGGCTCAGAAAGTGAGCCTGTAGTTATGCCCGGAGCTTTTCCTAATTTATTAGCCAATGGTTCTGAAGGAATTGCAGTTGGTATGGCAACAAGTATACCTCCTCACAATGCCGGAGAAATATGCGATGCTTTGCTATATTTAATTAAACATCCTTCAGCCAGTATCGAAAAGCTGGTGGAATTTGTAGCAGGGCCAGATTTTCCTACAGGTGGAACTATTATAGAGCCAAAAGATAGTATTATACGCTCTTATGAAACAGGAAAGGGGTCTTTTCGCTTAAGAGCAAAATGGGAAAAAGAAGAATTAAGTCGTGGATTATATCAGATTGTAATAACAGAAATTCCCTATCAGGTTCAAAAATCAAAATTAATAGAAAAAATTGCTGAATTATATAGAGATAAGAAGTTATCTCTTTTAGGCAATATAAGGGATGAATCAGCTGAAGATATACGCATAATACTAGATCCAAAATCGCGTATGGTTGATGCTCAAATGTTAATGGAATCTTTATTTAAGCTTACTGACCTTGAAAGCAGGGTAAGTCTGAATATGAATGTTCTAAATAAAGAATGTACTCCTGGCGTAATGAATTTAAGGGAGGTTTTGCAATCATTCTTGGATCACAGGCATGAGGTTCTGGTTCGCAGATCTCAATATAGGCTTGATAATATTGAACGTCGTCTTGAAATATTGGCAGGGCTGCTGGTTGCTTATTTAAATATTGATGAGGTAATCAGAATTATTCGTGAGGAAGATCATCCAAAAGAAGTTATGCAGAAAAAATGGGGTTTAACTGATATTCAGGTTGAAGCTATTTTAAATATGCGCCTCCGGTCTTTAAGGAAGTTAGAAGAAATTTCAATTCGCAAAGAACATGATGAATTATCTTTGGAAAAAGCAGGTTTAGAAGCTCTTCTTGCAGATGAAAAATTGCGCTGGAAAGAAATATCTTCTGAGATAAAAGATATTAAGAAGCGTTTTGGGCAAGATACTGAACTTGGCGCAAGGCGTACTGATTTTGCCGATGCTCCAACTAATAATGTAGTGTCTATAGAGGCCTTTGTAGAAAAAGAGCCAATTACGATTTTATGTTCAAAAATGGGTTGGGTGCGTGCGCTTAAAGGTCATAATCAGGATGTGTCTTCGATAAAATATAAAGAAGGTGATGCTGAGCGCTTTGTATTAAATGGCTACACAACAGATAAGCTGGTTGTATTTGCCAGTGACGGTAAGTTTTTTACTATCGGCTGTAATACATTAGCAGGTGGTAAAGGGCATGGAGAGCCTTTGAATTTACTGGTTGATATGGATCAGGATAGTTCTGTGGTGAATTTATTTATATATGCAGAAGGGCAAAAATTAATTCTGGCATCAGATAAAGGCAAAGGCTTTATTGTTGAGTCTGCTGATATATTGGCACAAACTAAAAACGGCAAGCAGATACTCAATCTGCCATCTGGTTCTAAGGCTTTGTTATGTGAAATCGCAAATGGTGATACTATAGCTGTTATTGGGCATAACAGGCGTATGTTGATGTTTTCAATTGATGAGCTTCCAGTTATGAAACGTGGTCAGGGTGTAATGTTGCAGCGCTATAAACATGGCGGATTGTCTGATTTGAAATCTTTTAAGTTAGAAGAAGGTTTAAGCTGGAATTGGGGAAATAGAGTTCGTACTGAAGAAAATTTAACACCTTGGCTTGGTAAGAGGGGTTCGGTTGGTAGATTGCCGCCTTCTGGTTTCCCGCGTAATAATAAATTTTAAGTGGCTTAAAATATGAGTTTGGAATCAGTAGCTGCAAAAATTGATTGTTTAAACAATAATATTGGTCGTTATATGTCCTGGCTGGCGCTGCTAATGGTTATAGTTATGTGCTTTAACGTTATTAGCAGATATGTTTTAAACACCACGCTTGTTTGGCAGCAGGAGCTGGTAGGTTATATGCATGCTATATTATTTTTAAGTACGGCAGGATATACATTGCTTGGTGATGGGCATGTAAGAGTTGATGTATTTTATCAAAATTTTTCAGAAAAAAGAAAAGCTTTGGTTAATCTTTTAGGTACATTATTTTTCCTTATTCCTGTTTGTTTGTGCATAGCAATATATTCTGGCGATTTTATATTAAACTCCTGGGACATATTGGAAGGTTCTTCTGAATATGATGGTTTGCCGGGACTTTTTATTCTTAAAAGTTTTATATGGTTTTTTTGTGCATCTATGGTTTTACAAGGGGTTTCAGTTATTTGCCGTTCTTTTGATATTTTAAATAAATCAGGGCGAGTTTAATGGGCGAGATATTATTGTCATTAATGATTATCAGCCTGTTATTTGGGCTTTTATCGGGTTTCCCTGTTGCTTTTGTGTTGTCGGGTATATCTCTTATTTTTGCAGCTATCGGGTCGTTTCTTGGTGTTTTTGATTTAAGCTATGTTTCGGCATTGCCAAATAGAATTTTTGGAATAATGAGTAATGATTTGCTTGTAGCTGTGCCTTTATTTGTATTTATGGGAGTTATGCTAGAAAGAGCAAAGATCGCCGAAGAATTGCTAGAGGCGATGGCTATATCTTTGGGAAAAATGCGGTCAGGGCTTGGCGTATCTGTTATGATTGTTGGTGCAATATTGGCCGCATCAACTGGTATTGTTGGTGCAACGGTTGTGACGATGGGTTTAATATCTCTGCCAACCATGTTAAAGGCAGGATATAGCCCAAGAATTGCAACTGGCTCGATATGTGCTGCCGGAACTTTAGGGCAAATAATACCGCCCTCAATTGTACTTATTTTGCTGGGTGATCAGATTTCCAATGCATATCAAAAAGCACAAATGGAAATGGGAAATTTATCGCCAAATCCTGTATCTATAGCTGATTTGTTTGTTGGGGCAATTATACCGGGAATTTGTCTGGTTTTGATGTATATATTATGGCTATTTATTTATAGCAAAATCTGTCCTGAAGGTGTGCCGCCTGCTAAAGGGCGTAAAGAGATGTCTTTTGTCCAGCTTTTAAAGCGTCTTTTGCCGCCATTAACATTAATAGTTGTGGTTTTGGGGTCGATTTTAGGAGGCTTTGCAACGGCTACTGAGTCAGCATCAGTTGGGGCGGTTGGAGCAATGATTCTGGCATTTACTCATAAGCAATTAAACCGTGAAAATATAACTTATGTAGTTCGTGAAACTGCAAAAATGTCATCAATGGTTTTTACTATACTGATCGGCGCAACTATTTTTACATTGGTATTTAGGGGATATAGCGGTGACGATATCATTCATGAATTTCTAACTAATATTCCCGGTGGTTTTATAACTGTTATGATAATAACTATGGCAGTTATGTTCTTCTTAGGATTTTTTCTTGATTTTATAGAGATAATATTTGTTGTAGTTCCTATAGTTGCGCCTATTTTATTAAAAATGGGAGCCGATCCTATCTGGCTTGCAGTGATGATAGCGATTAATTTGCAGACATCTTTCTTAACGCCTCCATTTGGTTTTGCTCTGTTTTATTTAAGAGGAGTTGCACCCAAATCAGTTCTAAGTTCAGACATATATAAAGGAGTCATACCGTTTGTGGCAATTCAGATAATTATGCTAATAATGCTGGCATTATTGCCATCACTTGCAACAAAACTTCCTTCTATAGTTTATGATAAGAAGGAAGTTGTGCATATAGTAGAGCCTGATGATGATTTTGGCGATGTAGATTTTTAAAAATCTTGTAAATAAATTAAGCTGCCAGCTCTTCTTTTATCACGCTGATTGCTTTTGCTGTTCCTTCTATATTATCACCGCCTGTCTGAGCATAATTTGGCTTTCCGCCTCCACCTTTTGCACCAAGATGAGTTGCAGCTTTACGTATCAAATCAACTGCGTTAATTTTTGCGGTAACATCATCTGTTACAGCGATAATTAAAGATGCCTTACCTTCAAATGATGAAGTAAGTGCTATTACGCCTGATCCAAGTTGGTTTTTCATATCGCCAACAAGATTACGTAAGTCTTTTGGTGGCATATCATCAAAATGCTGGCCAATGAAACCAATGCCATTAATTTCTTCTTTAGAAAATGAATTACTTCCACCCATAGCTGCTGCTTTTTTAGCTTCTGCTAATTCTTTTTCCAGATTTTTGCGTTCTTGCAAAAGCAGGTTAATGCGCTCAACAACTTCATCTTTTGAGGTTTTTAGTAATAAAGCTGCCTCTTTTAACCCGGCTTCCTGATTTTGTGCATATTTTATTGCCGCTTCCCCTGTTAATGCCTCAATGCGCCTTATTCCAGAGGCAAGTGCTTCTTCTAAAATAATTTTAAAAGCTCCAATATCGCCTGTGCGTTTAACATGCGTTCCGCCGCATAACTCCACTGAAAAATCATGTCCGTTTTCATCAAATCCCATATTTAATACGCGAACTTCATCTCCATATTTTTCACCAAATAGTGCCATAGCGCCGGCTGCTGTTGCGTCTTCAGGCTTCATAAGGCGAGTGCCAACGGGGCTATTTTGACGTATCAGGTCATTAACCATATCCTCTACCTGAATAATTTCCTCGGTAGTTAAAGCCTTTGGATGGCTTATATCAAAACGAAATCTGTCTTCTGCAACTAATGAGCCTTTCTGGGTTATGTGATCGCCGATAGATTTACGTAAAACTGCATGCAATAAGTGAGTTGCTGAGTGATTGGCACGAATTTTATTGCGGCGCACAATGTCTATGGATGCTGAAACAACATCGCCTGTTTTTATAGTTCCTAATTTTACTTTACCTGTATGTATATGCAAGTCGCCAAGGACTTTTCCGGTTGAGCTTATATCTATATGAGCATGGTCGTTATATATGCTTCCACTATCGCCTTCCTGCCCTCCGGATTCTCCATAAAAAGGAGTTTGGTTTAAGATAATATTAACCTCATCGCCTTCTTTAGCATCAGAAATAATATTTCCATCTTTAACAATAGCAATAATTTTAGCTTGCGCATTATCTGCGTCATATCCTAAAAATTCTGTTGCTCCATGATCCTGCTTTATCTCGAACCATATTTCATCAGTTGCCTTTGCGCCCGATCCTTTCCAGGCTGCGCGGGCTCGTTCTTTTTGTTCTTGCATGGATTTATTGAAAGCTTCTTCATCAACAGAAATATCTTTGTTGCGTAATATATCTATTGTTAAATCCAGTGGAAATCCATAAGTATCATAAAGTTTAAACGCAGTTTCACCTGAAAGTTTATCACCAGATTTTAATTTTGATGATTCCTCCTCAAGCAACTTAAGACCGCGATCTAATGTTTCGCCAAAACGTTCTTCTTCTAATTTTATTATTTCTGTTATAAGGCCTTGTGCGCGGATAAGCTCAGGATAGGCGTTGCCCATCTCCTTTATTAGCGTAGGCACAAGCTGATAAATTACTGGTTTTTTGCATCCAAGCTGACGAGCATGGCGCATCGCTCTTCTCATGATGCGGCGCAGCACATATCCCCTGCCTTCATTGGAAGGCATGACTCCATCTGCTAATAAAAACGCCATTGAGCGTAAATGGTCAGCAATTACGCGGTGTGAAACTATATGAGAATCATCACTATTTTTTGTAATTTCTTTAGATGCAGCAATTATATTTTCAAATAAATCAATATTATAGTTATTATGTACATTTTGTAAAATAGCAGCAATTCTTTCCAGACCCATTCCGGTATCTATTGATGGCGCAGGCAGGTCAATTTGCTCGCCAGACTCAAGAGTTTCATATTGCATGAACACCAAATTCCAGATTTCAATAAAGCGGTCGCCATCTTCATCAGGTGACCCTGGAGGCCCTCCTGCAACTTCAGGGCCGTGATCGTAGAATATTTCAGAGCATGGTCCGCAAGGGCCGGTATTGCCCATAGACCAGAAATTATCATTGGTGGAAATGCGTATTATTTTATTATCGGGAAGATTAGAAACATCTTTCCATATTTGATATGCCTCATCATCAGTATGATATATTGTAACCAATAGGCGATCGGCAGGCAAATTAACCACTTCGGTTAAAAATTCCCATGCATATTTTATTGCATTTTCTTTAAAATAATCACCAAATGAGAAATTCCCCAACATCTCAAAGAATGTATGGTGACGTGCGGTATAGCCTACATTATCAAGATCATTATGCTTGCCGCCTGCTCTTACGCATTTTTGCGAGCTGGTGGCAGTTTTATATGGACGAGTTTCATTCTGCGTAAAAACATCTTTAAACGGAACCATGCCAGCGTTAGTAAACATTAATGTTGGATCGTTGTGAGGAACTAAAGGCGATGATTGTACAACTTCATGCCCTTTGCTCTTAAAGAATTCTAAAAATTTACTTCTAATCTCGTTTACTGTTTGCATCTGGTATGACCCATTAGTAATTATA
>JAOIVE010000070.1 GCA_028223895.1 Rickettsiales bacterium
CTGGTGCAACAATGAATTTGGAAGAAAAAATATTAATAGCTGAAACTCTTGATAAAATGGGTGTTAATATTATTGAAGCAGGTTTTGCAAGAGCGTCAGAAGGCGATTTTAAGTCAGTAAATGAAGTTGCAAAAAGAGTTAAAAATGCAAGTGTTTGTTCTTTAGCAAGAGCAATAAAGGCTGATATTGAAGCGGCGGCAGAAGCAATTTCACCTGCTAAAAACAAGCGTATTCACACATTTATATCAACCAGCCCGTTGCATATGAAATATAAATTGCAAAAATCTCCAGATGAGGTGATAGAGGCAATAAAAGAGAGCGTGTCATATGCAAGAACATTATGTGATGATGTTGAGTGGTCAGCAGAAGATGCAACAAGAACAGAACATGACTTCTTGTGTAAAGCTGTAGAAACAGCTATTAATGCGGGAGCTTTGACGGTAAATATTCCTGATACTGTTGGCTATACAACTCCAACTGAATATTTTGAGTTAATAAAAATGCTTAAAAATAAAGTTCCAAATATTGATAAGGCAGTAATATCTGTCCATTGCCATAATGATTTGGGTTTGGCGGTGGCTAATTCATTATCGGCAGTCAACGCAGGTGCAAGACAGATTGAATGTACAATTAATGGATTGGGAGAGCGCGCAGGAAATGCTGCTATGGAAGAAATTGTTATGGCCTTAAAAACACGTAACGACATAATGCCATATACTACAAATATCGATTCAACCCATATAATGCGCGCGTCAAAACTTGTTTCAACAGTTACAGGTTTTGTTGTACAAAATAATAAGGCGATTGTTGGAGCAAATGCATTTGCACATGAATCTGGTATTCATCAGGATGGAATGTTAAAGCATGCTGAAACCTATGAGATTATGACTCCGGCATCAGTTGGATTGGTTGAGTCGAAATTAGTTATGGGTAAACATTCTGGTCGTCATGCATTGAAGAAAAAGGTAAAAGATCTTGGATTTGACTTAGGGGATAATTCATTTGAAGATGTTTTTATCCGCTTTAAAGAGCTGGCGGATAAAAAGAAAGATGTTTATGATGAAGATATCATTGCACTTATTGATAATAGTGTTATTAACAATAGAGGTGTAAGTTTACACTCTCTTCAGGTTGTATGTGGCTCTAAGGGGAATCCCTCTGTGGATGTTGAGCTAAATTCTGAAGATGGTGTTAAATCCGTTAGTGCCACTGGTGATGGTCCTGTAGATGCATTATTTAATGCTATCAAGAAGATTGTCCCTCATGGCGCAAAGCTTGAACTTTATCAGGTTCATGCGGTAACCGGAGGAACAGATGCGCAAGCGGAAGTTACTGTAAGGTTGCAAAAAGACGGAAGGATTTTTAGTGGCAATGGTCGCGATACTGATACTTTAGTCGCTTCTGCCAATGCTTACATAGCAGCTGTAAATAAATTAAAGCAGCTGGAAGAAAAGAATGGGGTTAATTAGTTTTTGAGGGCTTATAAATTATGTTATCTAAAATGTTTGGTTCATTATCTTGTGATATGGCAATAGATTTGGGGACTGCCAATACTCTTGTATATGTTAGTGGTCGTGGAGTGGTTTTAAATGAGCCATCAGTTGTAGCGATGTTAAAGGATAAAGGTGGTTTAATCCCTTATGCATTTGGTAACGAAGCCAAAATGATGCTTGGAAGAACTCCCGCTGAGATTGAGGCAATCCGTCCTTTGAAAGATGGCGTTATAGCAGATTTTAAAGGCGCAGAAGAAATGCTTAAGCATTTTATCCGCGCTGTACATAATCGTAAATGGCTAACCGGGCCTTTAGTTATAGTTTGTGTGCCTTCGGGATCTACGCCTGTTGAGCGTCGTGCGATTCAGGATGCTGCAGAAAGTGCTGGTGCGCGCGAGGTATTTTTGATTGAAGAGCCTATGGCAGCAGCTATTGGAGCGGATCTGCCAGTTACAGAGCCAACAGGTTCAATGATTGTTGATATTGGTGGTGGAACAACTGAGGTAGCTGTATTATCACTTGGTGGTATAGTTTATTCTCGTTCGGTTCGTGTTGGTGGAGACATGATGGATGAAGCGATTATTGCTTATATCAGAAGATGTCATAATCTGTTAATTGGTGAATCTACAGCAGAGAAAATTAAAAAAACTATTGGTTCTGCATGTGTTCCTGATGGTAGCGAAGGTAAGGTTATGGAGATTAAAGGCCGTGATCTGGTTAATGGCGTGCCAAAAGAAATAGTCCTTACGGAAAGTCAGATATCTGAGAGCCTAATGGAGCCGGTTAATCAAATTGTTGAGGCGATTAAAATAGCTCTTGAATGTACTCCTCCGGAATTATCTTCTGACATAGTTGATAAAGGTATTGTTATGTCAGGTGGAGGTGCGTTATTGAATAATCTTGATGGGGTTTTAAGTAAAGCTACGGGATTACCTGTTTTTGTTGCTGACGATCCTTTGTCATGCGTTGTTCTTGGAACTGGTAAGGCTTTAGAAAATTATAAAAAATTAAAACATCATATATTGTTTAAACAAGAATAATTGTTTAAAAAAGAAAAGATAAATAATTTCTAATATTTATTTTTCTTTGGGGTTAAAAGTAAGCATATGAACCAGGTACATACAGGTAGTGGTGCGCTTTTTCATTTATCGCGATCTGTTCGGATATATATAAGGCGTTTATCGTTTTTTGTGCTGGTGGCTTTTGCACTTTTTATTGTATTTATTGGTAAGGTTGATAGCCCTTTTGCAAGAAATGTAAGAAGTGTTATAGCTGATGTTTTTGCGCCCGTATTGGAGGTTTTATCAATTCCATCGCAAATGATGAGAGATACCAATGATAAAGTAGGCGGTTATTTTTTCATCTATAAAAAGAATCAGGAATTAAAGGAGCAAAAAGCTGAATTGGTAAAGCAGCTTGCCGAATATTCCAGACTTAAAGTTGAAAATGCCAAGCTAAAGCAATTATTAAATTATGTAAAAGACAGAAAATATTCTTACATATCGGCAAGAGCAGTTGGTGATGTGAGCGGGCCTTTTGTAAGGTCAGTTCTGTTAAATGTCGGAGAAAATGGTGGCGTTAAAAAAGGTCAGGCCGTTGTTGGAAATTTAGGGCTTGTAGGAAGGATAATAGAGGTTAACAGATATACTTCCAGAGTATTATTATTAACTGATATTAACTCACATATTCCTGTAATTAGCAGTATCTCACGCGAGCGAAGCATAATGGCTGGAAGAAATGACAGCTATCCATCGCTTGTATATTTATCAGAAGATAGCAGAACTACCGCGGGAGAATATGTTGAAACCTCAGGCGATGGAGATTTATTTCCTTCAGGGATACCAATAGGAATATTAAATTATTCAGAAAAAAACAAACTGGAAGTTATACCGTTCATGAAATGGAACAGGCTAGAGCATTTAAGTGTTATAAATTATGATTAATTTTGTGTGAGCATGTAAATGGTAATGAAGGCGAAGAGTAAATTATTATTACCAAGGTTATTGATAGTATTTTTACTGTTAGTAACCTCTACTTCTTTGTCTGTCCCGGGTCTTGGAAATTTTATGCCAATGGTGGATGTGGCTTTTATTTATTACTGGAGTTTATTTGTTCCTCCGGTAGTAAATCTTTGGTTTTTATTGTTTTTGGGAATATTAAGAGATATTCTATCAGGTGTTCCGATTGGTCTTAACATAGTTGTGTATATTGCTTTGGGTTTCTTTATTAAGTCTCAGGTGGATCGTATACCAAGTGACAAATTCAATTCTGTCTGGCTGTTTATGGGGATTATTTCTGTTTTTGTTGTTTTATTTCAATGGTTAATTTTGTCTTTAGCAAATGGTAATTTGCTGGGTATAAAAGATGCGATAATGCAGATATTGTTAACAATTGCAACTTATCCGTTGTGGCATTGGATTTTTGCTTTAGTACATGAAACTTTGTCAG
>JAOIVE010000071.1 GCA_028223895.1 Rickettsiales bacterium
CCATATCTCCAATTTCGTCATGGCGTTCAGTCCCGGGAATTTCAGTATTTTCTCCTTTTGCTAGCCCATCCATTGATTTAACCAACTTATCTTGAGGGTTAAAAATAGAGCGACGTGAGTAAAGAGGTATGAAAACCGATATTGATATAGTCAATAAAGCTATTAAAAGAACAATTTTTTCTGCAAAAGCTGATTTGGAAACAGATTCGTTTTCTTCATTTTCTGCCCACTTGCCAATGTCATCGCTGACTTTTTCCATTATTTCTTCGAGCTCTTCAAAACTCTCAGTAAATTTTGCCATTAGCATATCCTGGTTTTTGCCATTGGCATCAATTACAGCTTTAGCAGATGCGTTATATTTATTGACAGAATTTAATGCTGCTTCAAATTCACCCCTGATGCTATCGGGTATATTTTCAGCTTTGTTCTTAGATAAATTATCGATAAATGTATCATAATGCTCTTTAAGGGCGCTTCTGGCTTCTCTTATTTCATTAATACTATTCTTTTCAATTGCAAGAACAGCCGTCAAAACATCAGAGCGCATTGCGTCATGCATCATGTCGCTTTCCATATGCCTTTGGGTGATGCCGGCAATTGTTCGCATCAAGCTAAGTTGAGAACTTTTTTGATTGCTAGACCAAAAAGAAATTAAAACATATAGCAGAACCAGCAATACTGATATAGCACCTAACGCAGTAAATTTGCTTTTAAGATTCATTTTCATAATATTCAGAGCCCCCCAGCATCTTGATTTAACCAATGGAATAATTATGATATATGAATATTAACTTAAAGTTAACTAAAATATTTTATTTGCAATCTAAAGTATAAATCTAAAATTCCTTCGAATATCTGAACATAAAGCCAATAATATCAGTTTCCTGATTTGATTCATCAGTTCCACGATAGCCAATGTCGGAAGTTAAGCCATTGCCAAAGTCATATCCGCCACTGATTTGGAAAAGATGATCATCAAAGTCACTAGTTGTTCCAGTTGCATCTATATCACGCTTGGTATAGCCAACTGTTACATTCCAGTTTTGCTTTATGGTTGTAACAAGGCCTGCTGTGTAATAGTCGTGGTTAGTATTTTTAACACCGCCCATATTATCAATCCCAGCATATTCAAGAAGAATATCAAATCCTAAGTCTTCATTGGCTTCAAAAGAATAATTTAAACCTATAGCAAATCCAGACTCATCATCTGTTGTTGCACTTTGATTTTTATCTTGCTCTGCAAGTGATCTATATGAAGCGTGGTAGTTAAGATTTTCAATTCCGGCTGCATTTTCACCATCAACAGATATGGCAAAAGAAGAAAAATCTTCTGTGTTGCTTGATCCGCCATCAACTAATTTTGTTTTATCAAGGCCACTTACCGTACCTTTGCTCAGGAATGTAGTGTCAGCAAAGAATGTTGATGCGGCAAATGTGTGGCTTCCCATTCCTTGGGTTTCATGAGTATATGCACCACCAAAACCAATTTTTTGGGTAATTTCATAATCTTCTGCAAAGTCTTCTCCCCAGATTCCACGCGCATCCCATGCCGTTCCAAAACCAGGGTTAAACTTACCAGCCCAAACAGCATAAGAGCCGTTTTCATAATTTAACTTTATTTCTTCTGCAAATAATCCGTGTCTGTCAAACCAAACATCGTCACCGGCATCTTTAAACCCTTCTTGTGCAAAAGGTTCAAATACCAATACACCATCGATAAATATATTCTCAGTAAATTCAACTTTTGGAGCTAGCTCTGAACGAACAAATGAACGATTTGTATCATCAATTGATGTGTTATCTGAATTTGATCTATATTCATTTTGCCATTCTACAACCAAGTCAGCCGAAATTTTTGGAGAAAATCCAGCGGCAAAAGAGTTGGAACATATCAAAGTGCCTGTAGCTAGAATTGTGGAGAATAATTTTCTATTCATGTCTATACCTTATATTTCATTTGTCTTGGTTTTAGTAATTAGTAAATATGCAAAATTTAGTAGCAATGCTTATAAACTAACTCACGTAAAATAGTTATATTATGATAAGCTTATTTACAAGAAAAACTTAAATTAAATTAAATTAAATTAAATTTATCTTTATGCTTTACTCACTAAATTATATGGATTTTCCCTCCTAGCCACCAATTGCCGCCATTGCCCGACCGCCACCCATTCTAGATCTTTCAACCCCCTCAGCATGGGAAGATGAAGCTTCTATGTTTTGTGTTATTTCCGGTAATGGATCAAGTTCCAACAATTTTTTGGTTACATCAAGAAAATCTTTTATTTCTTTTTCATTTTTTTCTTCTTCAGAAATCAAGATTCTTTCTAAAAAACTGTCCTTAATTGAAGGAGGAAAATCTTGATATTCAGGCCATATTTTCGAAAGCTTTTTTTCTATTTCTATACGTTTCTGGGTTTCGATATCTTGAGTTATTTCAGGTTCTTCTGTTCCAGATGCTTCTGCTTGAAATCTTTCTTTAATATCAAAGATAATCTTATCTACAAGGCTTTCATATAATGTTGTCTTTGACCAAACAGGTCTATTGTAGCAATATCCCTGTGCTTTTCTGAAAATATTTTTAGCCTCTTTATCTAATCCAGATAATGGCTCCTCATCTAATTTATCCACAATTGCCGTAAGCATGGGGCGCGCTATGGTTAATATATCTGCGGTTCTAATGCGTGTCCGCACATTTTCTTCTTCAAAAAGATTCCTTATTTGAGAGTTGATAAATTTGAATATGTCAATTTCTTGAATATTACCTTTATCATCAACCTTATGAGTCTCCTCATGTATCTTAGTAGAAAGTTTTGTAAGATAATATCGATTCATCTTACCAACACCCAACGCTGCAAGATAGCTATATATTAGCGGGTTTTCTGTAGTCATTTCTTTTGATATTTTTTTAATCTTTGTACGTATATTTATTTGGTCTTCCGCTGATTGACTCTCCAATAAACGGCTGTTGTTAATCAAAAATAAATAACGCATCTGATAAACCATTATTTGCTGGGGTTGAAGGCTTTTTGCGTGGTGCTGGAATAAATTATTATGGCAAATAACATAATTTCTTGCGATTTCAGCTTTTTGTATATTATCAGTATCTTTACATAATGCTAAGCTTGATAAATAGTTACTTTCTGCCATTTTTAGAAGGTCTAGCTTTTCTTTGCCTTCTTTTAATAAAGACAAATGATGGCAAACCTTACCAAAATTTAATTGAAATGCTGCGTTATTTGTAAGATTTCCATCTTTATCTAAGTTTATTATAGAGTCATATGCCTTATTCACACTTTCCAGAAGTCTTTCTCTTTCTTTGCCTTCTTTTAATAAAGACAAATGATGGCAAACTTCACCAAAAGCTAATTGAAATTCTATATTATTTTCAAGATTAGTTCCTTCTTCATCTATTTTAGATTGGCATAAATCCTTTATTTCTTGTAGAAAAAATGCTTTGTTGTCATCATAATTTATGTTTTCAATATATAAAGTCCTGAAAGTATATAACAAACTCAAAAGAAGAGCATAACTCTTCTTATAATTAACGTCACTAAATACCTGATTAATTTTACTCTTGATTTCATTTAAAAACTCCTGTTTATCTTCATGTGATTTGAGTTTATATATTTCAGAGTAAACTGTGCCCATTTTACAGGTTAATCCATATAAATTATCATGGCTATTAATATTTATTGCTTCTTCAAGTGCATTTCTTGCTTGCTCCAGAAGTTCTTCTTTTTCTTTATCTTCTTTATATTCAGATAGGTTTAAGCAGATATCTCCTAAAGTATATTTAAAAAATGATGTTCCTATATGTTTATTTTCTTTATCTATTGTTAATAAATGAAGAAATTCATCTTTTGCTTTTTCCAGAATCTTCTCTTTGTTATTCTCAATAAAATGTAGATTAAAGTAAAGCAAACCTAAACGAAAAT
>JAOIVE010000072.1 GCA_028223895.1 Rickettsiales bacterium
ATATCAGAATTAACTATTTTAAGATTTTCAGGCTCCTTAAATGGCTCTCTTGGAGAGGAGTTAAAATAATTCTTTTTATAAAAAGGTGTAAATACTTTATAAGGCTCGCCGTCATCCTTTAAAGTTTCCCATGGCTCTAAAAGCAAAGAACCATTAAATGTTTTAACCTCAACTCCTGAGTCTTCAAGCTCTTGCTTTATTTTTTTATCACGCAATATGCGCCAATGTTCGTAGCATCTATTCCAATATACAGACTTTGCACCAGATTCTTTTACTAATTGAGATATAATTTTTTTTGCGTCACCTTTAAATAATTTCAACTTACCATCAAGTGATTTATTTAAAGAATCAAGAGCATGATATAGCCAGACACGGCTAGCTGCTCCCATTTTATATTCACCGGCATTTTCATCATCTAAAATATAAACAGGCAACACATCGCCAGATTTTGCCGCCTCAAATAAAGCCGGATTATCCGAAAGCCTTAAATCCTGCCTGAACCAATGAATAGCAATAGTCATTTTTCATCCAAATTTTCATAACATAAAAATTAATAATATCACACAATATCGGTTATTTTCCTTGCGTGAATATTACATTTTTTTAATGAAAAAGCAGATTAAACCAACTTGCCGTGACATTGTTTATATTTTTTGCCTGACCCACAAGGACAAACCTCATTTCGAGATACTTTTCCCCATGTTTCAGGGTTTGCTGGATCTCTGTCCTCTGCGGCAACTCTGCTAACTGCCTGCTTTAAAACCGGCATTCTACCAATTCCACTATCAGGTGCTAAAGCAGGATCAGAACGCCCTTCATGCATACGCTGTTTTGGCCTGTGATCAACCCAGACACCGTCACGCTCAGCGCCAGTAACCTGCATATGAGACATGCGCTTGGTAACTTCCTCCCTAACCTTTGTCAGCATATCTTCAAACATCGCAAAGGCTTCACGCTTATATTCGTTAAGTGGATCTTTTTGCCCATAAGCACGCAAGCCAATTCCCTGACGTAAATGATCCAAAGAAAGAAGATGATCTTTCCATAGCTGATCCAAAGTCATAAGCAGAATATTTTTTTCAACAAGGCGCATAACCTCGCTACCATATTCTTTTTCCTTATTTTTAGAAATCTCAACTACCTGATCTTTTATCCTTTGAGTGATTTCTTCTTCAGCAATTCCCTCTTCTTTTGCCCATTTGGAAACTTCAAGATTTTTACCAAAAATCCTGTAAACCTCTTTTTCTATATACTCAACATCCCACTGCTCAGGATATGATTTTGCCGGAATTGCCTCATTAACAAAATCCTCAATAACCTCTTCTTGCATATCAATAATGGTTTCCGAAACATCATCTGACTCCATCAACTCAATACGCTGTTCATAAACAACCTTACGCTGATCGTTCATAACATCATCATATTTAAGCAGGTTTTTACGGATTTCGTAATTTTGTGCCTCAACTTTCTGCTGAGCTTTTTCTATCGCACGGCTTATCCATGGGTGAGTAATAGCTTCACCTTCTTCTAAACCTAATTTTTGTAGCATACCGCTTATGCGCTCCGAACCAAAAATACGCATCAGATCATCTTGTAAAGATAAAAAGAATTTTGATACTCCAGGATCGCCCTGACGACCAGAACGACCACGTAGCTGGTTATCTATACGGCGGCTTTCATGTCTTTCTGTTCCTAAAACATACAGGCCACCAACCTCTATAACTTCTTGTTTATCGCGCTTAACCTGATTTTTAATCTCTTGCGATATTTTTTCTATTTCACCTTTATTTTTTGCTTTGGCAACAGCCTCTTCAATTAATAATTCAGGGTTTCCGCCAAGCATAATATCAGTTCCACGACCTGCCATATTCGTGGCTATCGTCACCGCTCCAAGCCTTCCAGCCTGAGATATTATATATGCTTCTCTTTGGTGATGCTTAGCATTTAGAATATTATGAGGAATTTTCTTCTTCTTAAGAAGTGAAGCAATTTGCTCGGATTTTTCTATGCTTATAGTTCCAACCAGAACCGGCTGCTTTCTTTTATAACAATCATCTATAACTTCCAATATTGCGCTATATTTTTCTTCTTCAGTGCAATAAATATCATCATCTAAATCCTGCCTTGTAACAGTAAGATTTGGTGGAATTGCAACGACATCAAGCTTATAAATATCAGCAAACTCATCGGCCTCTGTCATAGCCGTACCAGTCATTCCTGATAGTTTTTTATACATACGGAAGTAATTTTGGAAAGTAACAGATGCAAGAGTCTGATTTTCATTTTGAATATTAACGCCTTCTTTAGCCTCCAGCGCCTGATGCAGACCATCTGAATAACGACGCCCTTCCATCATACGGCCAGTAAACTCATCAATAATCATTACGCTGCCATCTCTTACAATATAGTCAGTGTCGTTAGTGAATAATTTATGCGCCTTTAAAGCCTGATTTATATGATGCACAAGAGGAATTGAAGAAATTTCATAAAGGCTGGCATCTTCTTCAAGAAGACCTTCTTTTCTTAATAATTCTTCAATTTTATTATTACCATCTTCGGTAAGAGTTATAGAGCGAGATTTTTCATCTATATCGTAATCTTCATCACCCAACTTAGGAATTAGCTTATTTATTTTTACATATAAATCTGAATTATCCTCAGTTGGCCCTGATATTATAAGCGGAGTTCTGGCTTCATCGATCAAAATTGAATCCACCTCGTCAATGATTGCATAATTTAATTTGCGCTGTACCATTTCTTCGCGGGCAAATTTCATATTATCGCGCAAATAATCAAAGCCAAATTCGTTATTTGTACCATATGTTATATCACATGCATATGCTGCCCTGCGCTGCTCATCGTCAATATCGTTAGTTAAATAGCCAACAGAAAGACCAAGAAATTCATGCACTTGCCCCATCCATTTTGAGTCGCGCTCAACCAGATAGTCATTAACCGTTACAACATGCACACCATCACCGGTTAATGCATTTAAATATGAAGGAAGAGTTGCCGCAAGAGTCTTACCTTCACCGGTTTTCATTTCAGTTATTTGCCCTCGATGCAATATAATTCCACCAATTAGCTGAACGTCAAAATGACGCATACCAAGAACACGCCTTGCCGCTTCTCTTACAACTGCAAAAGCCTCTTCCAATATATCATCAAGAGTTTCGTTATTTTCCAAGCGCTTTTTAAATTCTACTGTTTTATCTTTAAGTTGCTCATCAGAAAGATTTCTTATTTCCGGCTCAAGAGCATTTATAGCATCAACACGGTTTTGAACCGCCTTTAATATGCGATCATTAACCGTGCCAAAAACTTTGCGTGCCAATGTTGTAAACATATATTTGTCCTTATTTTCACATCGCCAATATATATAGGACGTTGTACAACGCTTGTAAAGGAAGATAGGAAAGCTATTGCCAATAAACAAAATATCATGATCTCTTAGGAACTGTCAGGATGTATTATCCACTTAGAACTGAACATACGAAACGTATCACTTCGACCATATCGCCATTTTTAACATTTTCTTTGTCTACTACCATTATGCAATCTGCTTTTGAGAAGGATGACATCAAAAATCTATCCTGAGATGAGGCCGGTAAAACGGTTAATCTTTTACTTTCACATTGCGTTAATGTTGCAAAAATATAATCCATTTTTTTATCATTAACATCTAAGTCACGCCCTAAAACTGCGTGCGACTTTTTATAAAAACTAACATTATTTTGCAGCATTTTTTCGATAGCAGGTTTTAAAAATAACAATGCACATATCTGACTGGAAATAGGATTG
>JAOIVE010000073.1 GCA_028223895.1 Rickettsiales bacterium
AACGCCATGCATATAATCAATAAAAATCAGTCTCATGATCTTTATAATGAACAAGCTATAACGAAAAAAATGTCTGGTGGTTCTGCTGCAAATACAGCTGCTGGCTTATCTTCTCTTGGGTTAAAAGTTGGCTTTATAGGAAAAACAGCAAATGACGAATTTGGTCAGCGTTTTGTCTCAAAACTTGAGAGTAGGGGCATTAAGGTTATCTTGGAATCTGAGGATAGTACACAATTTGAGACAGGACATTGTTTTATTTTAAAAACCCCTGATAATTCAAGGACTATGTGCACCTATCCGGGTATAGGAAGTTCGCTGTCTGCTAATGACATAAATGAGGATGACATTAAAAGTGCTAAAGTTATTTTTATTACAGGTTTTCTCTGGGATAGTAATAGTTCTAAAGAGGCGGCAAAAAAAACAATATCACTGGCACAAAAGCACAATATAAAAATAGCCTTTGCTCTTTCTGACTTTCTTTGTGTAAAAAGGCACCGCGAAGAATTTCTTGATTTGGTTAATAATCATGCATATATGGTTTTCGGTAATAAGAAGGAAATTAAAGCTCTGTTTGATGTTGATGATCATAGCCAGGCAGTTGAAATTCTAAAAAAAACAAGTTCAGAAAAAGATTTAATTTGTGTGTTAACATGTTCATCTGATGGTGCAATAATCATAAATAAAGGTGAAAGTTTTAAGGCTCACGGCGTTGTTGTTCCTAATGTTGTTGATACAACTGGAGTAGGAGCATTATTTGCCAGCGGTTTTATTTATGGTTATATTGCTGAATTTACTTTAAAAGGCGCTGCTGAAATTGCAAATATTATAGCAGCTCAGGGATTATTGGATTTGGGTGCAAGGTCACAAAGTAATTTGCAGGATTTACTCAAAGATGTAGCACTCGATGCAATGAAAAGTTAATTAGCAAAATAATCTCTTTCCGTAAAAAAATAAGGCGTTAGAAAAATAATCTGCCGCCTTTAGGTTTTTCGATAACTATCTTTCTTTTTCTTCCTTGCTTTCTTTCTTGTTTTTTATTACCGTATCTTGCCATTTAGCATCTTCTTTTCCTCTGTGTTGATCAGAAACCTCTTCTGGAAGTATTTCCTCTTCTTAGTTAATATCTTCTGCGGTAAAGTCTTGATGCACTGTAGTAGAAAATTCAGTATGGCCAGGATTAGGCTGTACCTCATCTCTTAATGGCTGAGTGCTTAAATCGTTAGCCAAAGTAATAACGTTTGGATTACCGCTATCTACAAAATCTGTTTCGCTATCTTGGCTGTTTGATGCATCATGTTCACTGCTCATAGATTTATTCCTTTGCAATATTTAAATATATTAATGGAATTATAACTAGGTAAAATTATTTTACAAAATATTAAAAATATTAAGTCCACCCCCTTGACATCGATATGTGCGATTCCTATATAGCCCAACAGATAATGAATAATCTTTTATGGAGTTACAATAATGACAATAAGACCTTTGCATGATCGCGTACTTGTTAAGCGCATCGAAGAAGAGCAAAAAACTGCTGGCGGAATTATTATTCCTGATTCAGCAAAAGAAAAGCCAACAAAAGGTGAAGTTATTTCAACTGGTACCGGGGCGCGTAACGAGTCTGGAGAAATTATTCCTCTTGATGTTAAAAAAGGTGATATAGTTCTTTTTGCTAAATGGGGTGGAACTGAAATCAAAGTTGATGGTCAGGAGCTTCTTATAATGAAAGAGTCTGACATTATAGCAATTGAAGAAGCTGCATAATCAGTGTTCGGCAGTCAGTATTCAGTACTCAGAAGTTAAATGAATACTGAAATCTAAACTCTAATAACTAATTAAAGGAAAAAAACATGAGTGGTAAACAAATAGAATTTGGTGAAGACGCACGAAAAAAACTTCTAAAAGGCGTTGATCTTGCAGCTAATGCTGTAAAAGTAACTTTAGGGCCAAAAGGCCGTAACGTGGTTCTTGATAAATCTTTTGGCGCTCCGCGCGTAACTAAAGATGGTGTAACTGTTGCAAAAGATATAGAGTTTCCTGATAAGTTTCTTAATATTGGCGCTCAGCTTATTAAAGAAGTTGCAAGCAAGCAAAATGACATTGCAGGAGATGGTACAACTACTGCAACTGTTCTTGCTCAATCGATTGTACGTGAAGGTGTAAAAGCTGTAGCTGCTGGCTTGAATCCAATGGATCTTAAGCGTGGTATTGATCAGGCAACTGCTGCTGTTGTTTCTGAAATTGAAGCAAATAGTAAAGCTGTTAGCTCTAAAGAAGAGATCGCGCAAGTTGGAACTATCTCTTCTAACGGTGACGCGGAAATTGGTGAAAAACTTGCTGATGCTATGGAAAAAGTTGGCAATGAAGGTGTTATCACTGTTGAAGAAGCTAAAGGCTTAGATTTCGAGATTGATGTTGTTGAAGGTATGCAGTTTGATCGTGGTTACTTATCTCCATATTTTGTAACTAATTCTGATAAAATGACTGTTGAGCTGGAAAACCCTTATATTCTTCTTTTTGAGAAAAAACTTTCTGGTTTGCAGGCTCTATTGCCACTATTAGAGGCTGTTGTTCAGTCTGGTCGTCCTCTTCTTATTGTTGCTGAGGATGTTGAAGGTGAGGCTTTGGCAACTTTAGTAGTTAACAAATTGCGTGGTGGTTTGAAAATAGCTGCTGTTAAGGCTCCTGGATTTGGTGATCGCCGTAAAGCTATGCTTGACGATATTGCTATTTTAACTTCAGGTCAGGTTATCAGTGAAGATCTTGGTATGAAGCTTGAGAGCGTTACTTTAGAGCAACTTGGTTCTGCTAAGAAAATCGTAATTACTAAAGATGATACAACTATCATCGATGGTGAAGGCAGTAACGACGAAATTGAAGCGCGTTGCAAGCAAATCAAAAGTCAGATTGAAGATACTACTTCTGATTATGACAAAGAAAAACTTCAGGAAAGACTTGCTAAACTTTCTGGTGGTGTTGCTGTTCTTAAAGTTGGTGGCGCTACAGAAGTTGAGGTTAAAGAGCGTAAAGATCGTGTTGACGATGCTTTGCATGCAACTCGTGCTGCTGTGCAGGAAGGTATTGTACCTGGTGGTGGTGCAACTCTTCTTTTTGCCGCCAAAGCTCTTGATAATCTAAAAGCTATAAATGATGATCAGCAAGCTGGTATTAATATTGTTAAGCGCGCTTTACAGGCTCCGGTTCGTCAAATTGCTGAAAATGCAGGAATTGATGGCGCTGTTGTTGCTGGTAAATTGTCTGAGAACAATAAAATATCTTACATATTTGATGCACAAAACAATGAATATGTTGATGCTTTCAAGGCTGGAATTATTGATCCAACTAAAGTTGTTCGTGCGGCCATTCAGGATGCGGCATCAATTGCTGGTCTTCTTATCACTACAGAAGCTGTAATTGCTGACGAAGATAAAGATGACGATTCTGCTGCTGGTCCTGCTATGGGCGGCATGGGTGGAATGGGCGGCATGGGTGGAATGGGCGGATTCTAGTCCTATACCCAACTCATTTGCAAATGCAAAAAAACATTGAGAAACGCCTCGTAATTAGTTTTGCGGGGCGTTTTTTAATTTAGTCCTGTTTTGTAATATTAATGTAATATATAGGCTGTATATTAATATTTTAATAATTTCATAATATTTAACACAATAAAATATATTTTATGTGTTGTTTGTAAGGAGA
>JAOIVE010000074.1 GCA_028223895.1 Rickettsiales bacterium
TTTAAATATTTTATAGGTATGTTATTATGCAAATTTTCCATGATATGTATTATTCTTTAATCATATAAAGAAAAAAGGAATTGGCACATAAAATGATAACTTTTATTCAAACAAAAAGGTTAATTCTCAGAAGTTGGAAAAAAGAGGACTTAGAGCCTTTTGCAAAACTAAATGCTTGTAAGTATGTGTGTGAATTTCTGCCAAAACCGCTAATCAAGTCTGAATCAGATAATTTGGCCGAAAGAATTATAGCGCACTTTGACAAACATGGTTTTGGATTATATGCCGTCGAGCGCAAAGATAACGGTAAATTTATAGGATTTACAGGCTTAAGCATTCCAATTTTTGAAGCACATTTTATGCCTGCAGTAGAGATAGGTTGGAGATTATCCTATGAAAATTGGGGGCAAGGATTTGCAACGGAAGCCGCCCTTGCGGTAAGAGACTATGCTTTTGAAGAGTTGGGATTAAATGAAATTGTGTCATTTACTGCGGAGAAAAATGCGTCCTCACGCCGTGTAATGGAAAAAATTGGCATGCAGCATGATAAAGTAGATGATTTTGATCATCCCAGCCTGCCCAGTGACCACCCGTTGCAAAGGCATGTATTGTATAGATTGAAAAATTCTATGAGAAAGAAAATATGATTACCATTGCTCCATATAATCCAGACTGGCCAAAGATATTTGAAAAAGAAGCTGATGCACTTCGTAAAATATTTGGCAATCTTATTGTAGAAATACATCATATTGGCAGCACCTCTATTCCGAATATGTCGGCAAAGCCTGTAATAGACATTCTTCCAGCGGTAAAGGAGATCCGTAAGGTAGATAGTTACGACGATGCCATGCGATCTGCTGGATATGAGGTAAAAGGTGAATATGGCATTCTATTTAGACGGTATTTCCAAAAGGAACTAAACTATACACGTACCCATAATATCCATGTTTACGAAGTAGGACATCCTGAAATAGACCGACATATTGCGTTCAGGGATTATTTGCGTGAACATGCCGAAGAAGCAGAGGCTTATGCGTCTTTAAAGCGTGAACTTGCTGTAAAGTTTCCAGATGACATAGATGCTTACAGTAATGGCAAAGACGATTTTGTGCGCCAAATAGATAAAAATGCAGGCTCTTTAGGCACGAGAATTGTGAAAGCATGTACAGATCGCCAATGGCAAGCCGCAAAAACCTACCGCCAGAAATATTTCTTTGACAAAGTTCCAATGGATGATCCTTATGCCTGGACGTTTGAACACAAAGACCACCAGCATTTTATTCTTTATAACGGTACAAACATCATCGGTTATGCCCATATCCAATTATGGCCTAAAAAAAGAGCTGCCATACGTATTATTGTGATAGATGAAGACAGGCGCAAATCAGGCTTTGGAAAATGGTTTATGGAAAAAATAGAAACGTGGTTAAAAGAGAAAGGATATAACAGCCTTCACGCTGAAAGCAATCCTGACGCTTTGAGTTTCTACACAGCTCTTGGCTATACGCCTATGCCATTTGACGATCCTGATGGGTATGAAGGTGGGGAAGATGATATTGCTATAGGGAAGATATTATGACAGATACACAGGATATAAAATTACTGACTGCCGAAGATATCGATACCATCGTCAATGCCTTTGCTACGTCAAATTGGACAGAAAAACCAGTATCGACATTTGAAGGTTATCTTGCTGAACAAAATGCAGGGGAACGTATCGTATGGCAGGCCTACCAGAATAACGTCTTTGCGGGATATGTTACGCTGAAATGGCAATCTGAGTATCCATACTTTAAAGACAATAACATCCCTGAAATCAAAGACCTAAATATTCTGCCAAATTTCAGAAATCAAGGAGTGGGCAGCGCATTATTGGACGCCGCAGAACAAGCAGCTTTTGAGAATTCAGATCAAGTTGGTATTGGCGTTGGGCTGTATCCTGATTATGGCTCAGCACAGCGGCTGTATGTAAAGCGTGGCTATATTCCGGATGGCAACGGTATTACTTATGAACACAAAACAGTGTTGCCGGGTGAAACGGCTATATTGGATGACGACTTAATATTATGGATGGTGAAAGAATGCTCTATATAATCACAGGAGCCAGCGGCAGTGGCAAAACGGCCTGCCTACCGTATTTAAAAGAACAATTGCCGGATCATGAGATGGTTGATTTTGACGATATCGGCGTACCTGAAAATGCTGATAAAGTCTGGCGTCAGGAATCAACAGAGAAATGGCTCGGGCGTTATCTAGGCCAAGATAAACCCATGGTGATTTGTGGTCAGATGGTTATCGGAGAAATACTATCCTGCCCATCATTTTCCAAAATAGATAGCATCAAGGTTTGTCTGCTCGATTGCTCGGATTTGGAGCGTGTGAAAAGGCTTAAGAAACGCGGCACATATGGCGCTAATCAGGACACACTGAATTGGTCAGCCTGGCTTCGGATGCATAATGTTGCCCCCACATGGGAGCAGCATGTAATCAAGGAAAATGCCTGGGAAGGGCTGGATTTTAGTCAGTTGGAAAATACGAAATGCTGGAATGGAATCGTAGATGATGCATGTATCATTGACACCTCAGATATGAGTGTTGAACAGGTGGCAAAGCGGATTGTTCAGAATATACAAACGCAGTCGCACGAGAATATTATTTATTGCGATGAATTGAGTGATAAAAACAAGAAAAAAGCACTCAATATTTTACGTAAGAATGCCAATGAAAAGGCAGATTTTATCGCAAAGAACAATGGGTCATTTGCTTTTGTGTTTGAGGGCGATAACAAAAATGTCCAAGCCTTTATAGAAGGCTATTGCTATTATAGCTGCTGCTACATTGATTTATTGGCGACAGAAGAGAAAGCCAGAAATAAAGGTTATGCAAGCCAGCTCATCCAAAAAGCAGAAAACCTTGCAAAGGAAAGAGGTTGCCTGTTTATGGCAGTCAACACCATGGATTTTGAAGCCAGGCCATTTTATGAGAAACATGGGTTTAAAGTGGAATTTGTACGAGAGGGGTTTGAGAAAGAGGCCAAAATGTATTTTTTGAGGAAGGAATTGAAGTAATTATGACCAAAATAGTATCTGCCGCCCGTGCATGTGTAGTGCATGAAAATAAACTCCTGCTGGTCAGCAATGACGGCAGCTACTGGTATTTACCCGGTGGCCATATGGAACCACGTGAGAATCTGGCCGTCTGCGCTAAACGGGAAGTCTACGAAGAAACCGGCTATGATATTGATGTTCAGGATATTATTTATGTCTTTGAATTTTATGATAAGAAAATAGACAGCCATAAGGTGGAGTGTGTGTTCCGTGCTGAGATTAATGCTCATCCCGAAACCCATGAATGGGAGGATTTGGGACATGACAAATCCGTTACCATGAAAAAATGGTTCGCTCTGGATGAAATAAAGGCCATGGATAATGTACAACCGCAATTGCTCAAAGATGGAAAATGGCTAAAGCATCGGAATAATGAGGTTTACAGAGGATATGAAGAGTCAAAGCGATAAAATGCACAAAAACGAATTTCGCATAGATAAAAATACTTGGGCTAAGGTCAAAGGTTGGGCACTTTCCATTGCCCTTATTATTATGCCATATTACAAAGATACTAACCATGTGTTTATGTCGGTTGCAAGACGGATAATTGAAGAAGTCCTCATCGATACCGAATAAAAAGTCCT
>JAOIVE010000075.1 GCA_028223895.1 Rickettsiales bacterium
TAGTTATTGCCGTTTTTAAGTTAACTATATTGCTTTTTAGCTTCTAAATTGTTTTAAAATGGTATTTCATCATCAAGCTCTTCTGCAACAAATTCATTTTTATTTGTTGATGATCCAAGAGGAGCGGTTGCTGCGCTGGAAAATTGGGAACTATCAGAATTTTCGTATGAGTCCTGATTGTTATTACTGCGCCCATCAAGCATTGTTAAGCTAGAACCGAATCCTTGAAGGACAACTTCTGTAGTATAGCGATCCATTCCCTGCTGATCCTGCCATTTGCGAGTTTGCAAAGCGCCTTCAATATAAACTTTAGAGCCTTTAGTTAGATAGTTTTTAGCAAGGTTTACAAGACCGGGGCTAAAAATAACGACTTTATGCCATTCGGTTTTTTCTTTTTTTTCGCCGGTATTTTTATCCTTCCAGCTTTCTGAAGTCGCAACTGTTATATTTGCTAACTCGCGCCCATCCTGGGTGCTGCGAATTTCAGGATCTCTTCCTAAGTTACCTACTAGTATTACTTTATTAACACTTCCAGCCATAATTATTCCCTTATTTAAATCTATTTTGTAACGGCAGACTATACATTATTATAATCTATTGCAAGTGGGTAGAAAATTATTTTTGTTTAGCTTTCGGTTGACTAATAAGGCAATATCTATCTATATTAACTGGCTAATTAATTATTATTGCGCTTAATCGCAAGAGGGAAAATATGGACGAATTTATAAAAGTAATCGGTGCAAAAGAAAATAATCTAAAAAATGTTGATATAGAAATCCCTCGCAATAAATTAGTCGTTATAACTGGTCTTAGTGGTTCAGGAAAATCTTCGTTGGCTTTTGATACTATATATGCTGAAGGCCAAAGGCGATATGTTGAGAGTCTTTCTGCATATGCGCGTCAATTTTTACAATTGCAAGATAAGCCTGATGTTGAGTCTATAACCGGTCTTTCTCCGGCTATTGCTATTGACCAGAAAACTGTATCTAAAAATCCACGTTCTACGGTTGCTACTGTAACAGAAATTTATGATTATATGGGTCTATTATATGCGCGTATTGGAATTCCTTATTCTCCTGCAACTGGCAAGCCTATCGAAAGCCAGACAATATCAGATATGGTAAAGAGAATTAAAGAGCTTCCTGATGGCACTAAGATATATATATTAGCACCTTTTGTAAGGGGCAGAAAAGGTGAGCATAGCAGGGATATATTAGAGCTTAAAAAACAAGGGTTTACTCGTTTAAGAATTGATGGTGAAGTTTGCGATATTGAAGATCTTCCGCGTATTGATAAGAATAAAACTCACGATATGGAGGTTGTTGTCGATCGCCTTGTCATGTCTGAAGATATGGGAAATCGTATAGCTGGATCTTTAGAAACTGGTATAAATATATCTAATGGCCTGATTTATGTTAATATAATGGAGGCAGCTGAAGGCGATACTAAAAACAAAACTGGTGACAATTTGGTATTCTCTGAAAAATTTGCTTGTCCGGTATCTGGGTTCACTATTGCTGAAATAGAGCCAAGAATGTTTTCGTTTAACAGCCCTTATGGTGCATGTAAAGAGTGTGATGGTTTAGGGACGGAAAAAGTATTTGATCCAAATTTAATTATTCCTGATTCAACAAAGTCACTTTCAGAAGGAGCAATAGCTCCATGGGCATCAGCTCCATCAAGGCAGGTTGAACAACTTCTTCAATCTTTGGCAAAACATTATGATTTTAGCCTTTCTACACCTTTTAAAAGCTTACCGGAAGATATTAAAAACGTTGTTTTGAACGGCTCTGGAGAGACAAAAATACATATGGAATTTGATGATGGTTCAAGGCATTATTCTGTAGAAAAATCATTTGAAGGTGTTATTGGAAATTTAACAAGACGTCTTACAGAGTCTGGTAATAATTCATGGCTACATGATGAAATGGAAAAATATCAGGGTCTTGCAAATTGTCACAAATGTGATGGCCATCGTCTTTTACAAGAAGCGTTATGTATAAAAGTTGCTGATAAGAATATTGGCGAAGTTTGCGCTATGACAATAGGTGAATCAGTAGAGTGGTTTGAAAATTTAAGTTCTAAATTGAGCAATACTCATCAACAAATTGCAGAAAGGGTTATAAGAGAACTAACCCGTCGTTTGGAGTTTCTTAATAATGTTGGTTTGGACTATTTGACATTAAACAGGGAGTCGGGGTCTTTATCAGGAGGTGAGAGTCAGCGTATACGTCTTGCATCGCAAATTGGTTCAGGCCTTAGTGGCGTTTTATATGTTTTGGATGAGCCTTCGATTGGTTTGCATCAATGCGATAATGTTAAATTGCTTAAAACTTTACAGGGCTTGCGTGATTTGGGAAATAGTGTGATCGTAGTTGAGCATGATGAAGATACTATGAGAACGGCAGATTTTCTTGTTGATGTGGGGCCGGGCGCTGGTATACATGGTGGTGAGATCATAGCCGCCGGTACTGTTGACACTGTAAAAGAAAATCCTCGCAGTATTACTGGCCAATATTTAAGTGGTGAAAAATCTATTGAAGTTCCTAAAGAGCGTCGTCAGTGGAATAAATCTAAATGCATAAAGATTAAGGGTGCAAGGGAAAATAATCTGCGTAATCTTGATGTTGAGTTTCCTTTGGGGATATTTACCAGTGTAACAGGAGTTTCTGGTGGTGGTAAATCGAGTCTTGTAATCCATACTTTATATAAGGCCATAACCAAAAAATTAAACGGAACAAAAGTTGTTCCCGGAGATCATGATTCAATATCTGGTCTTGAAACTATTGATAAAATAATTGAAATTGATCAGTCTCCAATTGGTCGTACTCCGCGTTCAAACCCTGCTACATATACGGGGGCATTTGGTCCGATTCGTGATTGGTTCACGGCTCTTCCTGAATCAAAAGCAAGAGGATATAAGCCTGGTAGATTTTCTTTTAACGTAAAAGGTGGACGTTGCGAGACATGTCAGGGTGACGGTCTTATAAAAATAGAGATGCATTTCCTGCCAGATGTTTATGTGAAATGCGACGGATGTCATGGAAATCGTTATAATGAAGAAACTTTGGAGGTTCGTTATAAAGGTAAGTCTATTGCTGACGTGTTAAATATGAATGTTACTGAAGGCGCAGAATTTTTTACGGCTGTTCCTGTAATTAAAGAGAAGCTGGACGCGTTGGAAGAAGTTGGTTTGGGATATATCAAGCTTGGTCAATCAGCAACGACATTATCAGGTGGTGAAGCTCAGCGCGTTAAACTTGCAAAAGAATTATCCAAGCGTTCAACAGGGCGTACATTATATATATTAGATGAGCCGACTACAGGTCTGCATTCTGAAGATATAAACAAGCTTCTAAAGGTTCTGCATAAACTTGTGGATGGTGGAAATACTGTTGTTGTGATTGAGCATAACTTAGATGTTATTAAAACTTCTGACCATATTATTGATATTGGCCCTTATGGTGGTGACAAAGGTGGATATATTGTTGCTATGGGAACACCAGAAGAGGTGGCTATTAATGAAAAAAGCGTTACTGGTGAATATTTAAAGCCATATTTAGATATAAAAGAAAGCGCTGCTTAGTTTAACTCCCTTCTTACACGAGGGAGAAGGGACTTA
>JAOIVE010000076.1 GCA_028223895.1 Rickettsiales bacterium
TTTTAGAAATCTGGTGAGGGCTGATTTCCTTGCCACAATTGATTATAGTAAAGAACCCTCATCCTGACCTTCTCCCAAAGGGAGAAGGAACTGAAGGGGTGCCACGCACTAATCCTCTCCCTCGTGGGAGAGGTAACTTAAGAAGGAATAAAAAGAATATCATTCCAAGCTTGACCCGCAATCTACTGGGCACTAAAATACGCCCAGTGCTAAAAAGTAATGCCTGCAAGGATTTTACCTTGCATAAGTAAAGCATATATAAAATGAGAAAAATAATGTCTAAAATAAAATTAATTAAAGCCGCTGACCTTAATGAACTTTTGAGAAAAAAAGAATGCGCTCTTATAGATGTCCGCGAAGATGCAGAATATGCAGAAGAACATATTGAAGGTTCTATTTTAAATCCTCTTTCGCGTCTTAACCTTGAATTAGTTAAATCTATTAAAGACAAACAAATAATATTTATGTGCAAGGCTGGCATACGTTCTGAGCAGGCATGTAAAGCCTGGTTGCAATATTCTGATGCAAATGAAGCAATCCATCTTGAGGATGGAATTTATGGCTGGAAAAGTTCAGGATTACCGATAAAAAGCAGCTAGCTTTCATCTAAATTAAGCTCTTCTGCAATTTTTGGAGCAAGGAAGTGACCATGCACTTTTCTTTCTCGGTAAGATATATAGCTTGTACTGGATATAATTACAAGTGAACCAATCGCTGTTTCTAAACTTACAATTTCTCCAAAAACAAAATATGAAAGTATGGCTATAAATATGAGCTGACTAAATGCAAATGGCATCATAATTGTAAGGTCAGCATTCTCATAGGCTTTGCTTACACAAATCATATTTATAATAAAAAGTATGGCTATTATAATAAGAAGCATCCATTGAAATAATGTAGGAGTTACCCAGAATGTTACAGCTATTGGCAATGAAAACAATGCTCCAAAGATGGAAAAATAAAATGTATTAGTAACTGCATGATGCGTCTTTCCCAAAACTTTTATTATTATATCAGTGATCGACCATAAAAAAGACGCGGCAATAACAAATAAGCTTGCAAACTCAAAGTCAGCAAAGCCAGGCTGAATAATTATCAACATTCCTATAAATCCAACTATCAAACCAGCCGAACGATGTTTATGCAATGTTTCATTAAGAAATATTACTGCCATTATGGTCGTAAATAAAGGCACGGCAAAACTAATAGCCACCGCCTTTGGTATTGGTATTTGAGTGATAGAATAAAAATATAAAGAAGACCCCATAACCCAGAACGCAGCTCTTATTATATGAGATTTAGAAAAAGCATTTTTTACAGAGCCTTTAAAAAACATGATTATTATTGGAATCATCAAAATTGATGCTGCAGTTGTTTCTATGGCAATTATCTGGCTAACATGCAAAGTTTCAAGAAGTTCCTTACTTATCACCGATATGATGGCAAATAACAAACAATGTGCTAAAAACCATATTATTCCTATATTTTGTCTATTCATAATTCACCAACATAAGTACCTTATTGAATTAGTAAGGAAAATAGTATATATAGTCACAATTATTGCATAAACCTATTAAATAATTATTACCATATGAAAAAGAATATACGTCCTTCACGTTCTGAGCTTTTAATGCCAGCAGGAAATCTACAAAAATTGAAAATGGCAATTTTATATGGTGCTGATGCTGTATATATAGGCACGCCAGACATGTCTTTACGTACTCAATCGGCATTTTCACTTGAAGAAGCCGTAGAAGGCATAAAATATGCTCATGAACATGGCAAAAGGGTTTATCTGACATTAAATTTATTCTGTCATAATAAAGACATACCAAAACTTGAAGAATATGTTGAAACAGTCCGCAAAGTTAAGCCTGATGGGGTTATTATTGCAGATCCTGGTATATTCAATTATGTAAAAAAACATGCACCCGAATTAGAACTTCACATTTCTACACAAGCAAATTTAACGTCATGGTTATCTGTACAATATTGGCAGGAGCAAGGTGCTAGCCTGTGCGTATTAGCGCGCGAAGTATCTTATCAGGAGTTAAAAGAAATCCGTCAAGAATGCCCGGATATTAAACTTGAAGCATTCGTTCATGGTGCAATGTGCATGACTTATTCTGGTCGATGCATGCTTTCAAATTATATGGTTGAACGTGGTGCAAATCAGGGAAACTGTGCTAATAGCTGTCGCTGGAAGTATAAAGTTCACATGAAAATGAAAGATGGAACTTTAAAAGAGTTAGAACTTACCGAAGAAAATATGGAAATGTTTGAGTTTTTCTTAGAAGAAGAAACCCGCGAAGGTGAGCTAATGCAGATATCTGAAGACGAGCGAGGTAGCTATATTCTAAATTCCAAAGATTTGTGCCTAATGCCAAAATTGGATGATTATCTGAAAATTGGTGTGGATTCCCTAAAAGTTGAAGGTCGCAATAAAAGCCAATATTACGTTGCAATGGTGGCTCGCGCATACCGCATGGCAATTGATGACTGGTATAAAGATCCGGATAACTGGAATTGGGAAGAATATATGGATGAGCTATTAACCATCCCAAATCGTGGCTATACCTATGCTTTCCATGAAGGACGTCTTGTCAATCACTCCCATAATTTTGAAGATACTCACTCCCTTGCTGATTGGGAATTTGCAGGCCTTATTTCATCGGTTGAAGATGATGCATTTTTAGTAGAAGTGAAAAATAAAATTGAAGCAGGCGACGTTCTGGAATTTGTATCACCAAATGCAAGGGAGACTATATTCTTGCGCATATATGAATTTGAACATGTAAAAAATGGTAAAATAACCACCGAAGTAAATGCAGGACAGAAGCCGATAATTCGTATTCCTTTTGCATTATTTGAGCATGAAGATATTGAAATTTTGAAAAATCTATTCCCTGAAATGTCTGTTATTCGTAAAGAGCGCGCATTAACAAAAAGCCAGTGGGCGCGTCTAAAGCTTGATAAAGAAGCTCATAATATTGAGACGGGAAAAGGCACGGGCAAAAAGTACGAACAAAAACGTGACGCTCTTGCAAATGCAGTTATTGAAGAAGACTCTATGCGAGAATTTAAAACTCCTCGTAGCGGTGTTGAAGGATGCTGCGGACGTGGATGTAATGGCTGTCTGGTTTTCTGGCATGATCCAAAATATGAAAAAGCCCGCGCAATTATGAAAGATAAAAAACAAGGCGAAATGATTGACAAGGCTGCAGGTAAGCTGATGGCTTCGGCTTAATTTCCTTCTCACCTATGAATTTCTGCCTTATCCCGTTAATAGAAGATTATGATGAGTGGTTGTGTTCCTTAAAGTCCCTTCCCCCGTTAAGACTTCCCCCGTTAAGAGAAGGTTAGATTAGGGGCTGCATCCCTTAAGTCCCTTCTCCCTGGGGGAGAAGGTTAGGATGAGGGTTCTTTACTATAATCAATTGTGGCAAGGAAATCAGCCCTC
>JAOIVE010000077.1 GCA_028223895.1 Rickettsiales bacterium
GAGACCACCACATTCTAAATATTCCATTCTTCCTATATTTACTGCCCTTGGAAAGCAGATAGCCACCTGTACATAAAAAGCTGGCTCCGTATAATTTCGCGTTTTTAGCAAATAATACCCATCCCTCTTTGGAGTCTTTTCCTTCGGGTATACCACCAATTTCCTCTATAAATTCTCTGGAAATACAAATTCCAAATTCACATGAAGGAATTTTAAAAAGTCTTGATTTTATTATTTCCCACCACTGAATAAAGAATATCAACGCCGGAGAATCATTTAAGAATCTAATCTTCCAGTGATATATCATAGATGGCAGAGGATGAACGCTAAGAGTATCATATAACGATGACACAGTATCATTGGAAAAGCGTGATGAAGGCGGCAATATCCACAAATAATCACCAACTGCTGCATCTATTCCGGCATTTACTCTTCTAATATATCCAGATGATGACTTTACCCAACGCAAGCTCTTACCTTTTAGCTCTTTTATTTTAGGCGGAGAGTCTCGTAAAATATTATCCTTATCACATGCAACAAAAACTATCTCTACATCATCAGGAAGTTTAACAAGGTCACTAACCAGACTCAACCAGGACTTATCCCATGAAGCTATGGGGACAATTACAGATAAACGACTCATAGTTAACACTCCTTTGCATCTATTAAACTAAGGGTATCAACATATAATTAATATCATTTATCAGCAATTGTATACAGAAATGTAACTAAAACACAAAATAAATACTATTAAGTATGCAAAAATCTAACTGAACTTCCGTCCAGAACCGCTGCGGTTAGTCTTCCTGTAGCATAAGCTCCTGTATCAATTCCTAATTTATCTGTTTGCTGATTTGGAACATCAGTAACAGTATGACCATAAACTATTTTATAAGGCATTTCTTTGTCAGAGTTGATAAAATCGCCTCTTATCATCATTAAATCTTCCTCTCTTTGTTTTTCCAGAGCAACGCCAGGCCTAATCCCGGCATGAACAAACAAATAGTCACCTTCCTGATGATAGAGCTTTAATTTTGAAAGAAATTCTTTATGCGACTGAGGAAAAGACTCTATAAAATCATCCTGCAATTTTTTTGATACTTTTCCTTTACCCGAATATTTTCTTAAATCTATGCCATAGCTTTGTATCGTTGCATCCCCTCCCCATAGCAACCACATATTTCCATCGCATTGACGCTCCAAAAATTGCTGCATAACATATTCATGATTTCCCATTATAAAAATATGTTCAAATCCAGATAATGGCTCAGATAAAAGAAAATCTATAACACCTTTAGAGTCCAAACCTCTATCGACATAATCTCCAATAAATACGGCTATTTTTCTTTCTTTATCAATATTTTCAGAATCAGCTTTAATTAAATCACATAGCTCTTCAAGCAAGTCCAACCGGCCATGTATATCCCCTATCGCATACACAACGCAGTTTTCAGAAATATTAAATTCCTGCTTTTTAACAATATTTTTTGATTTTTTATTTCTATTCCAAAACGCCATTTAGTCTCCATTTAAAAATAAAGGATTTTAGGCACTCTAATCTTCTTTAGTATAATATTCTTTATAGCTGCTATAATACTGACCATAATCATCGTATAGGCTATATTGCTCCATATCAACGCGATTTAATACAGCACCTATAATTTTAGCATTAAAACGCCCAAGTTGTTTTACAGCAGTTTTAATAATTTCTTTTGTAGATTTTTCCCATCAACAAACTTTGAAACCACTAAACAATCTGAAACTGCAATAACAGGCGGAGTATCTAAAATTATAAAATCATACTTGCTTCCAAGAAGTATCAAAAGATCCTGCATCTTTTTCGACCCTAAAATCTCATTGGAATTATGAGTATTTGGACTAGCCAGTATAAAATCAACACCGGTTTTTTTATCATGATTAACAACTTTAGACAAAGGCGCATCACCAGTTAACAAATCATTTAAAACAAATTTATTATCAACTTTTTCAAAACATTTTGATATTGAAGGGCGCTTTAAATCGCAATCTATTATGATAGCTTTTTTACCAGATTTAGATATCAATGTTGCCAATGAACTTGAAAATGAAGTTTTGCCCTCTTCTGGCAAAGAGGAGGTAACCATTATTGTCCTGGCCTCTTTATCAGGATTTGAATAATGTATTGCAGTCCAAACCGCACGAATAGCCTCAGAAAACATTGAAGATGGATGCTCACAAATATATTTAGAAAAAAGCGCACCATATGATAATTCCGGAATAATACCTATAACAGAACGGCCAATTAACTGTTCCAGCTGAGAAGCGCTTTTAATAGTGTTATTCATAAAATAAATAACAAAAGATAAGGAAATTCCAAACAAAACTCCAAAAAATGTAAATAATAGGAATATTATTCTCTTTTTAGGGGCGGAAGGCTTAATAGGAGCTTCCGCATAAGATACAATTCTTGCATCAGCCTGCTCCATATCCTGATCGATAGAAGTCTCTTTATATCGCGCTAAAAACGACTCATATAAACTGCGATTTGCATTATTTTGGCGTACAAGCTCATCAAGCTGAACCCTAGCGGCTCCAGAAACTCCAGATTTATTTTGCATTTGCTGCAAACTCTTTTTAAGCTCCATTTCGCGAGTTTTTGCAATTCTAACTTCATGCTTTAAACTATTGCGAATTTTATTAATTTCCTGATCTATCTTCTGACGCAAATCCCTTAATTCTGCGTTAACATTAACTATTTTAGGATGCTTGTTACCATAGCGCGCCTCAAGATCAGACTTTTTACGAACTACTTCAGTTTCCTGACCGCGCAATGTTTGTATCAAAGGAGAATTTAAAACCTCCACAGATTCCTGTATAGACTCTTTAGAAAATTTTAACCTTGCCTCTGCCTGTGCAGTTTCAGCTTTAGCAAGTATAAGCTGGCTACTTATTTCTGATAATTGCTTATCACTAATAGTCACACCTTCAGATTGGACTAAACCGTGTTTTTTGCGGAAGGCCTGAACTAAAATATCAGATTCATGCAAATTCTTTTGTAAATCGGCAAGCTTACTATTTAACCAGCTATTGGCTTTTTTGGTTGCATCAAATTTTATTGCCAATTGATTGAATAAATATTCTTCTGCAATAACATTAGCAATTTCCTGTGCTTTTTGAGGAGATTCAGAAGTAAATTGCAAATATATAGTTAAAGAATTTGGTTTTTTAAATACCTTTAACCTTTCTAAAACATTACTAATGGTTTTGTATTTATTTTTTATCTGATTTTCGCGTTTTTCATGTTCAGATAAATCTTCATCATCCTG
>JAOIVE010000078.1 GCA_028223895.1 Rickettsiales bacterium
ATTTGTCACTTTTACGGTTATATTGATCTATTTTAGCTGAACTTAGCTCGAAATGCCATGCATGTATATGCAATTTACCCGAATCGACTCTTTCCTTGATCCACGGAAATGTCAAAAGATTATCCAAAGATACAACCAGGCTGCTTCTTTCACATATATGCGCCTGCTCGTCAATTGAAAGATCGCCATGATTTTTTTTAACATCATCTTTTACAGAATCTATTATACTCATCCACGGCTTTATAAAACTATAAGACTCATCGCCAATTGCTTCATCATTCAATAAAGCACGAATACCTCCGCACTGGCTATGCCCCAAAACTATAATATGCCTGACATTTAAATGCTTGACCGCAAATTCCATAGCAGCACTTGTGCCATGATGGGCATTATCCGTAGTTTCATAAGGAGGAACTAAGTTTGCAACATTATTAACTACAAAAATATCTCCCAGCTCTGCACTTGTAATCACCGCAGGATTAACGCGCGAGTCAGAACAGCCTATTATCATTATATCCGGGTTTTGCTGCTTATAAGCATATTTACGATAATCATCATATTTCTGATCGGCAAATTTATTGCGAAAATTTTTATAACCTTGAATTAAACATTTCAGCGTATTCATATTAGAACTATCAATTTGTTATAGCTTATAATTAATGCCTTAAGGATATAACAGACCCACTTCCCATTCATCATTTTTGCGCTTATATATAACTCTGTTATGCAAGCGATATTCACCATGCTTCCAAAACTCTATACTATTAGGAACAACCCTGTAGCCAGACCAGAATTCAGGCCTCTTAAGATCACTATCTTTAGAAATTTTAAGTGTATATTTAGCAACTCTTTTCATTAATTCTGTTGAACTAAGTAATGTTTGCGATTGTTTTGATGCCCAAGCTCCTATGCGGCTTTTTATAGGACGAGAATTAAAATAATCATCCGCCTCCTGATCGCTTACTTTTACAGCTTCACCCTCAATTCTAACCTGCCTGTCCAAACCTTCCCAGTAAAAACACATTGAAACTCTGGGATTATTTTGAATCTCACAACCTTTTCTACTATTTAAGTTAGTGTAAAATACAAATCCCTGCTCATCATAGCTTTTTAGCAGAACCATGCGATTAGATGGCTTCCCATCTTTGGTAGAAGTTGCAAGATTTACTGCACTTGCATCGCCTATTTTACTGCATTTCTGCGCTTCTTTATACCATTGCGTAAATACGGCAAGTGGGTCATCATATTGTTTCATATTTTATGCGCTTATTTTACTTAAACCAGCTTGCTTATAATAAAAGCCATTTGAAAAATCAACTTCGGGCAACAAATCTTCCAACACTTCCTCTAAATCTTCTGCTGAAATTTTATCATCAATAAAATCACGATAAGTAGAACTTATTTTAATCATATCAGTATCATGTGGAGACAGGCGGAAATTATTAATTCCCATTTCTTTCAAAGACCCTATTTCATTTGCCAGATTACAATAGCTATTAGACATTGTCTGCAAACCGTTTATTGCCAGAAAATCCTGCCCATCAACTGTGTTTATAGTTAAACCATTAGTATCCTGATCACAAACATATTGGCAGTTATCCTTTTGCTTATTCTGATAACGCGCATGATAACAACGAGCCGATATTGCAAGCGGCAATCTTCCAAATACCTGCACTTCAAGCTGCGATTCTGCAACTTTTGCAATTGCTCTTAAAGAATCACCTGAAAGCTCAAAAGGCAAAGATATACGAGTTGCACCGTTACGCTCAAAATATTTTAAAGCAGCCTCATTATATATGTTTATAAATGGTCCAACTGCATGATTCTTGCCCTTTAACAGACTTATAGCCGACATATCATTTGCTTCAATTAATATATCATCTCCCATTGATGCTATATCCTCAACCGATTTTAACTCACGCTTAGTCATAACCAATATCAAAGTTGATAAAATCACTTTCTTACCGGCACTTTGCAAACGCTCTACAACTTCAGGAATATAAACATCATGAAAAGGCTGGCGCTTTGAGCAAACAACCTCTCCCAAATATACCGTATCAACAGGCGACTCATCTGCTATCTTAAAATAAAAATCGCGCGCTTTGTTTGTTTCCCAATTAAAAAGTAATGGCCCTAAAGACAGACCAGATTTATTTACTGCCATTTTTTACTATATGCTCCCGTTGTATTTTTCTGTCCCTCACATAATGAAGCTACATTCATATTTGCAACATCGCCTTGTGCACATGCATCAACTGCGCGGCGGAAATTACGCACCACATCGCGTACATAAGCCTTACTACGCTGACGACCTTCAATCTTCAATGCCGTCACACCTGCATCCTGCAATTCTGGCAAAATATTACTTACATTCAGGCTAATAGGATCTTCAAAAAGATACGATGCTTCATTGCCATTAACCTCAAAACGCCCCTTACATAAGGTTGGATAACCCGCAGCTTCGTGTTTTTCATATTTATCAATGGTAAACCCACCAAGCTCTGTTACCAAAGTACTGCCTTTTTCTTTATATTGGACATGACTAGCCGGCGAACATACGCCATTATTATTTGGAGATTTACCAGTTATATATGAAGATAATGAGCATCTTCCTTCAGCCATTGTACACATTCCACCAAAGGCAAAAACTTCCGTTTCCACATTAATTTTTTCGTTTAATTCTTTTATTTCTCTTACCGTCAGAACCCTTGGCAACACAACGCGCTTAACATTAAAAGCAGTCCTATAAAATTCTATTGATTCAGGATTTGATGCCGAAGCCTGCACAGAAAGGTGAATACGTAAATCCGGATGATTTGTAGCTGCATAATCAAGCAATCCAATATCTGCCAATATTATAGCATCCATCCCCAACTCAGCCGCACTATCAACTGCATTTTTCCAGTCATCATTACTGCCAGCGCTTGCAAAAGTATTTACCACTAAAAATACCTTCTTACCTTTTGCATGAGCATATTCAAGCCCTTCAGCCATTTCATTGCGAGAAAAATTTAATCCTGGAAAATTACGAGCGTTAGTTTCATCACGAAAACCCGCATATACTGAATCAGCACCTTCATCTATTGCCACTCTAAGCGCTGCCGGAGTTCCTGCCGGACATATAATTTCTAATGTCATATTCCTACCCTTTTATAGAGTTATACTATCTTCTT
>JAOIVE010000079.1 GCA_028223895.1 Rickettsiales bacterium
CACGAACGGATTATTCAGATATATTTATGGTATTGCCATAGATAGTACTGATAAAATATATGTATCAGATTATAAAAGAGGGCGCATACAGGTTTTTGATACTGATGGCAATTATCTTTCTAAATGGAGTGTAGGTACATCATATTCCCGTGGAATAACAATAGATGGAAATGATAATGTTTATGTTGTTAACAATAACGGAGATGTAGAAAAATATAATACATCAGGAACATTGTTACAAACATGGAGTGGAGTTAACGGAGCATATCTTATAGCTCATGACTCCAGCAATAATATATACGTCACTAAATATTACTCTAAGAGAGTATATAAATATGATTCGAATGGAAATGCAGTAAATAGTTTTGGTGGTAACAACTATTTCTCAACCTCTTATTACCCATATGGAATAGAAGTTGATAATTCAGGTAATATATATGTTGGTGAGTATAGTGGTTCACATAAGGTATATAAATACGATTCTGCAGGAAACTATCAGTCTAGTGTTGGTGGATATGGAACAAGCTTAGGTAAATTTGAATACCCAAAAGCTATATCAAAAGACACATCTGGAAATATATGGGTAGCTGATTATTACAATGACAGAATACAAAAAGTTGATGGTTCTGAAGAGTGGCCAGGAGGAGGAGGCTCAAGGATTGAACAGGCCAGACAAGTTATCAAAGATATTGTTTCAAACAGTACATTAACAGAAGGAGCCAATTTTGGTCTTATGGAATGGAATAGCAGTGCAAGCATGGTAGTTAATATATCATCAACCGGCGCTTCAAGCATTTATAGTGCTGTAGATAGTCTGAGTGCTGGAGGCGGTACATATCTTGATTACGCAATGAATTTAGCCAGTAGTTATTTCTTAGGATCAAGCTCACCAATGGATACCAGCGCATGGTGCCAAAACAACTTACTTATTGTAATAAGCGACGGTGAATGGGTTGACAGCACAGCATCTTCTACTGCAGAATCTTTATATAATGACTATGGAATAAAAACATTCGTAGTAGGATTTACTGTTAGCTCAAGTGGTGCTGGTGCAGCTAACTATATAACATTATCGCAAAAAGGTGGAACATATGCCGACTCACCAGTATTTGCTAGCAATTGGCAGGCTTTATATGAGTCAATATCCAACTACATACTACAAACTATAAGCTCAAACCTGACCTTCAGCACTCCAACAATTATGCCGGAAGTGTCTGCAGATGATCATATCATACAGTCTACATTTAAATATAAATCATCTCACCAATGGAAAGGCCGTTTGAAAAAATATCTTCTTGATTCTGATGGATTTGTTGATTCGGAAGTTTGGGATGCAGGAGAAGTTCTTAACTCGGTAGCTGCAGCTGACAGGAAAATATGGACTGTTGGCCCTGGTCTATCCACAACTGGTTTAAATAATTTTATAACCACTAATATTGATGAATTGAGAATTCCTCTGCTTGAAAATTCAGGTACAACAATTGGTGACACTGAATTAGAAGGCTTAATTGACTTTGTGCGCGGAGTTGATTCATATGCTGAGTTTTCCGGCGGAGTTGACGATGAAGGTGACACTATAATTACAGGCGAAAGATGGAAACTTGCTGATATATATCATTCAAGAGCTGTTCCTGTTGGCGCACCTTCTGCATATTTTTCTGATGAAGAAAGCACTAAAACAGAAGCTTATTATTTATATGCAAATGACTATTATAACTTTAAAAATGGTACTGCAGGCAGCCGTGATTCAATGATATATGTTGGATCAAATGGAGGTATGCTACATGCATTTAATTCATCTGATGGTAGTGAAAGATGGGCATTTATACCTCCTAGTGTTTTACCTAATTTTAAAGACATGATTTCTTCAACTGCCAATCAAAGTGAAAGTATATATGGCGTTGATGGATCAATCGTTGCTAAAGATATATATTATGACAGCGCCTGGCATACTATTTTGCTAGGAGGATTAAGACAGGGAGGGCACTCATATTTTGCTCTTGATGTTACTGATCCGGACAATCCACAGCATTTATTTACTTTTGCCCACAATAAACTAAACTCGCAAGTTAGCTACTGGGATAGTAATGGCGTAAGAACTGATTATAGCACCTCTGGCACTATAACTTCTGAATATGATTTCTCTAAATTAGGAGAGTCTTGGTCAGAGCCTATTATTTTAAGATTACCGGTAGGTACTGATAATGCAATGACATGGACAGCAATCTTCGGTGGTGGTTATAATGCTGGAATCAGTACAGATTACGGCGCTCAATTATACGTAATTAATCTTGAAGATGGTGGTAAGATTATACAGAATATTGATATTACCGATGATGATAGCACTAATGGTATAGCAAACTCTGTTCCGCCAACATTGCTTGCTATAACTCCAGATTCCAGTACGTCTTTACAAGCTACAAGCGCCCCTAATGGAGCTGTGGTATATTTTGGCGATCTTGAGGGTAAATTATGGAAAATAAATCTTACCGATCAGGGGACTTTATATGAAACGTCAAAATTATTTGATGCTGAATCAGATAACACAAATACGCGTTATTTATTCCATCAAAATGCTGCCACATTAGATAATGAAGGCAATTTAATACAATATTTTGGCAGTGGCGACCAACAATCATTGGGTGATGTTGATGCAAATATTGCAAATAGGATATATGGCTTTAAAAGCACTCCAATTATGACATCTTTCCCAACAACTGCAATGTCAACTGTTGCAGATATGGCTGATGTTAGTGGCGGAGTATGCCCAACTGATACTGAAGATGGGTGGTATTTGGATCTTGATGCCAATGAAAAAGTAACCGCTAAGGCAACTATCAAGAATGGCGTTGTATATTTTCCAAGATATACGCCAGATGAAACTAATATATGCTCTTCAGGAGAAGCAAAACTATCATCACATAA
>JAOIVE010000008.1 GCA_028223895.1 Rickettsiales bacterium
GGACAAAATGGCAATGCTACACAAAAACCCTCTCCCTTGTGGGAGAGGTAAGATTTCTTAAGTTTTGCTTTAGAAAAACTTTTTTAGAAATCTGGTGAGGGCCAATTTTATTGCCTTACCGCAATGATATTAAAGAGCCCTCATCCTAACCTTCTCCCCCAGGGAGAAGGAACTTAAAGAGCACAACCCCTCACCCTAACCTTCTCCCCCAGGGAGAAGGAACTTAAAGAGCACAACCCCTCATCCTAATCTTCTCTTAACGGGAAAAGGGACAAATATAACGCTCTCCCGCGACCCGCTGCGCTAGCACGGCAAGAGGCTTAAATCTATTGCCCTATCGTAAAAATCATTAATCAGACCTTTAACAATTTCAGGATCAGTTTGCTTATTTACTTGATTTCTAAATTCTGACGACCCATGTAAACCAGTACTATACCAGCCTATATGCTTACGAGATATGCGCACTCCGCCTTCTATTCCATAATGTGACAACATATCTTCATAATGCTCAAGCACAACATTCTTTTGCTCGATAAGATCAGGATCAGGTAATTTTTCGCCTGTATTCATATAATGGATGAACTGATTTATAATCCACGGCTTGCCATATGCTCCGCGTCCAACCATTGCACCATCAGCACCTGACTGGGCAAGTGATTTTTCCAGATCATCATATGTTTTTATATCGCCATTTACGATTAAAGGAATTTTAATGGCGTCTTTAACCTGCTTAATAAACTCCCAATCGGCATGACCTTTATACATCTGACATCTTGTGCGGCCATGAATAACTATCATCTTTATACCTATATCTTCAGCAGCTTTTGCTAAAGCTGGAGCATTACGATTATTATCATCCCAGCCGGTGCGCATTTTTAAAGTTACCGGTATTTTTACCGCATTTACCACCGATTCAAGAATCTTTTTAGCGGTATATTCATCTCTCATCAGGGCAGACCCTGCATAGCCATTAATAACTTTTCTTACAGGACAGCCAAAATTTATATCAATAATTTTTGCGCCCAAATCTTCATTTAATTTTGCCGCTTCTGCCATAACATCATGCTCATTACCGATAATCTGAACAGATGTCATATCCTCAAGCGATGAAACTTCCCGCTTTTGCATGCTTTGACGAGTTTGCATTATCATGGCTCTACAAGCTATCATCTCAGATACTAGCAGACCTGCGCCAAATCTTTTTACTAATTGACGAAATGGTTTATCCGTTACACCCGACATAGGTGCCAAAACAACAGGAGAGTCAATGGCTATATCGCCGATTTTTATTGTTCCAATAGACATTTATAATAATTCTATGTAATTAGTCATATTTAAAAGATGCGCGGCAACATAGCAAAAATATATTAAATCGCAATAAGTAATATAAATATGTCACACAATAGATATAGAAATATAGCATTAATCGTAGCAGCTGGTAGCGGTTCGCGCATGGGAGAAGAAATTCCCAAACAATATATGAAATTATCAGGCCGTGAGCTTTTAAATCACGCAGCCAGCGCATTTTTACAAAATAAAAATATTGATGCTGTTTGTGTTGTATATAATCCTGATTATGAGCAACTATATCAAAATGCGGTTAAGGATCTGGATTTGCTTGCGCCGGTAATTGGAGGCAAAACGCGCCAGGAATCTGTACGTCTTGGCTTAAAAGCAATAGAAAAATTTAATCCTGAAATTGTTATGATTCATGATGCGGCAAGACCATTAGTCAGTCAGGATTTAATTAACAGAGTATTTGAAAAAACCAAATCCCATGGTGCTGCAATAGCAGCATTAGAGGTTGAAGATACAATAAAGCGCCATAAAAATGGCAATATTATTGAAACAATAGATCGAAAATCCTTTATGCGGGCTCAAACTCCGCAAGGTTTTAAATATAAAGACATTCTAAAAGCACATATGCAAATTGGTGATTTATCTGTCACCGATGATGCATCAATATTTGAATATTTTAAAAAACCGGTTCATATTGTTAAAGGCTCGCAGCTAAATTTTAAAATTACTCAATCAGATGACCTACAAAGAGCGCAAAGACTTATGACAGATAACTCAAATTGTGAAACACGCAGCGGTATTGGATTTGATGTCCATGCTTTTGAAAAAAAAGCAGGTGACGTAGTTTTATGTAATGTAAAAATACCGCACTCAAAAACCCTTAAAGGCCATTCAGACGCTGATGTTGCTATACATGCTTTGGTTGATGCAATTTTAGGATCAATCGGCAAAGGTGATATTGGAGAACATTTTCCGCCTTCTGATAATAAGTTCAAAAATATGGATTCCAGCATTTTTCTACAAAATGCCATCGGAAAATTACGCTACATGAATGCAAAAATCATAAATGCTGACCTAACTATAATTTGTGAAGAGCCAAAAATAACACCTCATAAACCTGATATGCGCAAAAGATTATCAAAGATAATGGACGTCTCTGAAGATCGTATTAATATCAAAGCAACAACCACAGAAAAGCTTGGTTTTACTGGTCGCGGCGAAGGAATTGCAGCACAAGCAATTGTTACTATTAGTATAAATTCATAAAAACTTGATAAACTTGTAGCAATTTTATATTTTATATGATATAAAGTTGTAACAGGATGTAAGTTTTTCAACTTATTCTGTTTTGTAAGTGGGGATATTTTATGCAGATAGCGCCGAGCATATCAAATCTTTTTTCAGGAGCTAATCACAGCGATAGGTCAAATGAGAGGATTAATCATCCTAATATTTTTAATTCGTCGCGCGAAGATGGCAGCAAAAAAAATGGCTTAGCGATTGCCGATAGTGTTTCTATAAGTTCAGCGGCGACATTTCAGCAAAGTATTTCTATAAAACAAGAAGGAACTGCTTCTTTAAAGGATGGTTCTTTAGAAGATGCAGTTGAAGATTTCTTCGATCAGGTTATATCGGCATTTACAGATCTTTTGGATTCATTTGGTCTTTCATCTGAGCAAAGTCTGCTACTGGACGAATTTAGCGAACTGGAAGATCAATTTATTGATAGCTTAAACCTTACATATCAGGATGATCTATTTTTAGATGATTTAGGTGCTAAGGAAGATGCGTTTTTCTCATCATTAAATTTAACTGACGAACAATCTGCTCTTTTAGATAGGTTAGAAGCCGTTGAAGAAGGTTTAGAAGAGCCATTTGAACTTACCGCAGAAGAGGCAGCTTTTGTTGCTGATATTGATAAGCAGATAGATGCTTTTTATGATTCTTTGGAGTTTAGTGAAGATGAGGGCAATCTTTTAAGCAGAATTGCAGAAGTACAGTTTTCATTTGAAGCAGAATTGAGCATATCTTATACGGAGCTACAATTTGTACAAAGTACTGATCTGCAATTTGAAGATTTCTTAAATAATATAGAAGATTCGCGCGCTGTTGATATTAATAAATTGATTGAAGCGCTGGAAAGTGATGATGACTATAGCAACAGGCTTCTTGTAGATAGCAACCCCAATTCTGGCAAAAGAGATTTTATATCTCAATATTCACAAACCAGTGTAAATTTGCAATTTGCATTCCAAAGCGCATCTGCTCAATATCAATATCTTGAGCAACCAGCCCAATCTCAGAATTTATCATTTACCAGCTGATAATTTTAAAATTACTTTTGCCGCCTTCTGGCTTGGCAAGTAGTTATCTTCTAGGCCTAAATCTTTAAAAACCTGCTGACATGTATCAATTTGTTTTTTTTGCATTTTTTGATCGTTAAATAATTTTAGCAAGCCTCTGGATAAATTATCTGCGTTGCATTTTCCCTGTATAAATTCCGGGATTACTTCTTTATTTAAAATAATATTAATCAAATTTGCATATTTAATTTTAATCATCGATTTAATTATTAAATATGAGACAAAGCTTACTTTATAGGCAATAATCATAGGAAGTTTGAATAAAGATATTTCTAAAGTTGCAGTTCCTGATTTTGCAAGCGCCACATCACAAGCCGCATAAGCGCTGTCTTTATCATCTTTATTTTCTACAATAACATAAGATATACCGGAATTTTCCATATATTTAGATATGGAATCTTTAATATGCGGCAGGGTTGGAACAACAATATGCAAATTATCTAACCTTTTGCTGAGGATTTTACAGGTTTCAATATATATTGGCATAAGGCGCTTAATTTCTGAAATGCGGCTTCCACCAAGCATGCATAGAACCTTTGCACTTTCAGATATATTATGTTTTTTACGAAAGTCCCTTCGTAATTTTTGTAAATCCTGCGACTTAAAATCTTCAACAATAGGGTGGCCAATAAAACTATTATCCAAACCGACAGCATCAAAATATGGCGGCTCAAATGGCAATATTGCTAATAAATGGTCATATAATTTTGCTATTTTCTTTGCACGACCCGGCTTATATGCCCAAACAGTTGGGGCAACATAATGTACTAATTTAAAATTTCTGTTTTTTAATTTTTTTGCCACCCGAAAACAAAATCCCGGAGAATCTATAGTGATTACAATATCAGGCTGCGTGCGATAAATTTCTTCAACCGTTTCATTTATCCTATTTAAAACATTAGGAATATGGGGAATAACTTCTAAAAATCCCATAATAGATAATTCTGACATGGGAAAAAGACTATGCATACCTTCTTTTTGCATATTTTCACCACCAATACCACTAAATGAAATATCATAATTATTATTGTTTTTCAGAGCCTTAATTAGCTTAGCTCCAAGGTTATCTCCTGAAGGCTCACCAGCTATTATATATAGTTTTAGTTTTTTTTTCATAATATCTATAATAAATATTTAAATATATGTTATACTGCTTATCTTGAGGACATCAAACTTAAATTATTCAGGTATATATCATGAAAAAAGAATCAGGGTTTACTCTTGTTGAGCTTTCTATAGTTATTGTAATAATCGGCCTTATAGTTGCAGGAATTTTTGCCGGGCAAGATCTTATAAAACAAGCGCGAGTAAAGTCGGTTATTGATGAATCTAATAAATATAAGATGGCGTGGAATACATTTAAGTTAAAATATAATGCCTTTCCTGGTGACATGGATAATGCCAGCAGCTATTGGGGAGCAGCAACAAATGGAAATGGCGATCGCTATGTAGCCGTTGCAACAGAATCTTATTACGCATGGCATCACCTTGCTTTATCCAATATGATAAATGGTGTTTATACCGGCGCTCCAGATAGTAATAACTGTACATTTGGTGTTAACTGCCCTGGCTCTGCAAGAGGCGCCGGTGGTTATGTATATTGGGGAGATTCTACAAACGGCAACAGATTAAGATATGCAAAACCTACTTCCAATAGCGGCTTGACTACTGCAACCATCAATCCGCAAGATGCCAAAAGTATTGATGATAAATTAGATGATGGAGTTCCAGATGCCGGCAATGTTCTTTCGGCAACTGGTGCTGCAGCAACAGGAACATGTTTAACCGGATCAGTATATACTTTAACAAATGAAGCAGATGCATGCTATATTGATTTTGTTGCAACTAAATAGGAAGAAGTTAAATTAAGGCAAATTAAATTTAATATTTTTTGCAAACCTTCCGATAATCATAATAAGTAAAATACTAAAAGCTAAACCTGTAGGCCATTTATATAATGGTCTGCGGGTTAAGAAACTGATCGCTTCACTTTCACTTTTTTCCATCTTGTTGATTTTTGCATATATTTCACCTAAAGCCTTCTCATTAGTGGCTCTAAAATATACACCGCCAGTTATTTTAGCTATTTCCTTTAAAAGATCTTCGTCCATCTTCATTTCAGCCATAATTATTTGGCCAAATTGATTAGGAAAAGGCACAGCTCCATGGCTTCCAACACCAATAGTATATATTCTTATTCCATATTGCTCAGCAAGCTTTGCAGCTTCAATCGGCGGCACTGTACCTGCCGTATTAGAGCCATCAGTAAGTAGGATTATAACACGTGATCCTGTAGGCCTATGACGAAGATTTTTAACTGCAACGCCAATAGCATCACCAATTGCAGTGGAATCACCAGCCATTCCTATAACAGCATTATTAAGCATGTCACTAACAGATATCGTATCAAGAGTAAGAGGCACGTGTAAGTATGCATTACTGCCAAATAGCACCAGCCCCACACGGTCGCCTCTGCGATCTTTTACAAAATTTCCTACCACTTCTTTTGTTGCCTGAAGGCGATTAATACGCTGCCCATTTTTTTCAAAATCCAGTGCTTTCATAGATCCTGAAAGATCAACCGCCAGCATTAAATCATAACCTTCATTATTTACATGCGTATATTCGTTAACTATCTGTGGACGCATTAAAGCAATCACACATAATACCCAAATCAAATATAGCATAAATTTTTCCAGACGCGATTTGACTACAGGCGCAGATTTGCTTGTACCAAATGCTTCTTTAATTTTAGCTGATGCCGGAATAATAAGCTTACTAACTGCCCCATGATCCTTTGACGCAGGCACTATCAAGCGAAATATCAGCGGCAATAAAACCAATATCGCCATTTGCGGCCATTGAAATATAAAAGACTCATGCCCCATAATTAATTTTTCCAGTTTCTAAATAATTATTATTTACCTATCTAACCCAATTTCTTAAAGCACTCACAAGCTCTTTAGCATCAGATTTATCCAAAATATATTCTTTTGGCGAATAAGCATTATCAACTAATATTTTACCCTTATTTTTCCACTTAAAGCCTTTTGGGTCATTGTTTTCCAGCCATTTTAACCACTCATCAGATTCCAAAGATGCACATTCTTTGCGCGTATAGTGCATTAAAATAATTTTTTTAGAGGCGATAAGAAAATCGCCAACCCATTTTTTATCAGCTTTAACAGATTCTTTTTCCAGCTCATCAAGTATCTTAAATGCCTGAGAATGCCAGATTTTCCTTCTGAAATGTTTTATTAAAAAATATATAGTCACGGTCAATATCAGACCAATCACCACCCACCATATAGGAGCTAATGGCCACCATGAAACTACGTCTAAATCATCAATATCTTCTAACTGCGACAATAATGGATTCACGCCGCCTCCCTTGAAGATTTAACATGCGAAAGACCTTTATTCAGACAAGTTAAAACATCCTTATCCGTATATAAAGGAATTATTTTAACCCCATAACGATGAGCTATTTCATGCAGATTATCGTAATTTTTCTGCCATTGAGTCTCATAATTTTTGCGTCCTGCATTATAGCTTGTATTTACATATAAATAATCATCACCATCTGCAAACTCAACAGCTCCCATGTCGGGCAAGGCCATATCAATCGGGTCATATACAGGTAGTAAAACAACCTCACATATACGTTGCAGATAACTTAATCTGCGCTGAAATGATTTATCCAGATTATTAAAATCAGCTATTATAAATACCAGATTTCCACTTTTTGCAATACGCGTTAAATCCTTCATTGCCACTTCTAAAGAAGCAATATTATCAGATTTACCATGCTCATGACTGCTCAGTAAACGCAATAATTTCCACAAAGACTGACGCGTTGTCTGAGGTGAAAAATATTGAACAGATCTGTCGATATCTCCAAAAACCATTCCTCCAACTCTGTCATGATGGCTATTAGCACTCCAGCCAAGTAAAGCCGCAGCTCTTGCTGCCTGAACTGATTTAAAAGTAACCCTGGTTCCAAATCTCATATTTGGACTTGATTCAACGCATATTATAACATTGCGCATACGCTCTTCTGTATAAACTTTCAAATGCGGCTCACTGGTTCTTGCAGTCACACGCCAGTCAATATTACGGATATCATCACCATGGACATATTGCCGCACCTCAGCAAACTCCATACCCTGCCCGCGAAATGAAGAGGCATAATTTCCTGCAAGTATAGAAGCAGATTTACGACTACTACCAGCTGTTAATCCACGTGCATGACTTTGCAATGACACAAGCTCATCAAAATTAGGATATATCATTATATTTTTTGTTATTTATATTTTAAAAATGAGTAAATTTTATAATCAGTCTACATTTTTATATATTTTTAGATTCTTATCAAGTCAGAGTTATTCAATTTCAACAAAATATAATAAAAAAATATCAGGCACTGCAAAGATTTATTAACAGCTTCCAGATGAAATAAATAAATATTCTGACTTTAATGCGATTACACAACCGTTACAACATGCTCATGCTCTTTATGAGAAGCATTGAAATTTACAATTCTGTTTTTTGGAATTATTATTGTCACGTTAGTTCCTTTATCAACCTCACTATCAAGCTTAAAAGAACCTCCGTGTAATTCAGCAAACATTTTGCACAAAGGCAAGCCAAGGCCTGTTCCTTCATACTTACCTGAATGATGCACCTGCCCAAATACCGACATGGCGATTGCTATATCATCTTTTGCAATTCCAAGACCAGTATCTGAAACGCTTATTACAAGATCACCTTTCTTATCAATATCAGCAGAGACAGAAATCTCTCCCCCACTTTTTGTAAATTTCACAGAGTTCGACAAAAGATTTATCAAAATCTGCTGAATTTTACGCGCATCTGCATAAATAATATTACTACTTTGCCTGGACGACTTATTAATTATATTTATTCCTTCTGATTCGGCTCTTTGCCTTATCATTCTTATAGCTCTGTTAATTATTAATGAAAGATCGAAACTACTTTCATCAAGACATATCTTACCCACATCACCTTTTGAAAATTCCAATATATCACTTATAAATTCAAGGAGATGATTTCCACACATATGGATATCCTGAAGGCGCTCCATCTGCGTATGGTTTACCTTACCAAAATACCCAGATGAAAGCATATCTGAAAATCCTATAATAGCATTAAGTGGAGTGCGCAATTCATGGCTCATTTTAGCAAGGAAGTCAGACTTTGCCTGACTAGCCATTAAAGCTGCCTTTTCAGAATTCTGAACCTGCCTCATCTTTCTTGCAAGAATCAAAGAAAACAAGATAACTACAGCTATAAATCCAATGAATATACCAAGGAAAGTAAGATAGCGACTACGATCTTCATACCACATTTTTAATATATAGCTATCATGCATGGTAACAGAAACTGTAATCGGCAGATTATCAAGAAGTCCAAATGAGTAAAGATTAACTCCATCTTCGTTGCTTTGTGATTGCAAAATACTGATAGACATATCCAATTCGGTATCTTTTGTTGGGTCATACATCGCTGCAAAAACTTTTTCTGAATCAGGCTCCAGCCCAGAGCCATTAACCAAAAAAGAACTTCTATCAAGGATAAGTGCCAATTTTATATCATTTTCGCTTTCAACTGACTGGAAAAAATCAGTAAGATAATATCCATCCATAATAGCAATTACCAAACCTCCAAAACTACCGTCAATATTAGTAAGGCGGTGACTTGCCATAACCATATGGTGATCTGGTTCACCTTCATATCTTAGGGCACTAATTACTATATCTTTATATTCCTGAGATTTATGTTTGTTAAAATGCTCCTGATCTACAAATGAGTCAGTCTGAGGTCTTGTCCATATGGTAGAAAATTCTTTATAATAGGATACTTCCGCATTTCCTTGAGCGTCAGTTATAACCATACCTTCTAAATGCGGTGTTTCATTTACCCACATTTTTAAATTATGCTGCAAATCATCTTTTAGATTTTTACCAAATAGCTCATTAAAATACCTTCTTTCTGCGGCACGCCTTAAAATTTTATCGGTTGCCAGAAAAGTTAAATTCACATGGCTGGAAACAGCTCGCGTAATATGCAAAAGATCCTTTTTTGCTATTTGAATATTTTCTTCATATTGTACGTTATTTTGGTAATAAAAAAGATAAGATACAGTTATAATTACCGCTAAACTTAATCCCACCATCATGTGTATTAACCAAGGCCGTACCCCATCCTGATGGCCTATCATTCTTGTATTTCCCCTAATAATTCAATTACGATTAATTATGATGAAAGGCACATTATACCCTATTTCTTAATTTTTTATTAATAAGCTGTAATTATTTTTTAAATGATATAATAATTAGTCACTATTAAAAAATTAAAATGAATTTAACGAGTAAAATAATCATGGTCGCTCATATTAATACCATAGCATTTGAGGGAATAAATAGTACAGATATTGACATTCAGGTTCATATTTCTTCAGGATTACCAGCCTTTAATATTGTTGGCCTGCCCGATAAAGCAATTGGCGAATCAAAAGAAAGAATACGCTCAGCCTTAAGCGCTATGGGTCTTGCCCTACCATCTTCAAGAATAACCGTAAATCTTGCGCCTGCCGATGTATTAAAAGAAGGCAGTCATTATGATCTGCCAATTGCTCTTGGAATTTTATCTTCTATGGGAGTAATACCCGCCGAAGAAATAATCAATTACATTGTGCTTGGAGAATTATCGCTTGATGGCTCAATAACAAAAGTAGCAGGTATTTTACCAGCTGCAATTCATGCAAATGAGTCAAATAAAGGTATTATTTGCCCTAAAGATAATGGTTTTGAGGCCTGCTGGGCTGGAGATATAACAATATATGCTCCCGATCACCTGCTTTCTTTAATAAACCATTTTAAAGGAACACAAATATTATCACCTACAACCTTATCTTCGCCTCATAAAAATATACAGGAGAATTTTAAATATCCTGATATGGCAGATATCAAAGGTCAGGAATCTGCAAAACGCGCTCTTGAAATAGCAGCAGCAGGTAGTCACAACCTGCTTATGATCGGGCCTCCAGGGGCGGGCAAATCTATGCTGGCAGAAAGATTACCCGGAATCATACCTGAATTATCATCTCAGGAGATGCTTGAAGTTAGCATGATTTCAAGCATCACTAACAAGATTGAAGATGGAAATTTAGTCCGCAAGCGCCCTTTCAGAGACCCGCATCATGGATGTTCAATTGCTGCAATGGTTGGAGGCGGAAAAAAAGCAATGCCAGGCGAAATAACTTTAGCTCATAATGGCATATTATTTTTAGATGAGTTGCCTGAATTTCCACGCACAGTTATTGACTCCCTGCGCCAGCCTTTAGAAACCGGCAAGGTAACTGTTTCAAGGGCAGCTGCACATATTACCTACCCTGCAAATTTTCAGCTGGTAGCGGCTATGAATCCATGCAGATGTGGCTATCTTGACGATCAATCACGCTCTTGTAAAAAAGCGCCTATTTGTGGGCAGGATTATCAATCAAAAATATCCGGCCCGTTGATGGATCGCTTTGATTTACATATTCAGGTTCCTGCCGTCAGCCCTGCTGATCTATATAAAGCTCCACCTAAAGAAGGCACAAAAGAGATACGAGAGCGAGTTGTAAAAGCCCGGGAAAAACAAATTCAACGCTATAAGAATCTTGATATTCGTACAAATTCGCAAGCAAATGGTGATTTATTGCAGGAAATCACAAAAACTTCTCAGGAAGGGCATGAATTACTCCATCATGCATATGATAAAATGCAATTATCCATGCGCGGATTTAACCGTATTTTGAGGGTTTCACGCACAATAGCTGACCTTGAAAACAGTGAAAATGTTGAAAAAAATCACATTTCAGAGGCGTTAAGCTACCGTCAATTGCAATTTAATAAGCAAGTTGCATAAATATTCATAAAACTGTAATATTTATGCTGTATTATGTAATAGTTAGAGAATTTTATAAATTAATAGGGTCATATTATGAGTCGCGGTTCAGGTGGAGTTATATTGGACAGAAGTGAAGATAGATTAACTCATCAAAGTGAATCTGTAGAAAACACAAGTCTTCTTCCACCTTCCTTAGCAATGCCCGCACCTTATGCGCCTCCTTTGGGAGCAGATCTTGATATTGAATCTTTACTAGGAAGAGATGTAGATAGAGCAATGGATGAAGTAAGATCATCGTCTGATATCGATATTGAAAAGATTGAAGAAGAGATAGCCAAAAGAAAAGAAGAAATTAACAAAAAGATAAAAGAAGAAAAATTGGCTACAAAAAATAACAGCAAACAAAGAGTTGGATATTTAATTGCCGCAGCTTCAGTTTTATCTGAAATTCCTGCAGAATTTCTGGAAAAAATTCTTCCAAAGGACAGCCTCATATTACAGGCAACCCAATTAGCAACAAAAACCGTAACAACTGTTTTAAATATGGTAATTCCCCATTTTGATCCATACGGAAATGTTAAACGCGACCTGAAAGACGATAAATCTAATGGCTCACCTTCTTCAGAAACTAAATCTGGAACTGAAGTTTCTGATAGAGCAACTCTTGAGCAACACCAGTTGAATAACATTGTAAGTGATACAGAAGAAGAAAGAACACGTTAATTTTTAAAAGCTTCTATGTGCCAGAAACACATAACTTGCCTTTTTCAATTGTAATAGCTTTATCCATTTGTTTAGCAAGATCTGGATTGTGAGTTACTATCAGCATTGCCACACCAACTTTTTTGGCGGTATTTTTAAGCAAATCAAATACTTCCTGAGATGTTTTTGGATCAAGATTACCTGTCGGCTCGTCCGCAAGCAGCAATGATGGCCTGTTTATTAAAGCCCTTGCAATTGCTACTCTTTGCTGTTCACCACCTGATAGCTGACTTGGCTTGTGATCAATTCTTGCGCCTAGACCTAAATATTTCAGCAATTCCTGAGCATGCTCCTTTGCCTCTTTTTTATTTCCGCCAGCGATCATTTGTGGAATTATAATATTTTCCATAGCTGTAAATTCAGGCAATAGATGGTGCAATTGATAAATAAAACCGATATTCATCAATCTTATAGAAGTACGAAAAGCATCGTTTGATCTTATCATATCGTGATTATTGAAAAAAACATGCCCCTTTGTTGGCTTATCAAGAAGGCCGGCAATTTGTAATAATGTGGTTTTTCCACAGCCACTAGGACCAATCAAAGCTATAGATTCGCCTTTGTGAATTTCTAATGACGCACCCTGCAAAACTGACAATTTGCGCTTTCCCTGACAAAAAGATTTATGAATATTTTGCAAAGATAATATAGGATCTATTTTACTCATAACGCAATGCCTCCGCAGGATCCTGTTTAGATGCTTTATATACAGGATAGATCGTGGCTGCAATTGAGAAGAAAAGCCCCATAGCAACAGACCATATTACATCACCGACTTCAACTTTTGCTGGCAATTCAGAAAGAAAATATATAACCGGATCAAATAATCTGTTACCAGTTAAAGATTCAACCCATTTTCTTATAGTTTCAATATTAAGCGCAAAACCTACGCCCAAAATAAATCCAAGAATCGTACCTACAACACCAACAGCAGCCCCACATAAAAAGAATATTCTTATTATCATCCCCTTTGTTGCGCCCATAGTTCGTAATATGGCAATATCCTTACCCTTGTCATTTACCAGCAATATCAGACTTGAAACAATATTAAATGCCGCAATAAACACAATTAATGTTAATATTAAAAACATAACTGTGCGCTCAACTTTTAAGGCATTAAACAAGCTGGCATTAGCCAATTGCCAGTCTTTTACTCTTAATTTGCCTTCAAATCTGGCAAATATATCATGAGATATTGCAAGTGATTTATTTGCATCTTCAGTTACAACTTCAATTCCACTTACAGAATCAGGATATTTAAAGAATAATTGCGCAGCCTCAAGCGGCATAAATATAAAGCTGCTGTCATATTCATACATACCAACTTCAAAAATAGACACCACAATATAGCTCTTTAATCGCGGTATAGAACCAAGCGCAGTACTACGCATTTGCGGCGATACCAGAGTTATTTCATCACCAATAAACACACCAAGATTTTGTGCAAGATGCGTGCCTATAGCAATTACATCCTTGCCCTTAAAATCTTCTAAATTTCCAGCTATTATGCCTTCTTTTATTAATTTTCTGCTCTGCATATCAACAGATGATAAACCCCTTACCATAGCGCCGGTTGTATTTCTGTCAGTCATCGCCATAACCTGCCCATCAATAATAGCAGAAACTTCCTTAACACCTTTTACAGTTTTAACTTTAGTTGCCAGAATCTCATAATCGGTAAGATTTCTTTCATATGAAGTTATGGTGATATGGCCACTAAGACCCAAAATTTTATTGGTAATTTCTTCGCGAAAACCATTCATAACCGCCATTACAACAATTAATGTTGCAACGCCTAATGCTATGCCAATAAGTGAAAATGCAGCGATTATGGATATAAGCCTTTCACTCCTGCGTGAACGCAAATAACGAAAAGCAATCATACGCTCAACAGAAGAAAACACGAAACCCCCGGTTATTTAGACTTATTATGTTATAAATATTATAAAGCCATAAGTCCATATAAACGTGATATATAAATTATGTATAATCAGGAAAACCTATTTAAAACAGCATCAAAAGATAGATCTTCTTTTTGTCCGGTTGCACGATTTTTTAACTCAACAGTTCCTGATTTTAAAGAGCGCGGCCCAATTGCAATCTGCCACGGCAGGCCAATTAAATCCATATTAGCAAATTTTTTACCAGCGCTTTCTTTAGTATCATCATAAAGAACTTTAACTCCGGCATTTGACAATTTTTCATATAAATCGTCCGTAGCCTTTGTGCATTCCTCATCATTGGTTTTTATGTTTATAAGACCAATATCAAAAGGAGTCACTGATTCTGGCCATATAATTCCATTATCGTCATGGCTTGATTCTATTATTGCACCTACTAATCGTGATACTCCAATCCCATAAGAACCCATTTGCGGGAATACTTCCTTACCATCAGAATTTTGTACCTTAACATTCATCGCAGCAGAATATTTAGTACCAAAATTAAATATATGCCCAACTTCAATACCTCGCTTAGAGCATAAATCTTCTTTAGAAACAGGGCAATTTTCAGGATCATGCATTTCGTCTGCTGCCGCATATAATTTACGCATGGCATCAATATCAACATCACCCCTACCCATTAATTCTTCGAATTTTTTATCGTAATAAACTTCACTTTCACCAGTATCTGCTAATATCTGAAATTCGTGACTGGCATCACCGCCAATAGCTCCATTATCGGCACGAACAGGTATTGCAGTTAAGCCCATACGCTTAAATATTTTTAAATATGCCTCATACATAACAGCATATGTCTGCATTGACGATTCTGTATCAAGGTCAAAACTATAGCTATCTTTCATCAAAAATTCACGACCTCGCATAACACCAAAACGCGGACGGATTTCATCACGAAACTTCCAGTGAATCTGGTATAAATTCATTGGCAGATCTTTATAGCTGCGCACATTATTGCGGAATAAATCACTTACCACCTCTTCATGAGTAGGGCCATATAGCATATCTCTTTCATGGCGGTCAGTAACGCGCAGCATTTCCTTACCATAATCATCATAACGTCCCGATTCCTGCCACAATTCAGCCGGCTGCATTGTCGGCATCATAATTTCTATGGCTCCAGCCTTATTCATTTCCTGACGTACAATTTCTTCAATATTTTTCAGCACCGCAAGCCCAAGAGGCAGCCAGTTATATATGCCCGACGTCAATTGACGCACCATGCCAGCGCGCAACATTAATCTGTGAGAGACAATTTTCGCCTCTGCCGGATTTTCTTTTATTATTGGCAAGAAATATCGTGATAATCTCATTTATGCATTCCTGTTTATTCTGGTGTAAAAATTGACTATTTAAGGCCTCTTATATCTAAGAATGCAAAAAAGTCTATTTCCATAAGATAGTAAAAAATCGCACAGAAAATAATTGATACAAAAGTAGATGCAATCATTTTTATTGCTATATTGGCATTTTCAGGAGCACCTGAATCATTGCCTTTTTGTGGATTGTCGTCTTTTTTTAGTCCTATTGGCAATATTATAAAAAATGCCAGCCACCAAACCACGCAAAATACTATACTTATCGATACTATATTCATGTTTCAACTTAAATAAAATTGACTATTACTTTCTTCCCACGCCTTCACCGACATCATCACTTCCATCTATAATGCGGCCATATCCACCAGATTTTGGTTTTATTTTAGAAAGCGCCCCCTTGAAACTAACAAGTGATAATGTTCTTGTTCCTTTTTCTTCCTGACCAATATCATCTTGACTTACTTCCTCAAACTCTTCATCTGCTGCATGAACCCTTTGCCTCTTTATCTTACTAAGAAAAGATTCTGCTTTCCTTCCCTCACCTACAGATGAACTTCTTCTGGCTCTAGGTTCAGGAGAGGACTCAGACCTTTTAATCATAGAAGTAAAACGTTCAACTTTATCATCATTAATGTTAACAATTTTAGGACCATCTCCTGGATACAATAATTCGGGCAGTTTATCTTGCTCCTCTTTTTCTATGTGAGAATCATAATATGACGATGCAGCTGCTGCTTGCTCAGACTCTAAAGCAGGCTTTTCAATATTTCCTTCTAAACTAAAACCCGTAATTTCACTTTCTGATTCGAAACCTTCCAATTTAAGATCTTCTATATTTTCGTCAGCAAATGCGGCTTCTTCTTGCAAAAATGCAATATCGCTTTCAATTTCTCTTTCTAAACTGCGCGCTGGCCGCTCAACCTCATCATCGCCTGCATATTCAACAGCTGATAATTCTACTTCATCATCAAATGCATCCTCTTTTTGCAAAGCTGCAATATCGCTTTCAATTTCTCTTTCTAAACTATTCTCTGGCAATTCAGGCTCATCATCACCTGCGGATTGTGATTTTTCAAAAAAAGCTTCCAACTTCCGAGCAGAATCAGCACTTAGATAATATTCATAACCTCCTCTAATTTTTTTTACTGCCGCAATATATGTGTTAAAATATGCTTCATCAAATCTTTTATGCCAATCTGGATCCAGAGGCGAAGGACAAAAAGATTTGTAATCATTCTCTTTTACAATTCTGGTAATTTCAGATCTTTCAGTATAATCCTCAACTCCTGTAGGATCTTTTTTACTCTTCTTAGAAGCTTGATCATCCCTGCTACTAGACATAAAAATCTCCCTTTTTAATTTGTCTTAACCGCAACACCATCTGGTATATGCAAAGTAGAAGTTGGAAAGGCAATTTCTGCCTTATTTTTATCGATAATTTTTGCAATTGCCAATAATAGCTCCTGCTTCAATTTTGTAAATTCTATACGATCAGTTACAGTGGTAAAAGCACTAAATATAAAATCAACTGACGATGCATTAAATTTATCCAGACTTACAACAATACTTAAATTTTTATCGATATCAGGATGCTCTGTTACCATCTTTCTAACCTGATCGGTTATTTTTTCTACTTTATTTATATCATCATAGCGCACGCCGATAACTTCACTTATTTTTCTATGTGTCATGCGCGAAGGATTTTCCACCGATATTGTAGAAAACAAAGAATTTGGCACATATAAAGGACGACGCTCAAATGTTTCTATACGCGTCTGACGCCAGCCAATTTCCTGAACTACTCCCTCAATATCACGATCTGCAGAGCGAATCCAATCACCAACCTTAAATGGCTGGTCAAAATAAATCATCATCGCACCAAAGAAATTTGCCAATAAATCCTTTGCTGCAAAACCAATTGCTATACCGCCAACACCACCAAAGGCCAGAACTCCACTAATACTGTAACCCAATGTCTGCAGCATTATAAGGCCAGAAGTTATAATAACAGTTGCCCGCAAAATAGTGCCTATCGCATCCAACGTTGTTCTATCAACTTCCTTTTCACCCTGCTGACTTTTATGGATAATATTCTTCTGGGATTCTCTTATAAAACGGATAACAAACCATGAAATGCAGGCAATTACCGAAACATCCCTTATTGGATATATTGCCTTGAATATTTCCATATTCGACTGGTCATAAATTATCTCAACTGCAAATGACAGACCAATAACCCAAATCAAAACTTTAACAGGCAACCTGAGAGCCGTAACCAGAGCATCATCCCAAAGATTTTTTGTTCTGGATAATTTATCATTTACTTTTTTTATAAAGCGATTAACAAAAAATGCTACAATCTGGGAAATAAATATCACTATAAAGATCTGCAATACCCAGCTTGAGTCTTTGCTCAAACCTATTACATCTAAAAAATTTTCCAGCATTATATCTCCATATATTTTTAGAAATTATCTTTTTTGCCCCTAATGTCCACAAATTCATCCAAATTGCAACGTAAAAAAGGATTAGTCCGCTTTTCCAGACCAATATTTGTAGGAATAGTAGGCTTTTTGTGTTTTCTGAGGCTTTTTACCTGTTCATATCGATCTTTTAAATCCTGATTATCAGGTTCAATAGTTAAAGCAAATTCAGCATTATTTTGTGTATATTCATGAGCGCAATAAACTTCCACATCATCAGGAAGCGCAGATATTTTATTTAAACTTTGATACATTTGCTCATATGTGCCTTCAAATAATCTTCCACACCCCATAGAAAATAATGTATCGCCACAAAATAATATTTTATCTTTTTCAAAATAATAAATAATATGACCCAGAGTATGACCTGGAACAAACATCACTTTTGCAGTCGAATTTCCTATATCAAAATTATCACCATCATTTAATTTAATATCTATACCAGTAATTCTGTGAGCATCATTTGCAAAACCCACAACCTTGCAGCCAGTTTCAGATTTTAACTGCTTATTACCGCCAATATGGTCATAATGATGATGGGTGTTTAAAATATAATCTAAATTCCAGCCCTGATTTTTTAGCTCTTCTAAAACTGGCTTTGCCTCGGCAGGATCAATCACCGCAGTTATATTTTTATCTTCTTCATGGATAAGATAGATATAATTATCTGTTAATACCGGAATTTGCATTACCTTTAGCACAGATTATTCCCTTTATTCCCTTTAACAAGAACAAATAAGATATCCTCTCTGTGCAGGAGAGGCAAGACTTTAAGTGCTGTTGGCTAATTATTGTTACGCTAGCTATCTTAAGTCCCTTCTCCCGTTAAGAGAAGGTTAGGATGAGGGCTTTTTATATCAAAGCCGTATAGTTTTATATTGAATGGCAATGGATTCCCGCCTGCGCGGGAATGACAGTAGATAGCGAGAATGACAGTTGAAAGGAGCGGAAAAGACAATGTGGGGATATACACCTTCGTCCCTTCTCCCGTTAAGAGAAGGTTAGGATGAGGGCTTTTTAATGTCACAACTCTTTAGTCCCTTCTCCCTTTGGGAGAAGGTTAGGATGAGGGCTTTTTAATGTCACAACTCTTAAGTCCCTTCTCCCTTTGGGAGAAGGTTAGGATGAGGGCTTTTTATAACTCATTACATTGCGGCAAAACATCAGCCCTCACCAGATTTCTAAAAAAGTTTTCCTAAGGCAAAACTTAAGAAATCTTACCTCTCCCACGAGGGAGAGGAGTGTTATATTGCGCTCCTTTAGTCCCTTCTCCCACGAGGGAGAGGATTATTATGTTTCATCCCTCAACTATTACCCCTTTAAAACAAAAATCGCACGCTGAGAGAACAAGTTTGCCGATATAATTCTTTTCAGGGAAGAAATTTTCTTACCACTATCATATAAATATTTTTTATCTTCTATTTTGGCATTTAATTCATCACATAAAATATCAAAATCCTTAATTGTACAAAAGTGTATATTTGGCGTTTCATACCATTGATAGCTAAGCGCTCTTGATACCGGCATTCTGCCATTTATTGATAAATATAAACGATTATACCAATGGCCAAAATTTGGTATAGAAACAATAACATGTTTAGAAATTCTGAGCATTTGACTCAAAACTTCCTTCGGGTGTTTTGTCGCCTGCAAAATTTGACTGGCAATAACATAATCAAAGCATTTATCAGGATAATGCTTCAGATCCAAATCTGCATCGCCCTGAATTACCGACAAACCATTATTAACGCAATGGCTAACATTGCTTTGCGATATGTCTATGCCACGACCATCAGCGTTTTTTTCATGCTCTATATAATATAATAAAGAACCATCACTGCATCCAAGATCAAGAACTCTTGATCCTTCTGCTATAGAATCTGCTATATGCTGCAAATCGGCGCGTAATTTTTCACTCATAACCCTCTAGCCTCCGAAGCACCTTTTATAAAACCTTCAAGTGTTTTGTAGAATTCCGGCTCGTCCAGCAGGAACGCATCATGCCCTTTATCAGTTTCAACTTCAACAAAACTTACCTTTGCAGACGCTGCATTTAATGCATGTACTATCAATTTTGCCTCCGATGTAGGAAACAGCCAGTCACTTGAGAATGACATCACGCAAAATCTGGTTTTCGTACCTTCAAAAGCTCGCGCTAAAACTCCACCATTTTCTTCAATAAGGTCAAAATAATCCATCGCACGGGTAATATATAAATAAGAATTTGGATCAAAACGATCAACAAATGTAAAACCCTGATAACGCAAATAGCTCTCTATCTGGAAATCGGCATCAAAACCATATGTAATTTCATCTCTATCCTGCAGACCACGACCAAATTTTCTATGCAAGCCAGACTCCGATAAATATGTAACATGCGCAGTCATTCTTCCAACTGCAAGCCCGCTTGAAGGATATTTTTTCTTATTAAGATAATTTCCTCCACACCAGTTGGGATCTGCAACAATTGTCTGTCTACCAATTTCATGAAAGGCTATATTTTGAGCGACATGCCTTGCAGCCCCTGCAATTATTGAGGCAGAAAAAACACGCTCAGGATATTTTGCCGCCCATTCAAGAGTCAGCATCGCTCCCATTGATCCACCAATCACTGAAAATAGTTGATCTATGCCAAAATGATCTATAAGCAAAACCTGCGCTCTTACCATATCAGCTATTGTTATTACCGGAAAATCAAGATTATAAGGCTTTTTAGTTTCAGGATTTATGCTTTTTGGCCCCAACGAACCCATACATCCACCTAAAACATTTGAACAAATTATAAAATATTTATCCGTATCAAGAATCTCTCCAGGACCAACTATATTCTCCCACCAGCCATCTTTTCCGGTTACAGGGTGCTTATTTGCCAGATATTGGTCACCGGTCAAACCATGACATACTAAGATAGCATTAGACTTATCAGCATTTAAAGTTCCATAAGTCTGATAAGCAAGGGGAAAATTACTTATTTCACGTCCACAATCAAGCCTCATAGGCTTATCTACAGCTACATTTACTACATCTCCAACTGAAATTTTTTTATATTCAGGGCCAAATATAGACTCAACTTCTGCAGCCACAATATTTCCTTTAAAATCTGTTTGAAAAAATATAGTATTTCTGCTTTATTGAGCCGGATTTGTCAATCTTTTTAGCTAAATAACGTAATGCCTGAAATGTCCGATACACAAAATGAACTTTTAAAACTTCGCAAAGAAATTGATAATATAGATCAACAGATAATTGACCTTCTTAAAGATCGAATTGAATTTGTAAAGCAAGTGGGAAAATATAAATCAAAAACCAGCAAAACGACAAGCTTTATCCGCTCAGGGCGCGAAGCTGACATGTTGCGCGATCTTACAAAAAAAATTGAAGGAAAATTCCCGGCAGCTGCAATTGCAACAATCTGGCGAATGATAATATCTACATCTCTTGATTTAGAACAAAAAATGAATATAGCAGCCTACGCTAAAGGCAATGATAATAACTGCTATTGGCTGGCTCGCGAATATTACGGAACATTTATCGAAACAAAATGCTATGAATCAACAGATGAAATTATTCAGAAAGTGGCTAGAAATGATGCATCTGTTGGAATTTTACCATTATTTGACAAATCAGAACTACCATGGTGGCTGCGCCCTTATGATGAAAAAAATGATATTTATGTTTTTGCCCGCATTCCTTTTATAGAGCATAAAAGCGACATACATTCTCCGGTTCTGGCAATAGCTAATGTTTTGCCTGAAAAAACAGGTGATGATATTTCTTTATTTGCAATAAATGGAGATATTGAAGAAAGCCTTATTGCATCGATAATTACTGCTTATGATTCAGAATTTACGATATTAGGTTCCCATAAAAATGGGAAATTGATAGAAATTCCACTATTTATTGATGAAAAAGATGCTATAAATCACGATCTGCAAAAAGATTTCAAAAAGAATAACGTTCAGGCAAGACTTCTTGGATCTTATGCTAAGCCATTATTTTTATAGGAAAGAAAGTGTCCCCAAAACCAAAAGAAACAATATTAAACATAACTCCATATAAGGCAGGTCTGTCAAAGTCTGCCAGTGACAAACGCAATATAAAGCTTTCTTCAAACGAAACACCTTTAGGCGCCAGCCCTAAAGCAATTGCTGCATATGAAGCTATTTCTGGTCAGTTACATAAATATCCAGATGGCTCTGCTTCTAAGCTACGCGCAGCTATTGGCAAAATATATAATCTTAATCCTGAGCAAATTGTTTGTGGCGCAGGGTCTGATGAAATAATTTCCTTTATATGCCATTCATATGCCAAAGATGGTGATGAAATATTATATAGCAGGCATGGATTTTTAATGTATGAAATTTATGCACATGGTGCAGGTGCAACTCCGGTATCAGCTCCAGAAACCAATTTACGTACAGATATTGATAATATATTAGCGGCGGTAACACCAAAAACGAAGATTGTTTTTATAGCTAATCCTAACAATCCAACTGGCAGCTATAGTACGCGCGATGAATTAATAAAATTACGCGAGCAACTGGCAGATGACATACTTTTGGTAATTGATGGCGCTTATGCTGAATATGTTTCAGAAGATGACTATACCAGCGGTGCAGATATTGTAGATATGGGTAATAACACTATTATGACCCGTACTTTTTCTAAAATATATGGTTTAGCATCATTGCGCATTGGCTGGGGATATTGTCCGCCGGAAGTTGCTGATATATTAAACCGTGTTCGCGGCCCTTTTAATGTATCATCCGCTGCAATTGAAGCTGCAACAGAAGCTGTATTAGATGTAGAATTTACCAAAAAAGCCAAAGAGCATAATGATATATGGCTTAAATGGACTGAAAATGAGTTATCAAAATTAGGTTTAAAGGTATATCCAACTGTTGGAAATTTTATATTGGTAGAATTTACCAATCCTGATAAAAATGCAGATAAGGCAAATGAATTTCTTATGCAAGAAGGCATAATAGTACGCGCCGTAACCAATTATGGACTGCCTGATTGCCTGCGTATAACTATTGGCCTTGAGGAAGAAAATAAAGCTGTAGTTGATGCGCTAAAAGAATTTTTAGAAAAATAAAAGAGTAAAAAATGCAATATATAAGTACTCGTGGGCAGGCGCCTGCTTTAGATTTTGAAGATGTAGTTATAGCTGGCCTGGCAAGCGATGGCGGCCTTTATGTTCCTGAAGAAATTCCAACTTTCAGTGAATTTGAAATTAGTCAAATGGCAGGTTTGTCTTATCAGGATTTAATGCTGCGTATCGTTCAGCCATTTATTGGAGATTCTATTTCATCAAAGGATCTAAAAAATATAATAGATGAGTCTTACAGCAAGTTTGATAATTCTATGATCGCCCCTTTAAAACAATCTGAGAATCAGGAATTTATATTAGAATTATTTCACGGCCCAACCTTAGCATTTAAAGATTTTGCATTACAATTTTTAGGGCATATTTTTCATCATATTTTAAAGAAGCGCAATCAAAGAGTAACTGTTATTGGTGCAACATCAGGAGATACCGGATCTGCTGCTATCGAAGGATGCAGGCATTCAGATCATATAGATATGTTTATAATGCACCCACATAAAAGAATATCTGAAGTTCAGCGCCTTCAAATGACTACAATATTAGAAGATAACGTCTTTAATCTTGCTATTGAAGGAGATTTTGATTTCTGCCAGACTTCAATGAAAGAAATGTTTAAAGACCCGGAATTTGTTGGCGGCAAGACAAAATTGGTGGCTGTAAATTCAATTAACTGGTGCCGCATAATGGCTCAGATAGTTTATTATTTCTATGCAGCTTTGCATCTTGGTGCGCCCAAAAGAAAGATCGCCTTTTCTGTTCCTACAGGAAATTTTGGCGATATTTATGCCGGATATATTGCTAAAAGAATGGGCCTGCCTATAAGCCAACTGGTGATAGCAACCAATAAAAATGATATATTACATCGCTTTTTATCAAAGAATGATTATAGCCGCGGCAAGCTTTCTTTAACTCTTTCTCCAAGTATGGATATTCAGGTTTCGAGTAATTTTGAACGCCTTTTATTTGATATACATGATAGAGACAGCACAAAAGTTGCCAAGCTTATGCAAAATTTAAATGCTGGTGGTGCCATAAATGTGGAATCCGATATTCTTGAACAATTACGCCAGACATTTAGCAGCGCAAGCGTTGATGATGATACTGCCTGCAAGACTATAAAAGCTGTATATGAAGAATCAGGAATGACTATTGATCCACACACAGCAGTTGGAGTTCACGCAGCAAGAATATGTCGTAAGGATAAGAATATTCCTATGGTTATTTTATCAACTGCCCATCCGGCAAAATTTCCTGATGCTGTTAAAAAGGCCGGTGTTAAAGAAGCTCCCCTGCCCGATCACTTAAATGATTTAAATAAACGCAAAGAACGTTTTACAGTCCTTAAAGCCGACATAGAAAAGATAAAAGATTTCATTGCAGATAATCTAAAGTAAGCGGTAAATTTATATTATTGCAATTCCGCACGCAGTTCAAACGGCTGGCGATCTATGTCGCGCCTGACTGATAACAGCAAATAAAGAATATATGGTTAATTATCGCCAGCTGAAAGCTCAATAACTTTTGCCTGCAATTTCTCAACTGCACGCGCCTCAATCTGACGAACCCGCTCACGTGAAACATTATATTCAGCGCTCAACTCTTCCAAAGTTGCAGGAGGCTCGCTCAAACGACGCTGACTAAGTATATTCTGCTCACGCTCATTAAGGATTTTTAAAGCCTCATTAAATATAGCTTTTTTCTTATTAAAATCTTCACGCTCAGCAACTACAAGCTCGTGGCTCTGGCTACTACATTCAAGATTATCTATTAATTCTCCTGGCTCATCATCAGAATAAGAAGGATCATTTAATGATTTATCACTAAGGCTTATGCGCGAATCCATCTCAATAACATCACCCTGATTAACACCAAGCTCAGAGGCAATAGATGCAACATCTTCAGGCGATAAAGCAGTATTATCAACTTTATCCAACTGCCCTTTTAAACGACGTAAATTGAAAAATAATTTTTTCTGAGCAGCAGTTGTACCAATTTTTACCAAAGACCATGAACGCAAAATATATTCCTGCATTGAAGCCCTGATCCACCACATTGCATATGTGGAAAGACGAAAACCTTTTTTGTGATCAAATTTTTTAACAGCATGCATTAGGCCAATATTTCCTTCAGAAATCAGCTCCAATATCGGAAGACCATAGCCCTTAAATGAAGTTGCCATTTTTACAACTAAACGCAAATGGCTGGTAACCAGCTTGTGAGCGGCATCTACATCGCCATTCTCGGACCAGTCTTTAGCCAATTCAATTTCTTCTTCGGCAGTAAGATAAGGAAATTTATTTACCTTATCAAGGTAGCCTGCAAGAGTTGTTTCATTACTTAATACCGGCAACGCAGCTGTACTCATAAATACACTCTATTTAAATATATTTCCCCTATAGCGAATGTGCCACAACGGCACAATCCCGATTGTAACAAATATCATGCTCTTTGCAAGCATTTTAAGCATTCAAGCAGCTCACTAATGTCTTTTGGTATTGGGCTGCTAAATTCTATATAGTCCTTTGTCACAGGATGTTCAACCCCAATATGAAAAGAATGTAGTGCCTGACGAGGAAAATTTTTACAAATTTCAGCTATTTCTTGAGGCATATTATTTATTTTTGCCTTTGGAATTACTCCATATGCAGGATCACCAATAAGAGGATAGCCATTATAAGCCGCATGCACTCTAATTTGATGAGTACGCCCGGTTTCTAATTTAAATTTTACAAGGCTTGCAATATTATCACCAAAAACTTCAATAACTTCATAATGGGTTATTGCTTCTTTTCCGCCTTCTTCTGTAACTGCCATTTTTTTGCGATCAGTTCTATGACGACCAATATTGCCAACAAAAGTACCAATATCAGGCGTTGGCACCCCCCAACATACAGCCATATATTGCCGCTTTAACGTGCGCTCTGATATTTGCTTAGAAAGACTTTGATGAGCATTATCATTTTTTGCCGCAACGATAAGTCCGCTAGTATCTTTATCAAGGCGATGAACAATACCTGGACGCTCCACTCCACCAATACCTGAAAGACTATCTCCACAATGGTGCAAAAGAGCATTTGCCATAGTATCCTGATGATTACCAGCTCCTGGATGAACTGTTAATCCAGCCTGCTTATCAATTATAAGCATATGCTCATCCTCAAATATTATGGATAGTTTTATATCTTTATTGGGAATCATATGAGTGGGATCAGGCGGAGGAATATTAATAATAATCTGGTCATTTTCTTTAATTTTATATTTTGTATTTTCATAAATCTCACCATTTAAGGTCATATGCCCTTTTTCTATAAGATTTTGAATGCGTCCTCTTGATAACTCTTCAACATTGTCTGCAATAAATTTATCCAGACGCTTTTTTTTATCTTGGATTGTTACGGTAAGTTTGTAGGATGTGACTTCTTGTTCTGAGGGCATAAAATTTTCGGAGTTATAATTGTGAATGAAATACAAAAATTAGCGATATTAAAAAAAATAGTTTGGTCATTAGCTTTTATTCTTGTTGGCGGCAGTATATTTTTATTTGCATCGGTATATAAAAAATTTAACGACCCTGAATATAGTAAATCATATAAGTCATATTCTTGTGATTATCAATCTTTTGATGCAGATATTCCAGCTGGAGTTGAAAGTTTTGAGCGCAAAGGCCGCTATTTAACTATTCTTACAAGGCGCAAAGATAACGCTCAAAAGATTATCACAATTGATCTGTGCGACGGAGAAACTACAAATCAGATTAGTTTAAATATTGTTAAATAAATTTATGATAACAAAATTTTATAAGAGATCACTTTACACAACATCTGCCTTGGCACTAACAGGCATGTTTGCTTTTTCAGCTAATGCGCTAACCTTAACTGGAGCTATAGGTTCTGGTTCAAATTCCGACATAACATTATCAGCTTCGTCAACTAGTACAGCAACTATTTCCACCTCTGCAACCTCAGGCGGAACCATAAGTATAGCACCTTCTCAAGCTATTACAACAAATGCAAATCTGAATAATTCCGTGAATTCCTTAAAAGTTGTAACAACTTCTTCTACAGGAACTATAAGTTTTAATACAGGCACGGCGATAAATATTTCTACCACTAAAATATCTTCTACTGAAACAAATAAGTATGCTTTTATAAATTCATCTAAAACTTATACATTAGCTAATGGTACAGGCATTATTTTACCTTCTACTTATATAAATTCATCTAAAACTTATACATTAGCTAATGGTACAGGCATTATTTTAAATGCCAGTAAAAATAATAGCTATGGAACAATAACTTTATCAAGTGGAAATTCAATATCAGGAAATATAGTAAATGTAAGTTCAGGAGCTATTGACTTAGGGCAAACTGCAACAACTTTAAAATTCGCATCTGGTTCTACTATTTCCTCAGAGCCTGTTACTATAAATTTAACAAAATTTATTAATGCTACTTCAGAAACTATAAATGCTAATAGCTATTATATTCCTAAAGACACAATTTCAACAATTTCCAAAACTGTAAATATTGTAGACGATTCTTATATATATATAAATATGAACTTACACCTGTAAATGATGGCGATCTTGTTGTTAATGTAAAACGTAAAAATACACTTTCAGATTTTTCCGGTACAATTGCTAATATTGGAAAAGTTCTTGAAAAAAATATAACTGTTAAGAATACTGATCTTTCTAAGGTTATTGCCAATATTGGCACATTGAAAAGCAAAGGGGAAGTAGGTGCCGCGCTTAATTCACTGTCCCCATCTTCACGAGGTAATATTGTTGCAGCATCCAACGCAATTGGAAATAAGTCTTTACAGATTGTAACAACAAGACTTGCAAGTGTTCGAGGAGGAGGCAGTAATAACTCTGGTATATCAACAGGTGATTCTGCAATGGAAAAATCTGTATGGGGACAGTTATTTACTACTTCTGCAAATCAGGGCTACAGAAAAAATACTATTGGCTACGATTATGACATATTTGGCGGAACAGTTGGAGTTGATAAAAAGTTATCAGACAACACAATAATTGGTATAAGTTTCAGTTATTCAAACGCTGATGTTGACTCTCTAAAGGGGCTTACAGATGTAGATAGCTATCAATTTGCAGTTTATGGAAGTCGTGATTTTGATAAGTGGTATGCGGAATCTGTAGTTGGAGTAGCATTTAATGATTATGATAACAAACGTAATGTAACAGTTGGAAGTATTGCAGATGTAGCTTCAGCTAATTACGAAGGACTGCAATATAATGCAAAGATAAGTGGCGGATATAAGCTTGATAAATTTCATGATATTTCCATTACTCCTATTGCATCATTACAATATACATTCCTAAGGCAGGATTCTTATACTGAAACTGGCAGCAGTGCAAATTTGATAGTTGATGGCTCTGACTCAAACAGTTTGCAGTCTGGTTTAGGAGTAAATGTTTCACAAGAATTTATGGCTGGAAAAAATAAAGTAATTCCTAAATTGCGTGCTATGTGGTTATATGATTTTGTAACCAGCGATCAAGAGACATCATCAAGTTTTGCAAGCTCTCCTTCTGTTAGCTTTAGATCAGAAGATGCAAAACCGGCAAGGCATTCTTTGAGTCTTGGACTAGGTGCTGATCTTGTTTCTGATGATGTTTTGACTATATCTGCAGATTATGACCTTACTTTAAAGGATAGTTATAAATCTCATTCAGGATCATTGAAGGCACAGCTTAAATTCTAGATACTGCAAAATTCACATAAGTGGGAAATTGGGCATTGCTTGCATAAAGGTTTGCGGGCTTTGCATATATAACGTCCATGCAGAATTAACCAGTGATGGGCATGTTGCCGCCATTTTTTAGGTATGGCCTTTAACAATGGCTCTGCGGTTTTTTCCGGAGTTTTAGTACTTACTATCCCAATACGATTACTAACACGAAAAACATGCGTATCAACAGCAATAGTTGGATGACCAAAAGCGCAGTTTAAAACAACATTAGCCGTTTTTATACCAACTCCGGGCAATTTTACCAAGGCTTTTAAATCTTCTGGAACTTCACTATTATGATGTTCAATTAATGCCTTACTAAGCCCAATTACATTCTTGGCCTTACCATTATAAAGCCCGATAGTATTTATATATTCTTTTAACCTTGTTTCACCAAGAGCCAGCATTTTTTCAGGCGTATCTGCTACCTCAAACAATGCTTTTGTGGCCTTATTTACGCCAACGTCAGTAGATTGAGCCGATAATACAACAGCTACAAGTAAGGTAAAATTATTGGTAAAATTTAGTTCGGTTTTTGGCTCTGGATTAAGTTCAGAAAATATTTTAAAAATATCGTTAACTACTTTCCGGCTGATCAACTTTGGCCTCTTCATCAGTTGGTGGCGATACTTCTTGCTCCTGAGCAGCAGGTTCTTGTGCTTCTTGCGATTCTTCCTGAACTACTTCTTCAGCAGCGGCTTCAGCGCCAGATTCTTCAGCAGGCTGCTCTGCAGAGTCTATAGCAGCATTATCCTCAATCACAGCTTCTTGTACAGTTTTTTCTTCTAATACAGGTTCTGGAGCTAATTGTAATTCGCCGTCATTTACCACTCTATTTAAGCGACAATTGGCATGTATTACCTTAAAAGGCATTTCAATTTTGCTTTCATTTATAGCATCTATGGCGCTATTGGCTTCAATAACAACAAATTCCGTTTCATCTTTATATATATGATATTCTTTCATATTCGAGTTGCTGCGCTGCAAATGAGGCAATGATATATTCTCAAAACCCTGCTCTTCAGGAGTTCCGCCAGCCCATATAGGTTCGCCATCTTCTATTGGAACCTCTAAAATCTTCCCCATATTATTGCCGGAATTATCGGCAGGAATTTGATCATCAAGTAGCATATATCCACCCTTTATTAGGTCTCAACCTGATAATTATATCCTAAAAAGACTTAAAGAATGGTTAATAATATTAATATTTATAAGAATTCAGATGTGATTTAAGTCAATATTTCAACTTCGCAAAAGAAAATGGGCATTGCTAATAATATATTATACAACGCCCACTTTTAGATGTTAAAGATACCTGTCTTTTAAATATGCCTTATATCCTTCAACGTCTATATCTTTACCAGTTGCTTTGGTCATAAGATCTGCTGTTGATAACTTGCATCCCAGACTATGAACATTCTTGTTAAGCCATGTTTGAATTGGTTTTAGCTTACCTTTTTCAATATTTTTTAAAATTGTATCATCACTTGCCTTTGCAGCATTAAATAGCTGAGAAGCATAAATTGCACCTATTGAATAGCTTGGAAAATAACCAAAACTTCCATCTGTCCAGTGTATATCCTGCATACATCCATCACGATCAGTATCAGGCTTAATATTAAGGAACTTTTCCATTCCTTGAGCCCATGCATCAGGTAAATCAGCAACTTCCATGTCACCTGCAATTAGATATTTTTCCAGATAGTAACGCAGCATTACATGCGCAGGATAAGTAACTTCATCAGCATCAACTCTAATTAAAGATGGCTCAACCTTATGATAGTGACGCACAACATTATCTATATTCCAGGCCTTGCCTTTGCCACCAAACTCCTTACGTATGATCGGCAAAAGGAATTTTAAAAATTCTTTACTACGACAAACCTGCATTTCAATTAATAAAGACTGGCTTTCATGTACGCTCATTCCCAAAGCTTCACCTACTGGTTGCCCATCCCAGTTTTTTGGTAAACCAGCTTCATACATAGCATGACCACATTCATGCAGAACACCCATTAATGAAGAGAAAAATTCATCCTCATTATAACGCGTTGTTATACGAATATCCGAAGGATAACCCCCACAGAATGGATGATGACTCTCGTCAAGTCTGCCTGTTTTTAAATCAAAACCAACAACTTCAAGCATTTTCTCAGATATTGCTTTCTGCTTTTCTATTGGAAAAGGCCCTTTAATAGGAATAAGAGCTGGCTGAGATTTTTGTTTTTCTACAACCTCCTGAATAAAACCCGGTAAGAATTCTTTTAAATTATCAAATATCTTATCGAGCTGCTCTGTCTTAAGGCCGGGATCAAACTGATCTATCAATGCATCATAAGGCGAACAATTAAAGGCATCAGACTTTGCTTTTGCAACTTCCCTGACTAATTTTACAACTTTATCCAAATATGGAGCAAAAGTTTTGAAATCATTTTCCGCGCGCGCTTTTCTCCACACCATACCACATTCTGCACCGGCTTTAGTCAAATCGGTAAGTAATTTAGCCGGGACAGCATTATTATGATTCCAATATCTACAAATGGCTTTTAAGTTTGATTTCTGCCAGTCATTTAGCTTTTTTTCATTATCTTTTGCCGCACCTATAAGATCACCAACTCCGTCATCAGTTCCTATAGCATGGCCAATAGCTTGCAATGTTGCTAATTGATCAGAACGCGCAGCAGCTCCGCCTTCTGGCATGTTAACCGCCATGTCCCATTCCAGAACTGATTTAGCGCGGTCAATATCTGAAAGTTTTTTAAAAACTTTCTCTAATGTTTTATATTCTTTCATTTGTTTTATATACTCTTTAAAAATTTATATTATATCCAATATTTATGCCCATGGCTCTAAGGAGAATCTGACGATCAAATTATCACCTGATAATTACACAAACTCTCACCCAAAAGGCTAACTCTTAATATTTTGCACTTTTCTATGATACAGAACATAGATGACAAGTAAGATTATAGCAAGGCTATACCACGTTATTGCATATTGAAGATGATCATTTCTATGGCGTATCTCAACATCACCACCAACTGGAAATGTAGTATCACCAGTTTTTCTTATCAATCTTACATAATAGTCAGGCGTTTTTATAGACGAATTTTTTGACATAGATGGGATATCAATCCAGAACCACATATTTTTATCCACCATATTTTCAGGCGTAAAACTTCCCGGAGTTTCCGAACTATGCAACATACCAATAATATCAACATCACCTTTAACCAACGTGCTGGGACGGGCGCTTGCTTCTTTTACTTCACTTGGAACCCAGCCACGATCAACCCATACAAAACTTCCATTTTTAAGCAATAATGGTGTAAATATGTTATATCCCGGCCTTCCATGCATTACTTTAGGGCCTGTATATAGATGAACTTCCTTATCATGTATAAATCTGCCACTTAGCTTAATTTTACGATATTGCCATTTTTCAAGGTCTGTAATATTTCCAGGCATATTAACCGCAGGAAGTGATGATTTTTCTTCAATTTTGGCTATAAGCGCCTCTTTCTGATTTAACCTTTGAACCTGCCAGCTTCCCAAACCAAGCAACACAATCAAAGCAGGTATGGTAAATATAGTTGGTATAAGCAAAGGCCTGAACTTAAAATTCATTAAAATTTCCTTTATTTTCACAATTAGACAGTTTTAACAAAGTTCTGGCACATTATGCGGATATTCTACCTATTAGCAAATCATAATATTAGATAATGTTAACAATATATTAACTATAAAGTGGCATAATTATTACAATAAGGGGTAATATAAGCAGGTGTTTTGCAATGTCCAAATTTTCTACGACTAGCGAACCTCATGACGACAAAAAGCAGGAAGATGAATCCCGCTTAATGAAACAGAATAATAAAGCCAGCAAAAGTAAAGGCGATAGTGGCGATGATTTTTCTGATTTTGAGGGCAATAGTAACATAGAAGATTCACAATCAGACAGTCAGGCAATGATTGCTGAAATGGATGAAGATGGCTCTGTTCCAGGAGACACAACCGGAAGCAGCACCTTAAATAATGCTGCCAATAGTCAGGTACAGGAAACTATAGAAGAAAATAGGCGCGCTGAATTAGAAAGCAAAGAGGATCAGGAAAATAGATCTGGAGAAGAAAATGAATCTAAAGAGATAGATGAAATAAATGATCAGAATAATGATAATCAAGAAGATGATTCATTAAATAAAAATGAATCACAAAATCATCATAAAGACTCAAGAGGTCTAAAGAATAATAAATCGAACGATGATAAAAATAATGAACAAATCAATCAGAGTGCCTCCAACAAAGAAGAATCTGTTGAAGAAAATGACAATCAAACACTGTCAGATGATGTGATTCTAGGAGAAGTTCCACTTGCAGAATCTCAAACAGGTGAAGCTGAGGAAATATCAACAGAAGAGTCTCAAACAGAAGATAATCAGGATCAGGAAGAGTCTGAAGAAGAAGAATCAGACCAAGAAGAGGAATCTGAAGAAGAATTAGAGTCGGATGAAATATCTGAAGAAGAATTTGAAGATATTGAAGATTTTGAAACCGCATCTCTTATTGATGAGGATGTAGAAACATTGCTTGATAATTCTGAATCCGAACCTGATCCAGAGCCTGAACCAGAGCCAGAGCCTGAACCAGAACCAGAACCAGAGCCGGAGCCGGAGCCTGAACCAGAACCAGAGCCTGAGCCGGAGCCTGAACCAGAACCTGAGCCTGAGCCAGAACCAGAGCCTGAACCTGAACCTGAACCAGAGCCAGAACCTGAACCGGAGCCTGAGCCAGAACCAGAGCCTGAACCTGAACCTGAACCAGAACCAGAACCAGAGCCAGAACCTGAACCGGAGCCAGAGCCAGAACCTGAACCTGAACCAGAACCTAAGCCTGAGCCAGAACCTGAGCCGGAGCCGGAGCCGGAGCCTGAACCAGAACCTGAACCTGAACCTGAGCCAGAGCCAGATAAAATCATAGGTACAGAAAAAAGTGACAAGCTAACTGGTGACGATGATGACAATATAATAATCGGCAATGGAGGAAACGACCATATAAAAGGCAAAGGCGGCGATGATATAATATATGGTGGTGACGGTAGCGATAAAATCGACGGCGACGATGGCAACGACACATTATATGGCGGTGATGGTTATGATATTATAAAAGGTGGCGATGGCGATGACATAATAGAAGGTGGCGATTCACCAGATGACCTTTATGGGGGAAAAGGCGACGATATAATAAAGGGCGGCGCCGGTTACGATATAATAGAAGGTGGCGACGGCGATGACACTATTGACGGTGGAGACACAGGTGACGATATTTACGGTGGTAAAGGCGATGATATAATATCTGGCGGCGATGGTTATGATATTATATATGGCGGCGACGGCGATGACACTATTGACGGTGGCGACACAGGTGATGATATTTACGGTGGTAAAGGTGATGATATAATATCTGGCGGCGATGGTTATGATATAATCGAAGGCGGCCATGGTGACGATATTATTGATGGCGGTGATGCAGGAGATGACCTTTATGGAGGCAAGGGAGACGATATTATATCTGGTGGAGCTGGAAATGATATAATCAAAGGCGACCATGGAGATGATATATTAAAAGGTGGTGCTGGAAATGATATTATTGATGGCGGCAAAGGCAATGATACTGTCGTATTTGAAGGGGATATATCACAATATGATATTACCAAGGTAGGTAATAAAATTATTATAAAAGATAAAGGCGGAAATGATGAGGGAACTGATACTATAACAAATGTTGAACAGTTCCAGTTTGACGAGCAAAACTTCACCTTAGATGAAGTGCTTAACCCTACAGAAAATGATGATGATAAACATGATGGCAAGCATGACAATAAAGGCTCAGAAAAAGGCAAGGGTCACAATAAAGATTTTGATGAATTTAATGACGACTCGAACTCTTCAGAAAATGAAAAAGAAGACAAGGATGATAACAAATCCGATAGCTGGGTAGATATATCTGAATCTGATTCTCACTCAGATAATGGCAAAGATAAAGATAAAAAAGATAGCGACAATAATGATTCATCAACTGATATTGTTATAGATGATACGAACTCTGATATTTTTAATTCAGGCCCGGGGGAAAATGGGTTTTAATATTAATTATAAATTGTAAGAAATAATAGGATGCAGGTAGCAGACAAATTAAATAATAACATAGATAAACCGCAAAAAAGCAAAAGCGGTAATGTTTTTTGCAACCCAAAACAAAATAAATTTTATTTAATAGCATTATCTATATCAATAAATATTCTGTCTTTATCCTTGCCTATAACATTACTGCATTTCTACGATAGAATTCTTCCTACAAAACACTCAGCAACTTTAATAATATTAGTTTCTGTTGCAATAGCTGCCATATCTTTAGAAGCTGTGTTAAAAATCATAAGGTCTTATATGCTAAGCTGGTCAGCTTCATATTTTGAACATGATGTCACGCATAAAGCGATTAATAATTTTATAGAAGCCAATTTAAAAGAAACATCAAAAGAAGGTAAAGGCGAACATTTACAAAATATTAATGCTATCAGTAAGATAAAAGAATTTTATTCAGGCGCGTTAATACAAAATTACATAGATATATCTTTTGTTGTAATACTACTATCAATTATTTTTTATATAGCTTCATGGCTGGTTCTTGTGCCAATTTCACTATTGGCATTTTTTTCTATAAGTATGATATTTTTCAGTAATCGGCTAAAAAGCGATTTAAGCAAAAAAGATGATACAGATGCAGATAGATATAATTTCCTTATAGAATCCTTGCAAGGAATACACACTATAAAATCTCTTGGGTTAGAGCCAATCTTCTCCCGCCGCTATGAGAAATTAGAAGAAAATTCTACTATAACAAGTCACCAGCCATCTTTAAATAACTCAATAATTAATAATTACGGCGCTTTATTTACCAATATAATGATTGTCTGCATAATATTTTTTGGCTCAATTATGGTTATAAACCATGATATAACTATGGGAACTTTGGTTGCCACAGTATTGCTTACAGGCCGTATAATACCACCCGTACAAAGAGGCATAGCACTGTCATATAAATGGCAGGATTTTTCTATTGCCATGAAAAAAGTTTCTTCATTTTTTGATATGGAAAAAATACAGCGCGATAAAAATATTTGCGATATAGAAAAAAAAGGCGTTCTTAGCATATCAAATCTGTCATTTAAATATCCTGATAGCGATGAAAAAATTATCGACAATATTAATATTGATCTAAAATTTGGCGATACAATATCAATAAGTGGAAATTATGGATCTGGCAAAACTACACTTATAAAACTTATTTGCGGTCTTATAGTTCCTGACGGAGGAAGTATAAAAATAGATGATATTGAGGCATCAAAATATTCAGATATTGAGCTGCGCCGTCACATTGCTTATATGGCAACAGACTCAGAAATTTTTACCGGTACAATCAAGGATAATATAACCGCTTTTTGTGATGAATATGAAAGTAATGCTATGGAAATAGCCAAATTACTTGAAATTGATAAAGAAGTTAGAAAACTTCCAGATGGATATGAAACCATGCTTTACGATAATCAGTCAGATCCGATATCTCCTGGTATAAAGCAGCGCATATCTCTTGCAAGAGTGCTTTCTCCAAAGCCAAAAATTTTACTATTTGATAATTCTGACAAGTCACTTGATACAAGAGGATATGAATGCATTGTGAAACTTTTAGCAAAATTAAAGGGTAAAGCTACAATGATTATAGTTTCTGATGATTGCAATATTCTTGATTTTGCAAAGCACGAATATGTACTTGAAGACGGGCAACTACAGGAAAGAAGCTTTGATCAGAATAGTAAATTTTATGATCTTAAACCTTATAAAGAATTTACAATATGAGCAGCATGAAAATAAAAAATTATGATCATATTTTACGCGAAACTATGTGCTTTGGCTCAGATAGCAAAGGTAATGATGATGCATGGCTTGGAAAAAAAGTACGCGAATCTCCTATTGCCACATGTCTTGCGGCATTTGTTGGAATGCTCGATGAAGATATAAATCCAAGATTATTATATGAGTCATTGCCATATGCAAATGACAGAGATTTAGATCGCGCCGATATGCTAGGATTTATGGCCAACCTTGGTTATAAATGTAATTACATGAAAGGCAATGCCGGATCTATAGATGAAAGACTTCTTCCATGTGTGTTTATAAATTCAGATCAGATATATATCTTAATGAATTTTCAGGGCGAAAAAAAAGAAAACATAACTGTATATAACTGCAATAAAAGAAGCTCCGAAACCATTAAATGCAAAGACATAAAAAAGGGCGATATATTATTATTTCAAGAAGATAAGGAGTTATCACAAGGCTATAATAATCTTTTTGCAGATGGTATAATTAAAACCATATTAAAGAAATTTAAAATCCAGATAATATCAATATTTGTAGCCAGTTTATTTATAAGCCTGTTTTCTCTTTCAATGCCAGTTTTTGTTATGGTCGTATATGATAAAGTTATAGGCATTGGTCAGCAGCAAAATTTATATTATTTATTATATGGAATTGCTATAATATTCATGGCTGATCTTGCTTTGCGCACCATGCGGTCTTCGAGTATATGCTGGTTAAGCTCGCGCATTGACAATATGGTAAGCAATTGCATATACCGAAAAATATTATATTTAAAATCATCTTTCACAGAAAGTGCTTCTATATCCTCACAAGTTGCTAAAATACGCTCCTTTGAGTCTATAAGAAATTTCCTAAACAGCCCATTATTTTTAACAATTATTGAGCTGCCTTTTGTGATAGTTATGTTGAACGCAATAGGAATTATTGCAGGAAAATTAGCTCTTATACCAGCAGCGGCAACAATTATATGCATGGCTGTAATATATACATTTCAATCAAAATTAAATGATAATGTAGATTCAGCGGCAAAGGCAGTTGCATCAAAGCAGGAATCATGCATAGAAATTTTCTCCAAGGTGCATGCTTTTAGATATTGCGGACTTTCTTCACAGAGAATCGATGATTTAAAAGAAAAATCTGCAGCATCATCACTTGCAACTTTTGAATCAAATCATGTAGTTGCAGTTTTAGATACAATCATTGCAACTATCAGCAATTTTACAATACTTGCAACATTAGTTGCCGGCACTACATTGGTATGGTCTGGCGATATAACAACTGGCGCACTGGTGGCGACAATGATAATTATCTGGCGAATTATGGCACCTTTACAAACCATGAGTGCAGTTATTCCAAAAATTGAACAGGTAAAAGACAGCGTTGAACAGATTGATCGATTGATGAAAATAGAATCTGAAAGCGATATTGCAAATAACACCAAAGATCTTAGAAATATTAAGGGCGATGTTAGTTTTGTAAATGTTGGGATAAAATATAGCAAAAGTATTTTTCCAACTATTTCAGGACTTACCCTTGATGTATCAGCAGGCCAGTTAATAGCAATAAGCGGTAGTAACGGATCTGGCAAAACTACATTGTTAAAACTGATAAACGGCCTATATACTCCACAAGTTGGCAGTATAAGAATTGATGACATGGATATAAGACAAATAAACCCACTTACATTAAGACAATCAGTTGATTATCTGCCGCAATCTCCTAATTTTTTCGATGGTAGTATCGCAGATAATTTACGCCTTGCAAATCCTTTATCCACCGATGAAGAAATATATAATATATTAAAAACTGTAGATGCTTATGAAGATATTAAAAAGTTAGATTATGGTATATACACAAAAATAGGAGGCAATAATACTCCTATATCAACTTGTCTTGCATATCAGTTAAACATGGCTCGCGCACTATTAAAAGACAGCAAGATAGTATTGTTAGATGAGCTGCCATTTGCTCTTATAAATAGTAAGAGCGGAGTAGCATATCTTGAATTTATAAAACGCTTTAAAGGCAAGAAAACCATTTTTTATGTGACTCATCGTGACGATCATTTAAAAATGGCAGATAAGGTAATAATGCTAGAAAAAGAGCGTCAACCTACTATTATTTAATGATAAATTATTTGGGGAGTAATTTTGGGCAATAAAAATATAAATAAGCAACTAAGATATTTATCGCAATCGGCCTTGTTGGAAGAGTCGGTATATCCGCGCCTTATGATATTTACAATATTGTTGGTAAGTGTAAGCCTGCTTGCGATAATTGCCTGGGCTTCAGTTTCTACAATAAGTGAAGTTTCAGATTCTCCAGGAGAAGTAGTTCCAAGTAAATATATTCAGCTTGTACAGCATTTAGAAGGCGGAATAATCTCTAAGATAAACGTAAAAGAAGGAGAGATTGTAAAAAAAGATCAGGTACTGGTAGTACTTGATGGTCTTGATTTTAAGAAAGATCTGGCACGCCTAAAATCACGTCAGTTAACTTTACAGCTACAGGCTGAGCGCTTAAAAGCATATATTCAAGACAGAGAACCTAATTTTGATAAAATATCCGGGGTAAGCGAAAAGTTAAAAGATTACCATATGAAAATCTTTTTAAGCGATAGAAATTCTAAAAATACTACCAAAGAGATAATTAAAAATCAGATAGCTCAAAAAAGAGAAAGCCTGAATATCTTAAAAGATAAGAAAAATACATTGCAGGATAATATCAATATAGCCAAAGAAGAGCTAAAAATGAAGGATTCTCTCTTAGAAAAAGGTCTTATCAGCAAAGTATCCTATTTTGAAATTAAGAAGCAATTTAATACATTAAAGGGTAAGATAAATGAGTTGGAATCTCAAACATCACGCGACAAAGAAGCTATTTTAGAATTTGAAAGCCGACTTATTTCTCTAAAAGCTGAATATCAAAAAGATGCTTATAAGCAATTAGAGGATATTGGAGCTCAATTTTCCCAAAATAAAGAAAGTATTGATAAGCTAACCGACAAAGTTGAAAGATTATATATAAGATCTCCGGCTAATGGTTTGGTTAAAAAAATTGCACTTAATACCATAGGTGGTGTTATTTCTCCAGGTCAGCCTGTTATGGATATAGTTCCATTTGACGATCAGCTAATCGTTGAAAGCAGGATTGACCCAAGCGATATAGGGCACATAAAAAAAGGCTATGAAGCAGATATAAAATTCAGCTCATATGATTTTTCAAGATATGGCACGGTTAAAGGTACTTTAAATTATATTTCTGCAACCACATTTACCAAAAATAACGGCGATAAATATTATTTGGGAAGGATTTTGCTATCAAAAAACTTTGTTGGCAATAATCCTGAAGAAAATCCTATAGTTCCAGGAATGACTGTTAAAGCAAGCATCATAACTGGCAAGAAAACTATATTAAGCTATTTGTTAAAACCAATTCAGTCATCAATTGATGGCGCATTAAGCGAGCGATAATAAAAATGACGCAAAATGATCCTATAAAAATTTTAGTTGTTGATGATGATGCTAAAGAGGCAGAATTTATTTCTGAAGGTCTGGCAGGACATAATTACTCTATAGACATTGCCATTCATGGTCGTGATGCCTGTCATAAAATGCGCGAATCTGGAAATGATTATTATGCTATATTACTTGATCGCGAGATGCCGGTAATGGACGGACTTGAGTTTATTGAATGGCTAAAAGAAAATAATTTTGAAAAAACTCCCGTTGTCATGATAACCAAAGATGATAATCCGCAAATGGTTAAAGAGGGCATTGACGCAGGTGTGTTTTATTACCTTAACAAGCCCATACAACATGAATTATTAAAATCCGTTGTCGCATCAGCTGTGACATCAATGACTCGCAGAAAAAATCTTCAAAGAGAGATCAAAGAACATGGGATAAGCATGCATCTAATTGATAAATGTATGTTTACTGTAAAAACTTTAGAAGATGCAGAAAGCGTTTCATGTTTTATTGCCAGCCTCTTTCCTTGTGCAGAAACTGCTTTGCAAGGTCTTGCTGAAATTATAATAAATGCTGTTGAACATGGTAATCTTGGCATTACATATGAAGAAAAAACCCAATTTATATTAGACAGAACATGGCGCAAAGAAATAGAAAAGCGCCAGCAAATGCCCGAATATATAGATAAGAAAGTTACTATTTACTACCATAATGCCGAAGATTCATATCGTGTTACTATATTGGATGAAGGCAAGGGTTTTGACTGGAAGCAATATATATCAATGAACCCTTCACGCGCTACAGATAATCACGGCAGAGGAATTGCCAAAGCAAAACTCACCAGCTTTGATGAAATAATATATAATGATGTTGGTAATAAAGTTACTGTTATATTATATAAAGAAAATATCAAGCAAGATGATTTACAGTGGAAATAAATCAGGCATTTTTATTGCGGAGTTCCATGTCCTATAAAAACACCATTTATTTCCAGGCTTCCTGATGTAACATTCATATTTCCTCCCATGTCCTGAGCAGAATTGCCAAATAATGCACCATTTGCAGTTCCTACTTTGTCTGTAACCTGGGTAGAAAATGTGGCGTTAGTTTCATCGAGCGCCATATTAGAAAAAACTGCCTGCGGAGACCCTATTAAATCATTATTTGCGGCTATAGCATTATCTTGAGCAAAATATTTTGTAGTGGACCCGGTAACATTAGGCATAGTAACCCTGAAATTAACTATATCCCTTGCACCAACATTAATCTGGCTGGTGAAACTGCCTGTCTTATGATATACTTTTGAGCCATCAAATACGCTTGCTAAAACAACACCGGCATAATCAACAAGACCAATAGTTCCTGCCAAACCAGAAGATACCTGACCTGCCACATATGGAATCATGTGAATTTTATTTGGAGTGTTTGGATCTGTGGTTTCTGTTACTTCTGAGGCCCAAACTCCCCAATGAGCATGCTCACAAGATGTACATTGCATAGTAGATCTATCTGCAGAATCTATTATTGAATAGCTTGATACTAAAACACCCTTTTTTAAATTATCATGGTTATTAACTGAGTTCCCGCCATAGGCAAAACCGCTTTGTCCCATAGCATATATCTGGTCAGATATATAAGCATCAGCGGCGCTATATGAGTTAGACAAAACATTCTTATTACCAAAAGTTCCTTCAATATTAGTAGATGCAGAAGGGCTTGAGGTTGTCTCTAAATTAAAATGACCACCCATACTACTATTATTTCCTATGGAAATCTCGACACCCATATCTTCATCATTCCAATAACCAATTGGGTTAGTTCCAGAACCACGAGTTATAAAGCCTGCAGCATAACCTCTTAAAGTTTTTCCTAAATTATTATGAGCATTTAAAACAGAAGAATCAGAAGATGCAGCATTACCATCATCAACTATAACACCTTGTGAAATATTTCCCGCAGGATGTCCTGCAACTGAGCCTTCCAATATAAAACCCTCAATGCCATTATTTGTATCACCATACATATTATCTTTGACAAAAATATTTCCCGCACGAGATGCAAAACTGCTATTACCCTGATCGAGCATATCAAATGCTGCGCCATATAAACTATTGCCACTACTATTACCAGAATCTATAGCCTTACCAATAGCGCCATAACCAACTATCAATTCGCTCTTTGTTGTATCGAAATTCCAGTTTAAATATCCAGCAACAAAGCGCTTACTTGTTCCATCGACAACCATTCCCCTTCTGGTAGATTTAGTTATATTAGTAGCATCGGCAGAACTAACTCCCGCAGGTAATAAAGCTGTATTTGGAACAGACCAGTCAAAAAATCCTACTTCACTTGCGCTTGAATTATAATATGTACGCATCTCGGGTAAGAAATCATAATATTTTGTAGCGCTATATGCTGAGTTCTCAAGTATTTCTCTTGTATTATCAGCATTGGGCGCGATCTTTGTGCCTATAATTCCTGCAAGCTGATCACCGCTATTTGCTCCAAAAGCTGTAGTTATTGCAGTAGCGGCATTTTGCGTATTAACCATCCCTCTTTCTATTCGTAAATAGCGCATAAGACCATTTTTTGAAGCATATGTATGACCGGAAAAAACCTCATTATTAAATTTACTGATGCTGGCATCATCACTATAAATAGTTTTAAAAGCTCCATTATCAGCCTTCGGCCATGTTAAATAAATATCTGTAACACTAGGCTGCCTTACCGCACTGGTTACTGTATTATTATTAACAGCTCCATCCATTGATGCAACACTATTGCTGATAGTGCCACCCTCATTTTTATTTAAAAGAGCTATGCCAAAAAGATTAAAAGGAAGGTTGCTGTTATTATTCTGATCCTCATTTAACTTATTACCATCTGTAACAGGAGGTGGCTTATATATAACCTGATGGCCACCATCATCTCCACCTGACTCTTTATCATTATTAAAGAAATTACCAAAAAAGCCAAATACTCCCGGTTTTCCTTTTCCTCCATCTACAGGGCCGCCCGGAGCTGCATTTCTGCCATTATTATTTGCCCCCTTATTTGCTGGGCCTGGGCCTTTTTGATTATTGTTTTTACCATTAGGAGGCCCTTTTTTGCCAACAGGATTTTGTCTATCCTGACCTTTCCCATCACCATCTTTTCTATCAACTTTGCCGCCTTTATCGCCTTCTCTTTTTTCACCCTTGCCGTCACCTTCCTTGTTATCAGGGCTTTTTTTATCTTTTTTATCATTATTTTTTCCACCATCATCTTTTTTATTTCC
>JAOIVE010000080.1 GCA_028223895.1 Rickettsiales bacterium
TTAATATACTTCCTGAATATGGTTTTATTTGCGCCCATACACTACTTCCGTCATTCCAGCTTAAACTATATCCTCCACTACCATCTGAAGTTGCCGATTCTGTTTGAAAAGTTATTCTATGGCGCAGGCGTGATAATAAATCTTTATTTTTATTCATTTTAGACCTCCTTATCTATTTTTCTATTCGACCCAAATTTGATATAAACTTGAAGCTTTCCAGCTGACTCCATTTTTTTCCTGAATAATATTCTCATTAACTTTTTGCATACCACCCATGCTGCATCCAGTCATTGCAAGAGTTTGCCTGTGCAATAAACGTTTGATTTCATTTTGAATATCAATAGCTTCTTTACTTCCGCGTTCTTTAGAATATGCAATTATATTAATGCTTATTTGCCTACGGTCTGTTGTGTTGGTTGGAATTTGAACTGAATTAGTTTCACCTATTACCACATACGGATATGCAGTATCCTGAGGGACATGTGTATATACTCCACTTATCATAGATGACAAAGTCCCATCAGCGCTTAAGGCTGTAAATATTGCTTTTTGCAGCTCAAAAATAAAATTAGCCATAAACCTTACTCCCTTAAACTCTTAATAATCTATATGCGTTATATAGTTCTCTTGATTGCTGCGGGATAACATCTCCCCCTGCCCTGTCATCATATATGGCTGCCATATGCGCTAATATTGCATTTCTTATTGGCTCTGGAACATCGCTTGCAGCATCGCCATATCCAGTTACATATAATATTTCTATTTTGTGGGAGACTGGACAAGCATCAAAAATCAACCTTTCATTTCCTGCGTTTAAGTAATATGCGCTGCTATCAAGTGTGGTTTCTGATTCATTTCTTGTTATAATTTTTACGCTGCTTATTGATTGCACAGGGCCCATTTGTAGATTTACATTTGTTGGAGCATATTGATCAAATGACATTTTCCATGTTTGTGTTATCAATGAGTTATGCATATATTTTTCAGCTACCTGCCTTGTTGCGACGATTAAATTTGTTATATATGTATCATCATCTGAACCATCAACTCTAAGGTAGTTTTTTGCCTCAGTTAGCGTAATTGGTTCACTGGCAGGTGCTGTTTGAATTTTTAAATATGGTATGCTGGCCATTATTATTCCCTTTAATTATTTGTTTTAAGAATATTTTTATATTTTAAGCGGGAGTGAAATTAATATTCCCTGCGCTTTGCAGAGTAATATTATATTCTTCTAAAGATGTGCTGCTCGCGCGTCTTTCATATCTTGTAATTAGAAACGCTCCCGATAAAAGATCTGAGTTAGGATATAAAACCTCAAAATTATTTATCGTCCCGGCAAATGCATATGCACGTAAAGTTTCTTCAGCTTCTCCATCTTCAAATGTTCCGTTTGCATTGATTATAATTGACGACACCCCCTGATTAGACTCAAGCTTTTGCCACGCGCCAGAAGATAAATTTACCGCCGGCTTTGAGTTTCTTACTAATTCTATACTAGTAAGTTTTATGCCTTCAATTTCGGCAAATATTTCTGTTGGAGCACTTCCATCGCCAACCTTTAAAATCAAATTCCAGCCCGATTTTGCTGTCATTATGTTCTCCTTATGATTCTAAATTATCTTTTAATCTTTTCTTTTTCTTCACAACAACCTGAACCAAATCATTGTTTTTCCTCTGTTTATTGGTTTTTCTGTATAATTTTTTATGAAATTTATTCTTTTTTTGTTTTTGCAAATCATTGCTATGTCTTATTGCAAATCCGGCTGCAAAAAATGATCTTGCAAGGCCATCTCTAATCTCATAAATCTCTCCGCAGCGAAACTGCCTAACGGTAAATCCGTCCTCTGTTCCTTTGCGTGTTTCAAGCATTTTTATTAACGTCATCGCGCTCTCCTAACAATTTGTCATATACGAATGGTCTATTATCGTGTAGAATCTAGCTTAAGTGGTTTTCTAATAAGGTAGGTTAATGAGAATATTAATTTTAACATCAGCTATAATTTTTCTAACATCATGTTCATCAAATCCGGCTGTAATTGAAGTTAACCGCGAAAATGATAAAAGCATGTCATGTCAGCAATTATATACTGAATTAAAAATTGCCGAAAAACACAAGAAAGATGCTCGCGCTGAAGATAGATTCATGGTCAAGCATATGTTTCCTCTTACGGCTATGGTTTCAATTTATAATATGAATAAAGCTGAAGGAAGAGCTATAGAGCGTATCAAAAAAATTAACTCTCTTCTTTCTCAGCGCAGATGCTCTTCTCAATCTATGAATATGCAAGGCCAATATGGCAGGCAGCAAGGATATGGCGGCGCTCCTATGCCACCCATGATGCCTCAAAATTACGGCTCAATGCCAGGCGGTGCTCCCATGCCAAATATGCCACAGGGTTATGATGATTCATCAATGGGCGCTCCTATGCCGCCTATGATGCCTCAAAATTACGGCTCAATGCCAGGCGGTGCTCCCATGCCAAATATGCCACAAGGTTATGATGATCCATCAATGGGTGCTCCTATGCCACCTATGATGCCTCAAAATTACGGCTCAATACCGGGCGGTGCTCCTATGCCAAATATGCCACAAGGTTATGATGATCCATCAATGGGCGCTCCTATGCCACCTATGATGCCTCAATCTGCAAATGGAGCTCCTATGTATGCTCCTCCACCTAGCTACAATCAGATAATGGGCGGGCAACCACCTTCTATGCCTGACTACGACCAACAGAACCCAAATGCTTATGGCGCTCCGCCATCTTCTTATGGTCAACAGCCTAGCTATAATGGTTCACAAAATTCAAATAAGTCACAATATCCTACAGGCTTTGATACAAGTCCTGACTATGGAAATAATCAACTTCCTTGGTCTAATGGTAGATCTTATGGTCAATAGATA
>JAOIVE010000081.1 GCA_028223895.1 Rickettsiales bacterium
GGCCATACTTGAGCAAAATAAAAAATATGAAAATATAACTACTTCGGAAAAAAGAGATCTTAACCGACGCTGGTATAGTGAGATAAGAAAAAGTCAGAAAACGCTTATAAAAAAGACTTTAGATAATGATGTTTCTAAGTTTTTAAAATATATTCAAGATCAAAGCGAAGGTCTATATACAGAGTTAATTATTGTTGATGAGCATGGAATAAATGTTGGACAATCTACCATTAGTCGTGATTTTTGGCAGGAAAATACGGAAAAATGGAAAAATACTTTTGGATCTAAGTCATATGCCGCATATGTGGGAGACTTAAAATATGATGACACAACTGGATTTTTCCAGGCAGAAGTTAGTTTTATGATAGTTCATGAAGATAAGCCTATAGGCATTGCTTATGCGGGTGTTGATATTGAGCAATATGACGAAGATCTGTAATTTTCATATAACAAACACCTTTCTCCACAGAGTTTTCCACAACAAAACTATTTGCATGGTTTAGTTGACATTGAAAAGTAATCTCTCCAAGATATAATGAACATCTTTAATACGACCACCATTAAAAATGGCTTTTTAAATATAAAAACTATTATAGGATATATATTATGGAATTCGCACTAAGCTCTACTGCACCAGAAGTAGAAGAGGCTGCAGAGGCAACTACATCATCGGCATTATCATTTTCTATAGAACGCTCTTCATTGCTTAAAGTTCTTGGGCACATACAATCTGTTGTTGAGCGTCGCAACACTATTCCGATTTTATCTAATGTTAAGTTGGAAGCTAAAGAAGGAAAGTTAAAGCTTACTGCAACTGATATGGAAATAGCTATAACAGAGCAAGTTGACGCTGAAATTTCTGAAGAAGGGGAGTTAACAGTTCCTGCTCATACATTTTATGACATTGTTCGCAAATTACCTGATGGTGTTAATGTACAGTTCACTGGAAATGCAACCCAAAGCGGCAAGGTGGAAATAAAGGCTGGCAGCTGTAAATTTTCGTTATCTTGCTTACCTGTGTCTGACTTTCCGGTTATGGATAAAGGAAATCTGGAGCATGAATTTATTTTGGCTCCATCTGAATTAACAGAATTATTGGAAAAGCCTCGTTTTGCTATTTCATCCGAGGAGACACGCTATTATCTAAACGGAATTTATTTGCACACAATTAATGGTGAAGATAATAAGAAGCAACTATGTGCGGTTGCAACTGATGGTCATCGCCTGGCAAAAATATCTTTGGATGCTCCTGAAGGTAGCGAAAATATACCTGGTGTGATAATACCTAAAAAGACAGTTTCTGAAGTTAAAAAACTTGTTGATGAATCAGAATCAGATGTAATTATTTCTTTATCTGGTACAAAAATTTGTTTTGATACTGGAGGAGCTGTAATTCTTTCTAAATTAATAGATGGCACTTTTCCTGATTATGAAAAAGTTATACCTTCGGATAATAATAAACTTCTGGAAGTTAGCACCGTAAATTTGGTTAAAGCTGTTGATCGTGTTTCTACTATTTCTTCTGAGAAAACTCGTGCGATAAAATTAGCGATAGAAGGGCAAAAGCTTATCTTATCTGCCACAAATGAAGAAAATGGAACAGCGAACGAAGAAATAGATATCAGCTATGACTTTGGTGATTTTGAAGTTGGATTTAATGCTCGTTATTTATTAGAAATGATGTCTGGAATTGAAGGAGATATCGTACAATTTGTGTTTGCTGATGAAAATGCTCCAACTCTTGTAAAAGACCCAAGCAATCCAGGTGTTTTATATGTAATAATGCCAATGAGGATTTGATTTAATTATATGGCCACCAAAGAGCCTGTAACATATGAAAATGAAGAGATGATACAAGGTGATAAATCTTTATCGTCTCTTTATTGCCGAAAATCAAAAGTTTCTGAATTAAATTTAACTAATTATCGCAATTATAATCAGCTTTCTTTGAAGTTAGATGGCTCTCCTGTTGTAATAACAGGTCGTAATGGGGCAGGTAAGACCAATATTCTTGAATCAATATCTTTTTTATCACCTGGCCGTGGTTTAAGATCATCAAAACTAGATATAGTTGGAAAAATAGATGAGAATGGTAATTCTCATCCATGGGCTATATCTTCAAGAGTTGACGGTCCTGAAGGAGATTGCACTATAGGAACTGGTGTGGTTTCGCCTTCTGATAATACGAAAAGAATTATTAAAATAGACGGCGAACAGGTTAAAGGGCAGGGAGCTCTCACAAAAGTTTTTCAAGTTATGTGGCTTACTCCTCAAATGGATGGCCTTTTTATATCCGGCTCTTCGGAGCGAAGAAAGTTTCTTGATAGGTTGGTTTATAATTTTGACTCTGAACATGCATCGAGAGTTTATTCATATGAACATACCATGCGTGAACGTATGAAATTGCTGCAGCAAAATGGTGATGCCGCCTGGCTTTCAATATTAGAGAAAAAAATGGCAGAAAAGGCAGTTGCAATTGCAGCGGCAAGATTAGATGCAGTTGATGTGATATCTAAATCAATAAAGTTAGCGCCTACTGCTTTTCCTAAAGCTAAAATAAAAGTAAAAGGTGAAATAGAAGAGTTTTTGTCTGATTCATCAGCTTTAGAATCAGAGGAATATATATTAAAAAAGCTATATCAGGCTCGGCAATTAGACAGGCAATATGGAAGAACTAATTTTGGTACTCATAGAAGTGACCTGTCAGTCATTCACATAGATAAAAATATGCCGGCAATGTCTTGTTCTACAGGTGAGCAGAAGGCTTTGCTTTTATCTATTATATTAGCAGAAGCAAGAGCTAAATCCACATGGAACAATAGCACTCCAGTTTTATTATTAGATGAAGTAATAGCCCATTTAGATGAATTTAGAAGAAATAGCTTATTTGATGAAATTCTTGC
>JAOIVE010000082.1 GCA_028223895.1 Rickettsiales bacterium
GAGCATATCTGAATCTCAAATTTGTTCTACAGAGGTGCTATCTGAACAATTACCTAAAGTTAATGAGCTTCTTGAAAATAGCATGAATGATATAAGCGTTCACTTTAGTAAGGTTGCAGAATATTCAAGGGCGATTGATAATAGCATTCAGCATATAGATGATAGTGAAAATCAGATAGAAATTAATGGGCAGAAAGTTGATATTTCAAAATATTTAAAAAAAATTGCCAGCGATACCAGCGATCCAAAAACAAAGAAAGAGCTGGATAAATTATCTGGGTTTATTTCTTCTCAGCATAAAGACATAAATCAGGAATTAAAAAACGCCCACGAAATTATAGAAAATACCAAGAGCGAACTTTCTACAATTGTGATGGGCTTGCAGTTTCAGGATAGAGTTTCGCAGAATATAGTTATAACCATTAATATAATGAAGGCTATTGTAGGATATTTAGATAATGAATTAGAAGCATCAATGCCAAATATAACAAAAGAAGAACGCAGAAAACTTCTGGATAAGGATTTTGCAAAAATATTATTATCTGAATTTCGCCTTGGTGAATTACAGGAATCATTTGTTAATCACCTTTTGAGCCATGGATATATACAAAAGGCCGAAGATATTGGATTTTCACAAGATATGTCGAAAAACTCAAGCGATAATGACGAGATTGACTTATTCTAAATTAAAAAACATCCAGCATGTTTTATTCTGATTACTCAAACTATAGGAAACACTGGCATTATAAACACCAGAGGCTACAGTTGTGCATGCAGTAGAGCTTCCATCTGACATTACTTTACCAAAATTAGGCTTACCATCATCAACCTTAGAGTCAATCATATAAGCCATTTCAGGATCTAAAGCCGGATTCCACAACCAGTCATATGAAGCATTATACGAACCTAAAACTAAATTATTTGATGTTACAGATCTGCTTAACTGATCCAACCACCCTCCAGGAGCTTTATAGGTAAAAGAATATCCTCCGGCGTCTATATTCTGAGATGCAGGAACATTAGTGCCTATCACAGCTACAGTACCTGTTCCTGTTAAAGTACTCGCAGGAATTAACTTTGCCAACCCTAGCTGCTGCCATGCATCAAAAACTTCGGTACCGGTATTAGATGCAGTAACCCCTATAGCACCATTGCCATCACCATTTGTTGTACTTGCCCAAAAGCTTGTCGCATTACTTAAATCACCAGGTAAATAATTATATTGAGATTTGAAATTATCAGATGCAATCTTATAAGCCTCAACTTCGCTAATTATGGATTTCACTTTTGCCAGCCTGATTAGCTCCTTACCTGCAACAGAAAGTGCAGCTAGCAGCCCCATAACCACTATAACAATAGATAACTCTACAAGTGAGAAACCCTTATTTTTAGACTTCATATCATCTACACACATAAATCTAATGCACTGTTGAGTTTGAAGATATATCAGCATCAAGACCATATTCATGTAGCTTACGATAAAGCGTAGATCTTCCTATATCCAAATGCCTTGCAACCTTTGACATATGACCGTTAAAATGCTCTAAAGCAAATTTTATAACTTCTTTTTCAATCACGCTTAATGCCTTGAACGTATTTGCCTCGTCGAGCAATAATAGAGTATTTCCTCCCTTAAGGCTATATATTCCTTGATCCTCAGCACTCATGGTAATTGAATTATTACTTTTTACTATTTGCGGGAAATCCGATATATCAAGCATATCGCGATCACATAATACAACTGCTCTAAAGATAGTGTTTTTTAACTGCCTTATATTTCCAGGCCAACTATATTTAGAAAAAAGTTCTTTAACTTCCTGAGAAATCCCCTTTATCTTCTTACCTTCAGCTTCAGAGAAATTCTGGATAAAGTAATTTACCATTGAATCTATATCGCCATTTCTATCTCTAAGAGGCGGCACATATATAGGAAATACATTTAAACGATAATATAAATCCTCTCTAAAATTATGCTCTTTGACCTCTAATGCAAGATCTCTGTTAGTTGCAGATATTAATCGCACATCAACCTTAATTGGCTTATCTGCGCCGACAGGATCTATTATTCCATCCTGCAGAACCCTAAGCAATTTCACCTGAATATCAGGAGTCAACTCCCCTACCTCATCAAGGAACAAAGTTCCTCCATCGGCCTCACGAAATTTACCAAATGTTTTATATATAGCACCTGTAAATGCACCTTTTTCATGACCAAACAATATGCTTTCCACAAGATTAGCTGGTATTGCTCCACAATTTACCGCAACAAAAGGTTTTTCTGAACGATCACTTGCATTATGAATAGCTCTTGCCAGCAATTCTTTACCAGATCCACTTTCACCTTCTATTAAAACCGGTATGCATGACTGAGAAACTTTTTCTCCCAAAGATATCATTTCTGTTATAGCCCTGCTCTTTCCAATGATAGTATCAAATGAAACCTTATTACTTCCACCTTTTTTAAGTTTATTAAGCTCATCATTTAAAACATGGGTTCTTAAAGCTTTATGTATTCTGTTTTCAAGCTCGCTTGGACTATCAAGCTTACGCATGAAATCAGATGCACCGGCCTTCATAGCATCAACGGCCATATTCACGTCATCATATCCTGTTCTAATTATGATAGGCAGATTTGGATTAACCGGCTTAACCGCATTTAAAACCTCTATTCCATCGGCATCTGGCATTGATAAATCTAACAAAACCAAATCAATATCCTTAGAATCACTAGAAGTTAATATATCTATAGCTTCTTTTCCACCACTTGCCACATTGGCACGATAATTCATCTTACTACTTATAAAATGTTCCATTGAATGCAGATGCTTAACATCATCATCTACTATTAAGATGTTATATG
>JAOIVE010000083.1 GCA_028223895.1 Rickettsiales bacterium
ATCTATTAAAGATACAAAAAGCCGCTGGGGTAGCTGCTCTTCAAATGGCAATTTATCCTTTTGCTGGAAACTGGTTTTAGCACCGGAGGAAGTCTTTAAATATGTTATCGCCCACGAAGTATCTCACTTAAAACATATGAATCACAGCCCTGAATTCTGGAAACAGGTTCAAAGCTTAATGCCTAATTACAAAACCCACTGCAAATGGCTCAAACTTAACGGACATAATCTGCATTTATATAATTATGAAATATAACTTTAATATGTGTCTGCTATATAAGTAAGAAAAATAAAATAAGGAAAAAATTTATGCCAATTCAAGACTGGTTTGAAGCAATCAACGTTCTAACTGACATTGATTGGGAAAAACCTTATATTAAGGATGAATATTTCGGATTTTCTCAAAATGAAGAGGAAAATAAAAATGGCGGAATTATGGAAGCTGTTATCTTCTTAAACAATAGCATAGATAAAAATATTTATGATAACGATTTTATAGAAGCATTTAAATGCTTATCTTCAGATATTATTAAACTCAGAGGAGTGTTGTTTGCACAGAACAGTAAAGAATATCTGAGCTTAGAAGATGCAAAAAAATTTTGGGAAAGTCAGAATCCTGAGAAACTTACATTAAAGAATAATTTAAACTTTGCTTTCGACACTATGGGTAGAGGAAATACTAGTAACACACATCAAAGAGCACTGGCATATAAAATATTAGTCAACTTAGATAACCAAATACTAAAATGTAATACTATTTCAGATACTCGAATTATTGCTTAGTTTTATCTATTATATAAAATTAATCGGACCACAACCCTTACCCAAATCAGGAGCTGTTAAAATAGCATTATGGACAAAATCATGTGCTTTTTGAACGCTGTTTTCTATTGAAATACCCTTTGCAATAAAGGTAGAAAGGGCAGAAGCAAAGCTACATCCCGTCCCATGAGTATTATTTGTTTCTATGCGTTTACTGGTAAAAAACTTAAAACCATCATCACTTAGCAAACTATCCCTGACATTGCCACCTCCAAAATGACCGCCTTTGATTATCACATTAGCAGCACCCAATTTTTTTATATATTCTGCAGCAGCCTGCACATCATCCTCAGAGTTAATCTCTTTGCCATATAAAACCTCAGCCTCTGGAATATTTGGAGTAACAACCAACGCTCTTGCTATCAACAACTCCTTTAGCGATTCAATTGCTTTTGGATCAAGTAAAGTAGAACCGCTTGTTGATATCATAACAGGGTCAATAACCATTGGTATTTGTGAATATCCCTCTAATATATAGGATATAGTCTCTATGATTTCCCGGTTGCACAACATTCCTGTTTTTATAATATCAGCGCCAATATCTGATAAAATAAGGTCTATCTGCTGGGCAATAAAGCCATTTGGAATTTCATGAATGCCAAAAACGCCTTGCGTGTTTTGAGCAGTCAAGGCAGTTATTGCAGTTGACGCATACCCACCACAAACGGTTATGGCTTTAATATCTGCCTGTATACCAGCACCGCCACTACAATCAGATCCGGCTATGGATAATATTCTTGGTGGAGTTTTTTTCATAGAGTAAAATCTGTAAGCTGCTCAAATAATATAATTAATGGCAATATTATTCTCATCATAGAATTATCAGACTGACTACGATCAATTGCTGGAGTTATATCAGGGCTAGTTACTTTTTCTACCCAGCTCTTTTCTTCTTTTTGCGTTCTTCGCTCATTAATCTTATTGGCAATACCAACGCCTACCATTGTTGCAGACATAGCCAAACCTGCAGCTCCCATAACAGCAACATTGGCAGCAACATCTGCACCAACAGTCGCAAAATCTGAAATTACAGATAAAGAATCCATAATTTCAGGAGATATTGATACTGCAGCAGCCGCTGCTGCTCCTATACCACCGGCGGCAATTCCTATTTTCTTTTTGATCGATGATGATCTTGTCTCTGACTGCTCAACCTGCTGCAGATCAGCTTGACTTTGCGCTTCTTTTGCTTGCGCTTTTATCTGGGCTGCATCTGCCTGTTTTCCCCATTTCTCAATTTTTTTATCAGGCTCCAATCCCAGCTCTTGTGACATACCACGAATTGATAGCGCAACAGCATTACGAGAAGGCCTCCAGCTCCTAACTTCATGATAATGTGCTGCTTTACGAATACCATTACTTACTACACCCAAACTAGTACCAATAGCTCCGGTAAATGCTCCTGCCGCATGCAAAACAGACCCTACTCCTGAAATAACCGCCTCTCCTTTTGTAACAACATTAAAAGCTGTGCATGCTAAAGATGCTTTTGAAAAGCCGTTTGCAGTTTTATCCATATTCTTATTATCTTTATCTTTTAGACCAAATTTCTTCTCAAGATTTTGTCTTAAATCCTGCTGTAACTTATCGTGATTTTCATCGCATTTTCTTATTATTTCCTGCTGCCTTTGCGCTGATAAAGAACTGTTATTTTGTGCCTCTTCTTTTATTGCATTATTATCTCGCATCATAATAACAATATCTTTGGTAAATTTGCTACTATCATGATCCTTATCCATAATTGTTCCGGCAAATGACACTGTTGAACAGGCAGCCGCAGCGCCTAAAAATACTAAAGGCGCAGCAGCGCCTCCTGTTCCAACAATTGCAGCGGTACTTATAGCAAGAGCGGCAACTCCGCCTCCTACCATAAGATATTTTCCATACCCTTTATCAGATCCTTTTTTAAACAAGGCTTTAGCTTTTTGTTTAAAGCCAGATGGAGGAGAATTTTGTCCAAAAGCCTCATTCTCAGCATTTTTAATAATATTTTTTATATTATTTTTTATTTCAGCTTCTTTTTGCGCATCTA
>JAOIVE010000084.1 GCA_028223895.1 Rickettsiales bacterium
CCAAATTTACCGGGCAGGAAACCTATATTTATAGTGGCTACCCTGAATATGGTGGTGCAATTAAAGGTCATGCAGCTTTAGGCTATTATTGGGAATATATGGAACCTGTTTATAATAAGCTAAAAATATTAGAAAAAAGAGCTTCAGCAGGAGATAGTGAGGATGCAAAGGACGCGCAAGCTGTTCTTAGTATGTATCGCCGACAATTTCTTGTAGATTGCGGTATCGAAAGGCCTTATGGCATAAAGAAATATGTTGATTCGTTGCATCTGGCAATATGGATGACTTATAAAGATAAGCCAATGATTTGCCCAAGTTCGGGTAGTTTTGCATTTGGCTTTCTTCAAACATTGAGCATATTACGCAATAGCCAGATACATATTGGAACATATGATATAACATTGCTTGGAAGTAAAGATGGTAGCGTTATTCCCTGGATTCCTATTCCTAATGGTAAAATAATGCCGCTGGAAAAATTGTCTTATATTCTTGAAGCAGCAAAAGAAACTAAATGTGAAATAGCATATTGGGAAAAAGATCGCGATTTATTATCATTTATTGATACTTTAGAAAAAGGTGGATTTTATTGTTCTACTAATCCAAAATCTATTGAAGAAGTTCTTGAATTAATTAAAGATGTTGAGCAGGAAAAGGGGCTTGTATTCCTGGAAAAACACAAAGATTCTTTAGCAAATATGGGTGTTATTCTTGAATCTGATGAACGCAATATTACCATAACTGTCACTCGTCCTATGATGGGATCAGTTCATGGTTTAATGTCTGCAAAGTTAGAAGAAATGGAATTGTTATATCAAAATCCTGATATTAAAGCAGAATCTACATTTAATCAGCCTTCTGCCGGATCAACTCTTGCTGCAAGCGCAATGGTTAATATGGCCTTGGCTAATCCTGAAAAGATATCAGATGAAAATAAAGAATTATTGGCAGAACTTTTCCCAAATATTTATAGCAGGGTTTTTGAGAAGAAACAGGAAATAAGCTCAGATTTATATGGTTGCTTCGATGTTGCAAATTCAACTTTAGCAAATGATCTGGGGTATGATGGAGTTAGATATGAGCATAACAAAAATCCTGTAAATGGTTTGGGCGCATTTTCTTCAAGTCAGGAAAGCGTAAAATGGCTAAAAAAAGCTGCAGAAGGTGATAATCCAACTTTTGGCGGCGACCATATGCTTATTTGTCCGCATAATTTTATGGAAATAGCTCGCGTAATGATTTTTGCTAGCAATGTGCATGAAAAAGCAGAAGATGCATTGTATCCCGAAAGTGCGGGTGCCGCAGGTTTAGGAGGATGGTTGCATAAAGAGTTTGTAAGTGGCAACAAAACAGCTAGAGATATAGCATATTTTTTAAGAAAAAATGGAGTTAATTCGGATATCTTTGAAAGTTTAGTTGATATGAGATATTTCAAAGAAGAGTCAAATGCTCATGGTGCTGATATGGCTGAGTTTACAGAAGATTTTCTGCAAGCTATGAGTAGCCGGGTGCCGATAGGTTCTTTAAAGTCAAAGACTCAAAATATAGAATCAGAAAAAGACTCTGTTGATAAAACAGGCAGCTCTGCTTTAATTTTTTATAACACCGGTAGCAACGGCACTGAGCGCTTCAGAGACAAAGCTCCTAAAATCAAAGAGGAGGCAGAAAAACAGCAGCAGTCACAGCGCCAGCGTATTATAAGTCGCTTATAGATTTATTTAACTGATCTATTGTAAATATACCTGGCAAATTTATTGTCTATATTATCCTCATCAAAAGATGCCTTTGCTGTTATAGGAGCAAAAAATATTTGAACTTAAATTCATGCCTGTTAACTATTTATTAATAATTAGCTATTATAGTAATCGCACTTAAATTTAAATGGCGATGTAATATATTAGTATGAAAAGGCCGTCACTATCACGAGATTATTTCATTTTTTCGATTATCGTTGTCGTTATTTTGTTGGTTATGATAGCGTTCATGACCTCTGTTATTTACACCTCCCAGCAAAAAAGTAATAAACATATATTGTCACTTGAGGCAAAGCGCATTGAGAAGAATCTAGAGGAAGCCTTTGATTACACAAATCGTATATCAGTTTATATGGGAAAACAGATTGCAGAACATGGCTCTAATGATTTGCAATATATTCTAAATTTATTTCGCAAGACTTCGGGCACTCAATATAAAGCACAGAATTTATTTTCTTGGTCGCTTTTTGACTGGGTAGCTCCGAATAACTTGCAATTAGTGAATAGCAAAAATGGCATATCTAAAAGCCCTCCTGATATGTCTCACCGCGAATACACCTGGAAGAGTCCTAAACATCCATGGACTTTACAGGTGTCGAAGCCTGCTGTGGGCAACCCAAGCGGAAAATGGGTAATTCCTGCTGGAACAGGTATAGTTGATAAAGATAATAATTACTTAGGAGCAATTGTTGTAGGCTTCAATATTATAGAGCTAACAGAGAGAGTCAAAAATAACCTATCAGAAAAGCAGGTTAGTTTTATAATTTTGGATAATGAATATAGAATTGTTATGCAATCAACTGATAATGATATAAATCCGGCTAGCGATTACTATAAAGAACTCTTTTCATCAAATTCACCTTTTGAAGAAAACTCCGGAACTATATCTGTTAATTCAAAATACAATCATATAGACTATCAACATTATAGAAAAATCAAAGGATATCCATATACAGTTCTAACTGGCTTCAATAGGCAAATTATTGATAAAGAATTTAATCA
>JAOIVE010000085.1 GCA_028223895.1 Rickettsiales bacterium
TCTGAATGTTAGTATAGTTGATATTTTATTACACTATCAAGTTGATAATTGATAAATATGTCTAATTTACTGAAATTGCATCGCGTAAAGCTTTTACCAGGCTCAAAACGGAATCGTCGTTTTTCTCTACACATTTTACCAAAGCAGAACCTACAATTATAGCATCTGCAACTTTAGACATTTCAGATGCTGATTTAGCATCTTTGATTCCAAAACCAACAGCCACCGGCAAATCAGTATGTTTTTTAATCATATCTATAGATTTTTTTACAGATTCAGTTGTAGCTGATTTTTGCCCCGTAATTCCAGCGACGGAAACATAATATAAAAACCCACTGGCACGCTTTAATATTTTTTCCAAACGTTCAGAATTTGTGGTTGGAGTGATAAGCTTTATCAGCGATATATTTTCAGATTCTGCCAAAGCAAAAAATTCTTTATCTTCTTCAAGCGGCAGATCAACAATTATTAATCCATCAACACCTGATTTTTTTGCATCCTTAAGAAATTTATCGCAACCATAATGCTGAATTGGATTATAATATCCCATTATAATAATCGGAGTCTCGTTATCACCTTTACGAAACTCAGCCACCATACCCAAAACTCCGGCTAACTTTGCCCCGGATTTCAAAGCTCTTTTTCCAGCTTCCTGTATGGCAACTCCGTCAGCTGAAGGATCAGAAAACGGCATACCAATTTCTATTATATCAGCCCCTGATTCAGGCAATGATTTAAATATTTCCAAAGATTTTTCCAAATCAGGATCATAGGCCATCGTAAAAGTAATTAAACCTGCCCTACCCTGTTTTTTTAAATCTTCAAATTTATTTTTAATACGCAATGTCATTAAATATCTACTCCCAAAGCCTCTGCGATAGTGAAAATATCCTTATCTCCGCGTCCACATAAATTCATTACCATAATATGATCTTTAGGTAATTTTGGAGCTTGTCTAATTACATATGCCAGTGCGTGTGATGGCTCTAAAGCAGGTAATATACCCTCTTTTTTAGCACATAGCTTAAACGCATTTAATGCTTCATCATCAGTTGCAGATTCATATTTCACACGCTTTATATCATTTAAATATGAATGTTCAGGGCCAATTCCCGGATAATCAAGCCCTGCTGAAATTGAATGAGCATTTTTAATCTGCCCATCATCATCTTGCAAATAGTAAGAAGCATTTCCGTGTAAAACTCCAAAACTACCTTTACTTATCGATGCTGCATGCTCTTGAGTATCAAGCCCTTTTCCTGCAGCTTCAACTGCAATCATTTCAACATCATTATCATCGATAAAATCGGTAAACAGCCCTAAAGCATTTGATCCACCACCAATGCACGCCACAAGTGAGTCAGGCAACCTTCCCTCAAGCTTTAGAATTTGCTCTTTTGTCTCACGCCCTATTATAGATTGAAAATCACGCACCATCATAGGGTATGGATGTGGGCCAGCTGCCGTTCCAATAAGGTAATAAGTATCTTCAACATTTGAAACCCAATCACGAATTGCCTCATTCATTGAGTCCTTTAATGTGCCAGAGCCAGATTCTACTGGTACAATTTCTGCACCTAATAATTTCATACGAAAAACATTAGGCTTTTGCCGTTCAACATCTTTTGCGCCCATATAAATAACGCAAGGAATGTTAAATAATGCACATACCGTAGATGTTGCAACGCCATGCTGACCAGCTCCGGTTTCTGCTATAATTCTTTTTTTGCCCATGCGCCTGGCCAGCAATATCTGCCCAATACAGTGATTAATCTTATGAGCACCAGTATGGTTTAATTCATCGCGTTTAAAATATATTTTTGCACCACCAAGATGCTCGGTAAGGCTTGATGCAAAATAAAGAGGGCTTGGCCGACCAACATAATTGGTCATATAATAATCAAGCTCTTTATAAAATTCAGGATCTTTTTTAGCCTCTTCATAAGCCTCTTCAACCTTTAAAATTAAAGGCATTAAAGTCTCGGCAACATATCTGCCTCCATATTTGCCAAAATGCCCATCTTTATCAGGCTGATTATATTTGTTGCTCATATTAACTCTCTTTTTCGCGCATAGCACCTAAGTATTTTTTGCTATTAATAATATAGCATATTTTACGCGCCGCTAATTTTTACCTTATGTAAAAATTCTTTTATCAAACCGACATCTTTTATACCAGCTTTACTCTCTAAGCTAGAAGAAACATCAACCATTTTTGCATGGCTAATATTTAAAGCATCAATTACATTATCAATATTTATTCCACCAGATAAAAACCATGGCAGATCAAATTTACGATTAGATAATAACTCCCAGTCAAAAGATACCCCATTGCCTCCCGGAACTTCAGATGAAGGAACTTTTGCATCAAATAATAGCATATCAGATATATCAGAGTATCCCTTTGCGCGTACTATGTCATCACAATCTCGTATAGCAGCTGCTTTTATTATTTTTTTGCCATATTTCTTTTTTATGTAAACTACTCTTTCATGGCTTTCAGTGCCATGAAGTTGAATAATATCAAGCGGTGCTACGCTTAAAACCTCATCTAGAAAATTATCTTCAGGATTAACAAAAACTCCTACTTTTTCAATATCTGATGCTGCATTGTCTATCAATATTTTAGCATCATTTGCCGATATGTTTCTTACAGATGGCGCAAAAAACACAAATCCCAGATAATCGGCTCCATTATCGCAAGCCGCATCTACC
>JAOIVE010000086.1 GCA_028223895.1 Rickettsiales bacterium
GGGAATTGTCATGAAGACGGTTAAGAAAGACAAAAAAGGCTCTGCAAGGATAGAGATTTCAGGTACAGGAAAACATATTGATTGTGAAATAAAAAAAGCAGTTGAAGGGCCAAGTGTAATTGATGTAACGCATCTTTATGGCGATCTTGATTATTTCACATTTGATCCTGGATTTATGTCAACAGCATCGTGTGAATCTAAAATTACCTATATCGATGGTGACGAGGGAATATTGCGCTATAGGGGATATGATATTGCCGAGCTTGCTAAAAAAAGTGACTTTCTGGAAGTTTGTTATTTGCTGTTAGATGGGGAATTGCCAAACAAAGAGCAATATAAAAATTTTGATAGAGATATAACTGAACATACAATGGTTCATGAGCAGATTCAGTTCTTATATAGAGGATTTCCCAGATATTCACATCCTATGGGTATTTTAGCCGGTGCTTTTGCTTCATTATCGGCTTTTTATCATGACTCTTTAGATATTAGAAGTGAAGAAGAAAGAGTTCTTGCCGGGCATCGCATGATAGCAAAAATTCCTACGCTTGCTGCTATGGCTTATAAATATTCTATAGGACATCCTTTTGTTTATCCTAATAATTCTTTGAGCTATGCAGAAAATTTCCTGCATATGATGTTTTCAACGCCAGCTGAAAATTATAAGGTTAGCCCGACTCTTGCAAAAGCAATGGACATGATATTTATATTGCATGCAGATCATGAGCAGAATGCTTCGACCTCCACCGTAAGGCTTGCCGGATCTTCCGGAGCAAATCCATTTGCCTGCATAAGCGCTGGAATTGCCTCACTATGGGGGCCCGCCCATGGAGGAGCAAATGAAGCGGTTATTCATATGCTTGAAGAGATTGGCGACGTAAAGCATATACCTGAATTTATTGCTAAAGCTAAGGATAAAAAAGACCCGTTCCGTCTTATGGGATTTGGACATAGGGTTTATAAAAATTATGACCCAAGAGCTGCTGTATTGCGCAAGACATGCCATGATGTTTTAGATGAGCTTGGGCAATCAAATGATCATATGCTGCAAATTGCCAAAGAGCTTGAAAAAATTGCCTTAGAAGATGAATATTTCGTAGAGCGAAAATTATATCCGAATGTTGATTTTTATTCAGGTATAATCTACAAGGCTATGGGCATTCCATCGCAGATGTTTACAGCACTTTTTGCAATTGCAAGAACTTCTGGTTGGGTTGCACAATGGAAAGAAATGATAGAAGATCCAATGCAGAAAATTGGCCGCCCAAGGCAGCTATATACAGGATCTGCACACAGAAAATATGTGCCAATACGTAAAAGAAAATAGATTTTTTTATTTTGCTATGGCCAATTTTCTTGTTCTAAAGAAGGAAATTTATGAAAAGAAAATATTTTGGAACTGATGGTATTAGGGGAACAGCAAATAGTTTTCCTATGACGCCCGATATAGCTCTGAAAGTTGGCCAGGCAGCTGGTTCATATTTTACTAATGGTGGTCACCCGCATAAAGTGGTGATTGGAAAGGATACAAGGCTTTCTGGATATATGATTGAATCAGCTTTAACTGCTGGATTTGTTTCTGTTGGGATGAATGTAGTTCTGGTTGGGCCTATGCCAACTCCTGCAGTTGCGATGTTAACAAGGTCGCTAAGGGCAGATTTGGGAGTTATGATATCGGCATCACATAACCCATATCATGATAATGGCATCAAACTATTTGATAATATTGGGTTAAAATTATCAGATGAAGTTGAGTTGGAAATAGAAAAAAGAATATCTGGAGATGAGAAGGTAAAACTTGCTGATCCTTCAAAACTGGGTAGAGCTAAAAGGCTTGATGATGCTCCTGGAAGATATATTGAATTTGTAAAACATACATTTCCGCGTAATTATACATTGGATGGATTAAAGGTTATATTAGATTGCTCAAATGGAGCGGCATATCACTTGGGGCCAACAATTTTATGGGAGTTAGAAGCTGAGGTTAAATCGATTGGAATAAGCCCTAATGGATTTAATATAAATGATAAATGTGGATCAACATCTCCAGAGCTATTATGTCAGGAAGTGGTAAAGCAGGGTGCTGATATTGGGATAGCACTGGATGGAGATGCTGATCGCCTTGTTGTTTGTGATGAAAAAGGCCAGGTAATAGATGGTGATCAGATAATGGCTATTATTGCCAGGCATCAATTAGAGATAGGCAGTCTTAAAGGTGGTGGTATAGTTGCAACTTCTATGTCAAATATGGGGCTTGAGCGCTATTTAGAGACATTAGGACTAAATCTGCATAGAACAGAAGTTGGTGATCGTTATGTTTCAAAATATATGCGCGAGCAAGGTTATAATGTTGGTGGAGAACAAAGCGGGCATATCATATTGCGTGACTATATGTCAACGGGTGACGGCTTAATTGCAGCGTTGCAGCTTTTAGCAGTAATTGTTAATGATAAAAGGCCGGCAAGTCAGGTATGTAAAGCTTTTGAACCTTTTCCACAAACTTTAAAAAATATAAAATTTAAAGATGGTGATCCTTTAAATAAAGAAACCGTGAAAAATGCAATAAGTAATGCTGAAAAAGAATTGGGTAATAATGGCAG
>JAOIVE010000087.1 GCA_028223895.1 Rickettsiales bacterium
GAGAATTGTTCTAATAGCGAAAAGTCAGTTCCAAATAATTCCTCTAATAGCAAAAAATATAATCCGGATGATTATAGGGCGCTGACGCAGATGGGGGCTTTGCCTCTTACTGCTTTGGGTGCTTCTCCATTTTTTTTTGCTGTGAGTTCTGGCTCCTCTGATGTTCCGGGTAGGGAAGTGTTGGCACAAGTTAGAAAAGATCCTAGAACTTTATATTCACCAGTAAAGCCATTATCTGCTTCGTTAGGACTGGCATCTTTGAGAGCTCCTGCTGCAATTGCTGTTTCTAAAAAGACAAAAGAAGCTGGGCTTGGTGAGACAGAAAAGTTAGCTGTTGAATCTCTTGCTATTAATTTTGCAGAAACCCCTGCGGTAGTTGCTTCCTGGTTTCAGGAAAAGAAGGTTGGAGATGCGATGGCAAAGAATATGGGATATGAGCTGGCAAAAGCCAGTAGAGCAGTAGTTCAAAAAGATGCTGCATCTGTTTTAAGATATGGAGCAGTTGCTTCTGCTAAAAATCTCCCATCAAGTATTGCATATGCCGGTATGATGAGTGGAATGCAAAAAGCAGGCGAGGAAGATGATAAAGAAAAATCTACGGCCGATAGATATAAAGAGGCTGCTGTTGCAGGAGCTATTGCTGGTGCAGTTGGAGGACCTTTAAATAAGGCGGCATCGCAAGCTGCAAAGGGATATAGCCTAAAAGAAATAGCAACTGATATTGCAAGAAATTTCGTTGATCCTAGGGTGGCGGCAAGAACAGCTACGGTTTCTGCGGCAAAGGCAGGCGCTGTAGGGGTAATATATGTTGGTCTCTTAGCTGCAAATGATGCTATGGAGGCAACTGTTAATTATCTGAATGAGCAGGAGGAAAAAAAGTCTGAAAAGCCTAATAATGCCGCCGAGCCTGCAAGAGCTGAACCTTTAGGGCAAAGAACAGAGGCAATATTGCGGGAGCGAGTATTGGCTGCCGAGCCTAAAGAGGGAGATAAAGAGGAAGGCAAAAAAGGTGAAGATAAAGGAAAGGGAAGGTAGTTTATTTTGAGTTTATTTGCCGATTGTGATATAATCCCTTAAGGGGGAGATATGTTATTATTCTGTAAAAAAACATCAAAAAATAAAAATGGTTTTTCGCTGGTTGAACTATCTATAGTTATAGTTGTGATATCCCTAATTGTGTCAGGAGTGCTTGTTGGGCAAGATCTGGTGAAAAAGTCTCGTTTGCAGGCAGTGGTTGGAGATATCAAAAAAATAAAATATGCAGTAGATAGCTTCACCGATTATTATGGCCAATTACCGGGAGATCTTTCCAAAGCTTCTTTCTATTGGGGATCAAGCTGTGTTAGTACAGGTGTTTGTAACGGAGATGGAAATGGCATATGGACATTGAATACAGAAGGATATCGCGCATGGAATCATATGAATCTTGCTGGGATGTTTCCGAATACTTTAAGTGGTTTGGCAGGCTCGTATTCGCAAATTGGTGTTAATGTATATCAATCAAAATTTCCAAAAGCCGGATATGAATTTGGCGTGCAGTCAGGAAGAAGCAATGTTATGGCTATATTTGCTCATCGCGGTAGTTTGGATGGTAGTTTAGCGGGGCCTATATTTACTCCAAAGCAGGCTGAATATATCGATATGAAAATGGATGATGGCTGGGTGAATACCGGAATTATTTATGGAACTAATGGGACAAATCCAGCTGCTCCTGCAAATTGCCATGACTTATCAAAAAGCCATGGCTATAACGTTGCATCCGAAAGCGTAAATTGTGGAATTTACGTTTATGGGTTCGGCAGCTGGAATGGAAATGATAACTAATCGAATAAACTTCTTCCGCTTCCTTCTCGCCTAAGTCCATTTGGTGTGATTGCCCTGGCCGGGCTGCTTTTTGCTGATGAGCTTCTTCTTAGATACTCTTCAGCAAAGGAAGTGGAGGGGGAAGATCCTGATTCTTGTGAAGACTCTTCTTTACACCTTTCTGTGTTTTCTATGTCACGAAAATATGAAGAGTTTTTTGTTGGAGTTTTTTTTAACTCTAACTCTTCTGTAAATTTTTTAAATTCATTACTATTTTGCCTTATTATAGACCTTTTTGCTCCAAGTTTTTCTAATAAGGCAGCAGCTATTTCATTGCTTGATTCAACTGCTAAATCAAGAGGTTTAGCTATAATATCTTCACCAATTTCATTAATTTTAGTGAAGTTGCCATCATCATCACGCATTTTAATGAGTTCGTGTAATATGGCTACCATGCTATTTTTTATTATGGCTTCACTTAAACTTTGTATGAATTGCGTTCCTGTATCGTCACATAATTGAGCAATAATTTCAGACTCGAGCTTAGTCTCTCTTTTTTTGCAATTGTCATAATCAATAGATCCATTTTCATTAATTATTCCTTTTTTTGCAATCTCTGCATATATTTCTATACTCTCTGCATCTTCATCAATAGATGACATGCTGTCATCGCTGTCGTAATCACGTTCTGAATTATTTTTTGCATCCTGTCCGGTGGGAGAAAAACCTTCATCTCGACTTTCATCTGTTTTTATATCATCCATTTCAAGTTCAAAAAGGTCATC
>JAOIVE010000088.1 GCA_028223895.1 Rickettsiales bacterium
TAATGTTACATGACATTAAGAAATATTTAAGAATTCTGGTTTATTGTTGTTGAATGTACTAGTTAGTTGAACTCATTTTAGGTAATTATTCAACAATGTCAGGTGATGATAAAACAGGCGGAAAAAGTTTAAATTTAACTGCTTCAGATATTGAGAAGCTGATAAAGAGTGACGATGAGAAAAAGTTGGAAGTTACCCAAAAAATTTCTGATTATTACAGTTCAGGCGGGTTTAAAGCTGAGGATATGCAGTTTGTAACCCAGATTTTCCGAAGTTTAGTAAAAGATACAAAAATAGAAATACGCAAAGCCTTATCTGATGCTATAAAGGATATGGATGACGTATCTGAAGATGTAGTGCGCGTACTTGCAGCTGATGTTGGTGAAGTATCCATACCTATATTACAATTCTCCGAAGTTTTAACCGACGAAGATTTAATCGAGATAATTACATCTTCAAATGATTCAGAAAAGCAGGTTGCAATATCAAAAAGAAGTAATGTTGCTGAAGGCGTATCTAATGCTTTGATTGAAACATCGAATGAGGATGTTGTTGACTCTCTTCTAAAGAATGAATCGGCAGCTGTTTCAAGCGAGGGATATGATAAAATCGTTGAAAAATTTGCTGAAAAAGAAGAGATAATGGAATCCGTTATAACCAGAGATTCTCTTCCTATAAGCATTGTTGAGCGTTTAACAAGTACGATATCGGACGCAATTTATAATAAACTTGCCGATAAGCACAGAGATGTATTTGATAAAGTTGGATCTGTTGTTAAAAGAGGTCAGGATGTTACAGTCATGAAAATGATTGGCATGAAAACAACAGAAAGAGACTATGCTCATTTTCGTATGATAATGGATAAAATGAAGATTGCTGAGGATTTAGCTCCTATATATGCTTTATGTATGGGAAATTTAGCTATTTTTGAGGCATGTATAGCAAGAAAAACTCAAACGCCGATCATAAATATAAGAACTTTGGTTTTTGATGAGACAAATCGCGGTATAAAAGCTCTTTATAAAAAAACTGGATTACCTGAAAATCTTTTTGTCGCGACTGTTATATTGGTTGGAATATTGCGTAAAAACCCTCAGGAGTTAAAGGTTGGGGGCATTTATCTTACTAAAAATCAGGCAGACTTCCTTTGTCGAGAACTTGTAGACAGAGCCGATAAATATCCTGGAAAAGTTGAGAGTCTGGATTATATCATGTCACTTATTCAGTATAATGTGAAAGAAGATGGTGCAAATCAAAGCGGATAATCCGGGTAATAAGAATTATTTTGCTAATTTATACAAAGCTCTCCAAATGTCATCAAATTGCATAAAATGCATTACTATTGTTACAAAATTTGATATCATAGTATTATAAGGGGTTGTTGGGGGATAATCATGATAAGTTTTTTATCAAGATTTATAAATATTTCAGATAATAAGAATGGCTGCTCTGGATATAGCCTTTTAGAGCTTCTTTTATCCATGGTGGTTGGATCTGTTATATTAGCTGCAACCTATTCAACATATGTAATGGTTTCCAGGCAGTATAACCGTATAGCTGCATTTTCCCAGGTTCACGAAAGTGGTATTTCTTCTTTGCAACTTCTTTCAAGGGATATAAGAATGGCCGGTTATAAGGCGGTGGATGCAAGCCTGTTTTCTACATATGGGACAATAGCTACTCCTATATCTATTACAGATAGCGGTGATGCATGTTGTGATGAGGTAACAATAATATATGATAAAAGCACTACTGAGCGTTTGAGTATGCGTTATTATACGGCGGCCAGAACATCTCCGGTGACAAGGCAGGCTCTTTTTCTGGATCTTTCTCAGTGGGATGGCGCATCATGGGTGGCTACTAATACTGGCGCTGTAGTTGCTGATTATATTGAAGATTTTCAAGTTGTAGGATCGGATCTAAATGCAGATTCTATTCCCAAAACGGTTGATATAAGCCTGACATTTCGCAGCACTGCAAAAAGGGTTGCTACACAAAATTATACTAAACCTTCATATAATGTTGGAAATTATAATTTAACAGCAGACGATATGTATCATCGAGATGAATTTAATGCGACTATTAATGTGAGGAATGTGCAGTGATTAGTTTAATTTGCCTCTTAAATTGGAGGTGTTTTATATGATATATGCAAAAAACAGTGAAAGAGGAAATATTTTAATATCGGCCATGTTGGTTCTGGTTGCCATAAATCTTATGGGCATAGGTTTGTTAAATATTTCTTTAAAAGAATCTGTTGTTGCAACTCATAAGGCAATTAATTCGGAAGTTTTTCAGGTGACGGAATCTTGTACGCGTGATGCAATAACCTGGCTTGAATCGCAAACAAGTCCGCCAACATCCTTGCTGCCATATACAATAGATACGGTAAGTTTGAGTGATTATACAGAAAATGACTCTGTTCAGATACAAACAAAATTAAGCACATATAGCTATACATGTGTGATTACAGATATGGGTATAGCAACCTCAACTGGTTCTGTTAGCGGTGTTGGGACTGGAATAGGGGTTTCATCAGGTTATGGTATTGCAGCAGGTGATAC
>JAOIVE010000089.1 GCA_028223895.1 Rickettsiales bacterium
TAGATAATGGTTTGATATAGAGTAACGTTTATATAGTTAAGTCTTAAATATTATATGGGGGGTATTTTGAGAATTTCATCTTTTTATAAATATTTTTTCCCTTTATATATGGCTATATTTCCATCTTTGGCATTTGCTGATGAGTATACTCACGCATATAACACATGCTCTCCGGTTGCTGGCCAGCAGGCAAAAAGGCAGTGTAATTATGGCAGGACTTTTGAGGCATATTATCTTGATTGCATGCATAAATATGGTTATGACGAAGAAGCTGAAAACACGGTCTTTTATGAGAATTATTCACAAGCATATGAATATTGCTCGTCTGAGGCTGATTCAAATACTAAAGAATTTTGTAATTACGGCAGAAAATACAGATTTTTTTACGATAAATGTATGCGAATTTATGGATTTAACAGTGATGGGCAGAAAATCGCAAAAGGCAGGCCTCCGCCAATAAGTCATGCTGTGCAGAAGAAAACTTTCCAGTTTGATTTTTAAATATGACACTCTACCAATTAGTTAGAGTGTCCATTCCTTCGTAGCTAAACCAACCATCAGATTCAAGCTGGAACCAGCTATTGTCAGCTCTTAAATCGCTTTTTGTATATCTGTCATTTGATAATGATGCCATTTCCGTATTTGCAAGATAGGTAGATGAGTAATATGAGCAATATCTCTGCCCTAATTCCCAACCTTTATTGTAATAAGGATTTTGCATCATATGGCCATCAACATTTGTCTTATAGCGATTGCGGTAATAGCTGTTGCTATATGTTGTCATGCCTGTCTGGCAACCTGCTTTCCAACCTGCAATATATTCAGGTGGGCCATATTCGGGAGCTTTTGGCATAGTTGCTATATTAAGTTGCGGGTTTTGGCATCCTGTTGCCATTATTACCAGTAAAGCTAAAATATATTTTTTCATTATCTCATCCATGCTGCTGTGTACCATCTGCAATGTCTGAATCCCACTCTCCAAGCTGCGTGGTATTCATCATCTGATAGACTTTGTTGATTATATTGATATCCGTGTGTTGCCTTATAATGCAAAGATCCATATGCAGCCATTCCTGACTCACATCCATCTTTCCATCCGGCGCGAAAATTTGGACTACCTTCCGGAGCGCCATCTTGCATACCTTTGTAAATCCCAAAAGGCATAGGATTAGTTATATAGCTACATGCATTAAGAGCTAAGGCACATGAAAATAAAATTATATTTTTTCTAAGCTTATTGTTTTTTGGCTTTATTTCTTCAAAGCTTCTATGTGCAATATTTTTCTTATCTTTTAATCTGTTTCTTATTTTATCAGTTCTATTTTTTATATCGTTCATTTTAACCACTTGTTTTTATTTTACGTAAATTATGTTGCAATACATATTTTCTGCAATGTGTATAGGCGTTTTCCCAGCCATTTACATAAAGAGTGTTATTTAACATTCTCCAATCCTGGCGGAATTTATATCTAAAGCGATATAAATGGTTTGCTGATGCCTCTGCGCCTGATTCACATCCATCCTGCCATCCTTTAACATAAAGTTCAGGATATTGTCTGTTATCAAGCGGCCTTTCAAACATGCTATATTTCCATGCCGGTACATTGTGGCATGCTGTTAATGTTGTTAATATTGTTGCTAAAACTATTTTCTTCATTTCTTTCTTCTTAAAAACTATATTGCGCTAATGATTTCATCGAATATCCGCAATGGTTATAGCCATATTGCCATGCTTTGTTATATAAGTGGTCATAACGGAGATTCTTATCCAAAGTAAAACTGTAACTTCCCATTGCCAAATGCAGTGAAGTGTTAGTTGATGCTAAGCCAGATGTGCATCCATCCTGCCATCCTTGCTGATAATTTTTTGGCCCTTCTGGCGGATTAATATCTAAAGATACAGGTTTGCGCCAATCAAATGAATTATTAGCTCCTGTACATCCTGATAAAGTTCCTGCTAAAAATACCAAACTAACAACAATCATTGTACTTGTAATTTTTTCTGCTTTTTTATTTCTTATAATTCTTTCATTTTCCATTTTCATATCCTTTATAATATTATTCCTTTGTTAACATATGTGCCGCAATGTCTGTCACCATGTCTGTATCCTTGCTGATATAATTTGCTTTCTATCAAGCTGGTGTTGGCATAACGATCATACATTCTGCTGAATCCATAGCCGTTCTGACCTATGAAATTGTAGCAGCCATCTCTGAAACCAAGACTGTAATCATCTTCCCCATCAGGAATTCCATCTAGAAATAGTGGTTTTGGAGATAAAGCGCCGCGATAACCATTGTTATCAAGTAATGTCATGCAAGAACTTAGCGACATTGTTAAG
>JAOIVE010000009.1 GCA_028223895.1 Rickettsiales bacterium
TATTAATATTTGCTATAAATCATTACAGATATATAGTAAATGACAGGCGTTGCTAATATTACCTAATTAGTTTGTAAATTAATGATAAAACAAAAATTTGATCACCTGACTAAAGAGATTGATAAATTATCCGACTTTCGTTTTTTCGGTAGGGTTACTGCTATAAAAGGTCTTTCGGTGGAATGTTCAGGTATTGAAAAATTAGCAAGCGTCGGCTCAAAATGTCGAATCGTCAGCCGGGATAATCGCGATGTTGATGTTGAAGTGGTTGGTTTTGACGAAAATAAAACTCTGTTAATGCCTTTTTCAAGTATTGATGGAGTGGGAATTGGTTGTAAAGTCTGGCTTATAGAGGAGTCTGCAAATATATATCCATCCTCACAATGGCGCGGCAGAGTTATAAATGCAATGGCTCAGCCTATTGATGATAAAGGCTTTCTTCCTAAAGGAGATGCGGGCTATCCTTTAAAAAGCTCACCTCTTCTTTCGCATGACAGAAAAAGGGTTGAAGGAAAATTTGACCTTGGAGTAAAGGCATTAAACACCTTTGTCACATGTTGCAAGGGACAGAGGCTTGGTGTTTTCTCAGGTTCGGGTGTAGGAAAATCTGTTTTAATATCTATGATGACCAAATATTGCGAAGCAGATATCAAAGTTATTGGCTTAATTGGGGAGCGTGGACGTGAAGTTCAGGAATTCCTTCAGGATTATTTGGGCGAAGAGGGGCTGAAAAATGCAGTTGTAATAGTTGCAACTGGTGATGAATCAGCTTTAATGAGGCGTCAAGCGGCATATCTTACCTTAGCTATTTCTGAATATTTTCGCGATCAGGGCGAAGAGGTGTTATGTCTTATGGATAGTGTCACCAGATTTGCAATGGCACAACGCGAGATAGGTTTGGCCGCAGGAGAGCCGCCAACGACAAAAGGATATACTCCAACGGTATTTTCTGAGCTGCCAAAACTTTTAGAAAGGGCAGGGCCGGGTGGTCGTGAGCAGGGTTCCATAACAGGTATATTTAGCGTTCTGGTTGAAGGGGATGACCATAATGAGCCGATATCAGATGCTGTGCGGGGAATTTTAGATGGTCACATAATTTTGGATAGATCTATAGCCGAAAGAGGAAGATTTCCTGCAATTAATGTTTTAAAGAGTATTTCCCGTACTATGCCTGGCTGTAATTCAGAAGATGAAAATATGCTTGTTACAAGGGCAAAGCAGCTAATGTCAACATATAGCGATATGGAAGAGCTTATACGCCTTGGAGCCTATCGCAATGGTTCTGATCCCAAAGTTGACGAGGCTATATATTACAATGATGCGCTGGAAAAATTCCTTTCGCAATTGCCTACTGAAATTAGCAACTTAGCTAGTGGTTATGAAGAGTTGCGCAATATATTTGGTCAGCAGCCGGCGCCAGATGAGGTGTCTGAAGGGGAGTAGGCTAAATGAAAAGTTTAGAAACTCTTATAAAGCTTCACGATAAAGAGCTTAATGATCTTAGAATTGAGCTAAAAAGATGTGAAGATAATAAAAATGAACTTACCAATTACAGTCAGAAAATGAAAGAGGAGCTTGAGGCGGAATTGGAATTGGTTTCCAAAGATCCATCTTTAGGGCAAACATTTTCTTCATATCGTAAAGTGATTGATGAAAGGCAAAATAATATAGAAGAGGCGCTAATTGACTTGGACAGAAAAATTTCTTCGCTAAATGAGGATATAGGCCTTTTATATATAGAAATAAAAAAATATGATTTATTATTGCAGCGCAAAAAACTTCAGGAAAAGAAAAAGCTTGAAAAAGAAGAAGAAAAATTCATCGATGAGATGGTTTCCATGCGCCATAATCTAGAAGATTAGTTATTCCTTTTAAAGTTAATGCCTGTATTCTTATTTTAACTATTAACTAATCTCTTAATTAATTCGCCTGCCTCCATGGATACGAGATTCTGTTTTTAGCCTGGATACATGAGGGCCTTCTTCCTTATCTTCATTGCGATCCTGGGAATTTCCTGATGAAACTTGATGTACATAAGAAAATTCTTTGCCATGTTTTAAAATTGCTTCAATAGTTTTTTCATCATTTTTACCTTCCCTTGCATGATCGAAGGCTGTTTTTCCTTTTTTGTCTTTATCATTTACATCAGCGCCTTTTTCGATCAGTAATTCCACTATTTCTGTGTGTCCATTAAAAGCTGCCACCATAAGCGCTGTTTGCCCAAAAATATCTTTGATGTTTACAAGAGAGTTATATTTTTCAGCCAGAAATCTGACGATTTCAACATGTCTATTTTTAGAAGCATACATCAGAACTGTTCTGCCATTTTCATCTGCGGCATTTATATTTTCTACTTTATCAGCCAGAAGTTTGGCCATATCAGTATTTCCTTCAGAAGCAGCAATCATAAAGGGTGTTCTTTTGTCTATATCCTGAGCATTTATATCGGCTCCGGCGCCGATCAGCAAATCTGCTATAATTGCTTCACCACTGAAGGCGGCAAGCATGAGTGCTGTAGATTGACCTGCATATTTATAATTTACATCAATGCCGTTATCAATAAGCCATTGGGCAACTAATTTATTATTGCTATAAGCGGCATGTAGCATGGGATGACTATAAGAAAAGCGGAGAATGGGGTGTTCATTTTCTTCTCTTTTTGCTTGATTGGCAGAGTAATCTTCAAACCATTTACTTATTTCTTCATTATTGTCATTTTTTCCACGTTGAATTAGTTCTTCTATAGATGTTTCTATAGCTCTGGACATGCTTAAACCCCTTTAATTTAGTATATTATGTTCAAATATTCGATTTTGAGATATTCTCATGAAGATATGTAGGAAATATTACAATATTTGAAAATAATGTGAATTACGACTAATAACCTTTAGATTAAGTTTTAGATAACTTATAAAAACCTATATTTGAATTTCTGCATCGTCTTTTTGGCCAAAAGAAGCTAATACTCCTCCAGTCCATTTATCGCTTTTGCCATCTTTTGATATAGGAGTTTTGTCCAATATTTCGCGTGACTTATTATATTTTTCGCCTTGTATGTCTTTAGGTTTAATTGACTTTTTAAAAGCACTTGCCGCAAGTGTTGTAAGTGAATGTACTGTCATAATTTTTGCTGACTGATTTTCAATTTCGTTGTCATTATCATCAAACGGCGTTACGTCTTCTTTATCACTCTTTGTGTCCTTATCTTGTTTTGTATAATGGGTTATTTCTTTTCTGTCGCCATCAAAAAGTCTTATGCCTTGTTTTTTACATTTAGCAAAAAATAATGCAATTCCTCTGCCGCCATTTCCAGGCTCTTCCTTGCCAAATTCTTTTTCATATTTTTCGCCGTGTGAGTCAAATAATTGTGTAATATCCTGATAATTTACAATAATCAGATCTTCGCTTCCTTCTATCTGCCTTACAATGCACATTTTGCTTCTAAGCTCATGTTTAAATTCATCTATTTCTAATTGTGGTTTTAATTCTGTTTCGCCTTGAAATGAGTTTGTATAAATAATAGGATTGATTTGTTCCTCATTTATGACAAGACCTTCTAAGATATTCTCATATCCACTTATTAAATAAGTATGGTGTTCTTCTAATGAACGTATATCGCTATCATATTTTAAAATTTCTCTGATAATTTCTACATTTTTATTCTCAATAGCATGATTGAGAGCTGTGTTTCCATCTTTGTCTTTGGCATTTATATCAGCACCTGCATCAGTCAGAAATTCTACAGTATCTTTATTTCCATTTTTAACGGCATACATGAGTGGTGTTATTCCATTTTTATCTGCAGCATTTATATCAGCACCTGCATTAATCAGAAATTTTACAATATCTTTATTTCCATTTTTAACGGCATACATGAGTGGTGTTATTCCATTTTTATCTGTAGCATTTATATCAGCACCTGCATAAAACAGAAATTTTACAGTATCTATTTTTCTAGCAAGAGCGGCAAACATAATGGCTGTAAAGTTATCTTCATACCTATGGTTTACATCAATATTTTTTTTAATAAGCCATTCGATAACTTCTATATTTTCATCATTAATTGCATAAATCATAGGTGAGCTAAGGTCAAAATGATATAAATAAGATCCGTTACTTACATATACTGGTTTACTTTCACCCTTATGTGAATAATCAAAAAGAAGCCATCTTAAAATTTCTAGATTTCCATCGCTTTTAGCCATACTAATTGGGTCTTTTGTAGATATATTTTTAGCATTTTCAGAAATTGTCCCGGACATTATTTAATCCCTTTTAATATTTAAGTGAAAATAGTTATGTATGGTTTGTTACCATGTAAATATGTAGGAAATGTTACATTTTTTAAAAATAATGTGTGCCATAACTAGTCACCATTATTTTTGAGAATAAAAACAGAAGGTTACAGCAGAGTTTTATTTATCTATATATGAGCAAGGGTCAGCTCTTTTAAGAGAATCGATAACACCTTTTGTAGAGAATGTATTGCGCAGCTGGAAAAAAGTCTGTTTTGTTGCCCATTCAAGGAATGACCTTATAACATGCTCAGTACTCATATTTTCAGGCAGGCATAAATCATCTTTGCCTTTTGGATATAGCAGCAGAAGAGTGCTTCCTACGCCGAAGAAAAAGCCATTACACATGCTTTTGCGAGCAATATTTTCTCTGGTATTAAAGGTTTGATTAAAATAATTGCGGCAAGCCATATAAACATCAAGCGCATTAGCCTGCTGTTTTGACTTTACTTTATTTGAAAATTCCTCAGATGAGTTTTGTGAGCCGGGTTGCTGTATTTTGCCATCTTCAGGATGTGCATAAGGATTGGCTTCTTTGCCATCTTGCTCAGCTTTGGCTTTAATTGTTCTTAAGGCATTGGGTGAGGTCTGAGATTCTTTTATCAAAATTCTTTTATCTTCGGCTTCTGCCGTTTGGATAAATATAAAAGACATTATAATGTATGAAATTATAGTTACTGCCCTCATATTTTCCACCCATCAATATATTTATATATTATAACTATCTTCGTAACATTCCCACGCAGAGGCATATGATGCAAGTCTTGCCACCAGATTAAGAGTATCACATATTGGCCGCCCGTTGTCATGCTCTTTAATACTGGCAAACTCCATGCCTTTTGAATTTAGGTTATTATAAGAGTCGCGCTGGGTGTTCAGCCTGTATATACACCCTACTGATTGCCCACCAATCATATACATCATTGGCTCTGCCGGGTGCTCATTTACCTTATCAATGGTGGGTACTCCCTCTTGAATTATAACTTCAGTGTTTAAGGTGCCGCCCTTGATGGTATTCATTTTTTTGCGTATGTCTCTTCCCATTTGCAGAACGTCGTCAGCAGATTTTGCCGTCATAATACCCATGCCATAAGTTCCGCGATTTGATTTTATGAATACATATGGCTCTTCTTTTATATCATATTCATTATATTTATTTTGTATGTTGTGCAGCAACTTATCTACTTTTCGGGCAACACATTCTATGCCCTTTTTCTCTTTGAAATTCACAATCCCGCAATGTGAAAATAATGTTGATATTAGCCATGGATCAAGATCAAACTCTCTGCAAAAAGATCTTGCCAGATTATTATATGTATCAAAATGAGAGGTTTTTTTGCGCTGATACCAGCCAAACCCAACAGGTGGAATAACTGGTTGTTTTAGATTCTGAATTAGTTCCGGCGCGCCATCAGTTAGATCATTATTAACTAAAACCATATCCGGAATAAATCCGTCCGTTGATTTTATAATATCATTTTCTTTTTCAAAAGGAACAAAGCTAACATCCAGTCCAGAGTGTGATTTTAAGGTTGAGGCTTCCTTTTCCTGGCAGGTTTTAAAGTTACTTATAACAACTTCTATGCCTGAATCTTTTAAAATTGAGGATAATATGGCGATATTTTCAAGGTAATATGTATTTCTGGTGTGATCCTCCGTTATCAAAGCGATTTTGCGTACATCCGGATAGTATTTTGATAAATATTGAGCTGATATTTTGACAGCATTTTTGCGCTCTGCCGGACTTAAATTGTTAAAACCAGCAGGAAACATATTTGTATCTACAGGTGCGAGTTTAAACCCGGAATGTCGTAAATCAACCGAATTATAAAAAAGCGGAGCTGTTGATTTAAATGTGTTGCCAAACCAATCCTCTATCTTATCGCTATTTTCAGAGATTATTTTTTTTAATCTAGGTATTATCTGATCTTCTGGTTTCATGTTCTGAAAGAGGGTGGTTCGTCCCAATCTCCTAATATATTTTGAAAGCAAGTCAAGGCTGCCAATGCCGCTGTATCAGCTCGTAAAATACGAGGCCCCATGCCAATACTGGTAACATAAGGCTTTGAGCGGAATATTTCAAACTCTGTTTGCGTAAAACCGCCTTCAGGGCCAATAAATATAGCATATGGTTGATTTTTTGGCATTTTTGACAAAGCTTTGTTGGCAGGAGCGCCGCCACCAGACTCATCGCATAATATTATATTACGAGATTCATCCCAGTTTTTTAAAATTTCTTCCAACTTAACAGGTTGATTTATTAAAGGTATAGTATTGCGCTCAGATTGCTCGGCAGCTTCAATGGCTATTGCCTCCATGCGCTGTGTGTTAACTCGGTTTATAACCGTACGATTTGTATATATTGGCTGCAGCGCCGATACTCCAAGCTCGGTTGCTTTTTGAATAATAAAATTGATAGGAGAATTTTTAACCGGAGCAAAGCACAGCCATATATCAGGCTCGGTTTTTTGTTTTGCGGTTTGAGAAATTATTTTGACATTACAGGATTTTTTGCCAACATCTATTATCTGACAAAGCCACTCGCCATCTTTACCATTAAATAATTTTAGATTATCACCAGTATTTTTGCGCATTACGCGCGTCAAATAGTGTGCCTGATCCTTATTAAGCTCCAAATGTAAACCATCTGCCAGTGGCTGATCTATATATAGGCGTATTTTTGACATTTTTTATTAAAAGAAGCCTTTTTTCTTTTTCTTTTCCTGCTTCTTTAATGGCCTGGACTCATTAAAGACGCATGTTACATCGGGGCCGTTACGTAATGTGAACTGGCTTGCTACACGCTCGACTATAACATAATCTCCTTCAAAGCGATAGTTAATTAGAGCCTCTCTTCCTGCTGAATCAACCATAAAGAAAGATGGCACATCAACATTCTTCTTAGAAAATTGGAAATAAGTAAATTCGCCATCATCAAATATACGTATGGGTGCAATATATTCTGATCCTGAAAGAGTGTAGTTAAAATTATATTTCTCTGGCTGGCTTAAGTCAGGCCCAGTAGTTCTTTGAAATTGTTGTAAATTATCGCCACCGCTATCAGGGTAAACAAAGCGGGTTTCCCACACCAGATCCGGGTCGTCCATGCCATCTGCTTCTCGTGCTTCTAATATAAAATGATATACGCGCTTATTGGTGATAATAAGCATATTAGTATTGGCTTCTGTAACATCATCAGCAATTGGCTTTATAAATAGCCTATTTCCTGAAGGCTGCAATTCCCAGCCATTTGTATAGCCCATTGTAATAGTTTCAATGCGCTCGCCTTTTTCAAAGACAATGCTCGCCTGATAGTCGTAAAACCCAACATATTTGTGAATTCCTTTGGGGTGGTATGTCATAGTTCTCAAGCGACTATCCACTGGCAAAGGTCGGGAAGTTTGAACCGCCTGGCTGGCAATAGGAAAAGTTGCGCATAAAAATGATAGCACTATAAATAAAATTCTCATTTTTTTACCATAGTAAATTTACTCCACAGGAGTTACCTTATAATATGTTACCAAAAAGCGCAATGGCGCACCTGTTTTTGCAATTACAGAAACATTAGGAGCCCTAAAGTGTACGAGTATACTCCATAGGGTTGTGGAGGGTTTTTTGCCTCCGCCAAATTCTTTAGCTTCTATAATAGCTCTGGCCTTTCCCGAGGTTATGCTATCATTTAGGAAGCGGAATTTCTTTATCTTTATGGTACGCTTAATATGATCTTTGTATCTTACAAAGGGGCTGTTAGGATTTAGCTTACTCATATAGTTTTTATATTCATTTAAAAGAGACTTTGTCGATGTGCTCTTAATTTTGCGGACAATAGCTTTGTAGTTTTTGCCATACATTTTGCTTGGAATATATTCTTCTCTGGTTTTTATATAATCTGAAATTACATGGCGAATCACAGCCTGCTGAGGATCTTCATCGGCTTTGGAAATTGGATGTATATAAGAAAATTCATCCGTTGAATTATCAACATAAATTATAACAGGAGGCTGATCCACACTACTTGCAAAAGATTGTAAGTTAATAATAATATGAAAAAACGCCACTCCAATTACAGCAGCTACTATCAATATGTAACTTCTTTCTACTATCGGAAGTAGATATTTGTGAGAATACCAGTCGTAAGCGTCTTCAAAATAAGAGCCATTCTCAATTTTCTTAGCTATTTCTTCAGTATTACGATCCATGAAGATGCCTTTACATAAAGCCATTTAGCAGGTTTTTGGTAAAAATACCCACTTTTAAAAACCGGCAGGTATTTTAACATATTACACAATATGTCAGGTTCTTTTCAAGCACCAAATCATTATGGCTTTTTGAATATGTAATCTGTTCTCGGCTTCATCAAAAATAACAGATTGCTTTCCATCAATTACAGACTCAGTAACCTCATCTCCTCTATGAGCTGGAAGGCAGTGCATAAATATCGAGTTTTTATCAGCAAGAGACATTAATTGGTCGTTAACCTGATATGGCTCTAATGCTTTGTAGCGAAAATCGGCATCCTTATCTCCCATAGATACCCAGGTATCGGTAGTAACCAGATCTGCATCCTTGGCTGCTTCTTTCGCATCTTTTGTCCATTTTATCTGGCCATTATTCTTTTGCGCCCAATCCATAACAGCAGAAGATGGCTTTAAAGAGTCTGGTGTTGCTATATTTAACTTAAACCCAAACTTAACAGCAGCATGAATCCATGAATGAGTCATATTATTGCCGTCACCAATCCATGCGATAGTTTTATTTTTAATTTCGCCGCGATGTTCTTCAAATGTTAGTATGTCAGCCATTACCTGACATGGATGACTTGAGTCAGTCAGCCCATTTATCACAGGAACTGAAGAATTTTCAGCAAGTTCCAGCAATGTCTGGTGCTTAAAGCAGCGAATCATTATAATATCAACATAGCGCGAAAGAACATTTGCAGTGTCATATGCAGATTCACCACGCCCCATCTGACTTTGGTCAGATGATAGTACAATTGCGTTGCCTCCCAGCTGGTTGATTCCAACTTCAAAAGAAGCCCTTGTTCTTGTAGATGGTTTTTCAAATATCATTGCAAGTTGTTTGCCCGCAAGAGGCTTGTTTGCATTGCCTTCCTTTAAAGATAATTTAAGACTTTTTGCAAGCTCAATTATTTCTCTTAAATCATCAGTAGATATTTGGTTTATATCAATAAAATGTGCCACATTAAAAACCTTCGCATATTTGTTCTATAATTTTACATGCCTCAGAAACATGATTTTCATCAATATTTAGTGGTGGCAGTAACCTTACTATATTATCAGCGGCTGGTGCCGTTAATAGCCCTTTATCATATAATTTTTCGACAAATAATTTATTTTCCGACTTTACCTTTATTCCAAGAAGCAATCCTTTGCCACGAACTTCTTCTATCGCTTGAGGATATTTATCAGCAATTTTCTGTAATTCTGATTTAAGTAAATCTCCTAGTTTTACAACATTTTGTAAAAACTCAGGTTTAATTACTTCTTCAAGAACCGCCTTGCCAACTGCCATTGCCATAGGGTTTCCGCCATATGTTGATCCGTGAGTGCCCAAAGTCATGCCAACGGCAGCCTTTTTAGTGGCAACGCAAGCACCAAGAGGAAATCCTCCGCCAATGCCTTTTGCCGTTGTCATTATATCGGGTGTAACTCCATATTGTTCGTAAGCATATAAGCTGCCGGTACGTCCAACGCCGCATTGTATTTCATCAAAGCATAATAACAACCCGTGCTCATCAGCTAATTTGCGTAGCCCTTGAAGAAATTCCTTATCGCAAGGTCTGATTCCACCATCTCCTTGTATAGGCTCAACTAATATTGCTGCAGTTTCATCAGTTATTGCAGATTTTACCGCTTCTAAATTATTAAATTCAACATTATCAAAGCCTTCAACCGGAGGGCCAAAACCTTCCTGCATTAATTTATCACGCTTACTTGCCCATATTGCAGCTAATGTTCGACCGTGGAATGCTCCAGTAAAGCTTATTATTCTAAATTTATTTGGGTTGCCGGTGGCATCATGATATTTACGTATCATTTTAATGCTGCATTCAATCGCCTCAGCACCAGAGTTGCAGAAAAATACTTTTTCAGCAAAGCTATTGTCGGTAATCATGTCAGCAAGTTCATTCAAGCCTGGTATACTAAATAAGTTTGATACATGCCAAAGCTTCTTGGCCTGGTCAGTTAAAGCATTTACAAGCTTTGGGTGGCAATGCCCCAGACAATTTACCGCTATACCAGATGTGAAGTCCAGATAGCGTTTGCCGTCTTTTGCATATATGTATGCGCCTTTGCCATAATCTATTTGCAATGGATTTCTGTTATAAACTGGTAATATAGAGGAATTCACCCTTATTCTCCGCATATTAATAATAAATTGAAGGACAAACCTTGTAACGAAATGTTACGTAATGTCAAGGAATCTATTAGTTATTGCTTGATGCGATAGCCTTTTTTAATCAGGTAGTATGATGCTATCCATAATATTAAATTGCAAGCTGAAACAAAAACAGCGCCATATATAAGATTTCCGTCATGATATCCTGTAATGCCGTAGCGAAATCCATCGATAAGATAGAAAAAAGGATTAAACTGGCTGACATTATACCAAATATCCGGAAGGTTTTTAACCGAATAAAACGTACCTGATAAAAATGTTAAAGGTGTAATGACATAGCTTGTAACTGCAGCCATATGATCAAATGTTTCAGAAAATATTCCTCCTAAAAGTCCAAGTAGCGCAAGAAGCATGGATGCACTTATTATGCTAAATAGTAAATATCCAAAGTCATATATATTAAGTGGAATAAAAAATGTGATGGCTACGCCCACTAAAATTCCGACCATTATACCGCGTGTTATGCCTGCAAGAGTCATTGCAAAAGTAATTTCACCGGCAGATAATGGTGGCATCAGCAAATCTACTATAGTGCCCAGTACTTTTCCCATAGTAAAAGATGATGAAGTATTGGCAAAAGCATTTTGCATAACTGACATCATTATTAATCCTGCAGCAACAAACTGGCCAAAATTTACGCCGCCAATGGTTTTTACTCTGTCTCCAAGCGCAAGATTGAATATTGCCAGAAATAACAATGAGGTGATAACTGGTGCAAATATTGTCTGATTATATACTTTTAAAAAACGGCGCACTTCTTTTTTATATAAAGTCCAGCAGCCGATTATATTAATTTCACTCATCATACAACCTTATTATTAAGAGATTGTCTTTTTAAGGTTAAATCTTTTTGAAGTCTAGAATAAACTCGTTTAATTTATTTACTAGCTTGTTCTGTGGGTGTATGGATCCTTGAGTTTGTTATTATAATGTTGAAAATATTAATATGTCCGTATCTGTTTTGAATGATATTTTGCAAGGAAGATGGATTGATCCAGATAATGGTCGTCCGCTTGATTTTCCGGTTAAGGATATTTTTATGCAAGCCGGACTTAAAAATAATATTGCAGAATATATAGCTGATAATTATGCAAATGATAAACATGCTATAATTTGTGATGATAATACATATGAAATATTGGGGCAGTTTTTAGAAGAAAAATTGTCCTCTAAATTAATAAAATTGCCTAAAAATGTTAAAGCAGAAGAAAAATATGTAACTTTGGTAACAAATGAATCCAAAGACTGCGATTTGTTAATAGCAGTTGGTAGCGGAACCATTAACGATATATGCAAATATTCCAGCTATTTGGGTGGTAAGGATTATATTGCTTGCCCGACCGCGCCTTCTATGAATGGCTATCTTTCTGCAAATGCTGCAATAACAGTAAATGGCCATAAAAAATCTCTTAAAGCGCACTTACCAAAGGCAGTGCTGGCAGATTTGGATATATTGGCAAATGCCCCAATAAGGCTTATACAAAGCGGATTGGGTGATTCTGTATGCAGGCCAACAGCCCAGGCAGACTGGCTTTTATCACATTTGCTGCTTGATACTGACTATAAGGATGCTCCTTTTGCAATGTTAAAACCCATTGAGCCTTTATTGTGGGAAAATAGTTCAAATCTTTTAAAGGCGGATATAGGTTCTGTAGGTTTGTTGATGGAAACTTTGTTGCTCTCAGGAATAGGAATGTATATATGTGGTGGAAGCTATCCAGCAAGTCAGGGTGAGCATCTTATAGCCCATTCATTAGATATGGGAAAAGATGTTGCCTGGAATAAGTTATATCATGGCGAGCAAATAGCAATAACAACTATGACAATGGCAAATATTCAGCATAAAATTATTTATAATGGAATATCGGTTAAGGAATCTTCGTATGATGAAGGGCTGGTAGGTAGTATTTTTGGGCGCAAGGTCGAGGCCCAATGCAAGGAAGAATATAGTAATAAGCATATAGATAAAGATTTGGCGGATAGTATAAATATTAAAATTAAATCTGATAAGGGTAATTTAGAAAAAAAACTGCTGGAAGTTATGGTTTCTCCGGAAAAAATCTTGAAAACATTAAAATATGCTCAGATTAATAGTGGCGTAGAAGAAATTGGTGTTGACAGCGCCAAATATCAGCAATATACAGCATTATCTAAGTATATTAGAGGTCGTTTTACCTTTTTAGATGTAGATTTTTGATAGAATGTTTAAGAATCTGCTTGACGAAACTAGATAGTGTTATTAGTATGCGCCCCTCTCAAAAGCTGAGAGGTGTGTTTATTGTGTCTTTTTTGATGCTTAAGCAAGGGATAATGTTACTAGTATTTAGAGCGTAGAGATTTAACCATAAAGAAAGTTTGATGGATGCCAACAATTAATCAATTAGTGCGTAAGCCACGTAAAGATAAGCGTAAAATTAACAAGGTTCCTGCTTTGCAGGCTAATCCACAGAAGCGTGGTGTTTGTACTCGTGTTTATACAACTACACCTAAGAAGCCTAACTCGGCTCTTCGTAAAGTTGCTCGTATTCGCTTAACTAACGGTTATGAAGTTACAGGATATATCGGTGGTGAAGGCCATAATCTGCAAGAGCATAGTGTTGTTCTTATACGTGGTGGTCGTGTAAAGGATTTGCCGGGTGTGCGTTATCACATAGTTCGTGGTGCTTTGGATACTCAAGGTGTTGGTGATCGTAAGCAGGGTCGTTCTAAGTATGGTGCTAAGCGTCCTAAATAATTTAGTTAATATAAAATATCATATCGTAAGTAGGTTTTAATATGTCACGTCGTCATGCTGCAGAAAAGAGAAAGATTCTTCCTGATGCAAAATATGGAAATGTTGTAGTTGCTAAATTCATAAATTGTATGATGAAAGCAGGTAAGAAATCTGTTGCAGAGCGCGCATTATATGCTGCGTTGGAAGAAGTAGAGAAGAAAACAAAAAGAGATGCGCTGGAAGTTTTCCTTGAGGTTATTGATAATATTAAGCCGCAGGTTGAGGTTCGTTCTCGCCGTGTTGGTGGTGCTACTTATCAGGTTCCTGTTGAGGTTCGTGCAAACAGACGTCAGGCTCTTTCTATAAAATGGCTGGTTACTGCCGCAAGAAAGCGCAGTGAAAAAATTATAAGCATGAAGCTTGCTGGAGAGTTTCTGGATGCTTACAACAAGCGTGGAGCGGCTATCAAGAAGCGTGAGGATACTCATAAGATGGCTGAAGCTAACAAAGCATTCTCTCATTATCGTTGGTAGTATTGAAATTATTAATAACAAAGTTTATTTCGGAATATAAAACATGGCTAGAAAGACCCCAATTTCCCGTTACCGCAATATAGGAATTATGGCGCATATTGACGCTGGTAAGACTACTACTACTGAGCGTATACTTTACTATACAGGTAAGTCTCATAAGATTGGTGAAGTTCATGATGGTGGTGCCACTATGGATTGGATGGAGCAGGAGCAAGAGCGTGGTATAACTATTACATCTGCTGCTACTACATGTTTCTGGAATGGTTCTGATAATAAACAATATCGTATCAACATCATTGATACTCCTGGTCACGTTGACTTTACTATTGAAGTTGAGCGTTCTTTGCGTGTTCTTGATGGTGCTGTTACAGTATTTGACGGTGTTGCCGGTGTTGAGCCTCAGTCTGAGACTGTTTGGCGTCAGGCTGATAAATATAACGTGCCTCGTATGTGCTTTGTTAATAAGATTGACCGTACTGGTGCTGACTTCTTCAACTGTGTTGATATGATAGTTGATCGTCTTGGTGCTAATCCTTTGGTTATTCAGCTTCCTATTGGTGCTGAGGATAAATTCCTTGGAGTTGTTGATCTTGTTAAAATGAGATCTATCATATGGAAAGATGAGAGTCTTGGTGCTGAGTTTGAATATAAAGATATACCAGATGACTTAAAAGAGCAGGCTGCTGAATATCGTGAGAAATTGATAGAAACTGCTGTTGAAGCTGATGATGAAGTTATGGAAGCTTATCTTGAGGGTAATGAGCCTGATGAAGCTGCTTTGAAAGCTTGTATACGTAAAGGTACAATAGCTGGTACATTTATACCTGTTCTTGTTGGTACTGCATTTAAGAATAAGGGTGTTCAGCCTCTTCTTGATGCTGTTGTTGATTATTTGCCTTCTCCGGTTGATATTCCTCCTGTTGCTGGTGTTGATGCTTATAATGAAGAGAAGGTTATTACTCGTAAGAGTGATGATGCTGAGAAGCTTTCTGTGTTGGCGTTTAAAGTTATGACTGATCCTTTTGTTGGATCTTTGACTTTCTGCCGTGTGTATTCGGGAGTTTTGAAGGCTGGTGAAACTATTTTAAATTCAGTTAAGAATAAGAAAGAGCGTGTTGGCCGTATGTTGCTTATGCATGCTAATAGTCGTGAAGATGTTAAAGAGGCTTATGCTGGTGATATTGTTGCGATCGCAGGATTGAAAGCAACTACTACTGGTGATACTTTGTGTGACCCAAGCAATGCTGTTATATTGGAGCGTATGGAATTTCCTGAGCCTGTTATCGAGATTGCTGTTGAGCCAAAATCTGCTGCCGATCAGGAAAAAATGGGTATGGCAATAGGTCGCTTGGTTGCTGAGGATCCGTCTTTGCAGGTTTCTTCTGATGAGGAAAGTGGCCAAACTATCCTTAAGGGGATGGGTGAATTGCACCTTGAGATTATTATTGATCGTATGAAGCGTGAATTTGGTGTTGAGGCTAATATTGGTGCTCCACAGGTTGCGTATCGTGAAACTATAACTAAGCCTGTTGAGATTACATATCAGCACAAAAAACAAACTGGTGGTGCTGGTCAATATGCGAAAATTGTTGTTAAATTTGAGCCAGCTGAGCCTGGTACTAATTACGAGTTTGAAAGTGTTGTTACTGGTGGTAACGTGCCTAAGGAGTATATACCTTCTGTAGAAAAGGGTATTGATATGGCTCGTCAGACAGGTGTTGTTGCCGGTTATCCTATGACGGACTTCAAAGTAACATTGATAGATGGTGCGTATCATGATGTTGATTCGAGCACTTTGGCATTTGAAATGGCTGCGAAAGCTGCATATAGGGAAGCTGCTTCTGATGCTAACCCTGTGTTGCTTGAGCCGTTGATGAAAGTAGAAGTTATAACGCCTGAAGATTATATGGGCGATATAATTGGTGACTTAAATAGTCGTCGCGGACAGGTTGGTGGAATGGAGCCAAGAGGTAATGCTCAGGTTATATCTGCTAAAGTTCCTTTATCTACTATGTTTGGTTATGTTAATAGCTTGCGTTCAATGTCGCAAGGTAGAGCTCAATTTACTATGGAATTTGATAGTTATTCTGAAGTTCCTAATAATATAGCTGAAGAAATTAAAGCTAAGGTTGCGTAGCAGCTATTTTTAAATTTAATAACGTTTTTTAAAGACTGGAGATAAGATTATGGGTAAGGCCAAATTTGAAAGAACTAAACCGCATTGTAACGTAGGTACTATTGGTCACGTTGACCATGGTAAGACAAGTCTTACTGCGGCTATCACTAAATTTTTCGGAGATTTTCAGGCATATGATGCTATTGATAATGCTCCTGAAGAGCGCGAGCGTGGAATAACAATTGCTACTGCGCACGTTGAATATGAAACTGATGCTCGTCACTATGCTCACGTTGATTGCCCAGGACATGCTGACTATGTTAAAAACATGATTACTGGTGCTGCTCAGATGGATGGTGCTATATTGGTTGTTTCTGCAGCTGATGGTCCAATGCCTCAAACTCGTGAGCACATTCTTCTTGCTCGTCAGGTTGGTGTTCCTTCACTTGTTGTATTCCTGAATAAAGTTGATCAGGTTGATGATGAAGAGCTTCTTGAGCTAGTTGAGATGGAAGTTCGTGAACTATTGAGCGAGTATGAATTCCCAGGTGATGATATTCCTGTTGTTAAAGGTTCGGCTTTGGCTGCTCTTGAAGGTAATAAGCCTGAAATCGGTGAAAATGCTGTTCGTGAATTGATGAAGCAAGTTGATGAATATATTCCTCAGCCTGAGCGTCCAGTTGATGGTGACTTTATTATGCCAATCGAGGATGTGTTCTCAATTTCTGGTCGTGGTACTGTTGTTACAGGTCGTGTTGAGCGCGGAGTTGTAAATGTAGGTGACGAGCTTGAAATAGTTGGTATCAAAGATACTCAAAAAACTACATGTACTGGTGTTGAAATGTTCCGTAAGCTTCTTGATAGAGGAGAAGCTGGTGATAACGTTGGTGTGTTGTTGCGTGGTACTAAGCGTGAAGACGTAGAGCGTGGACAAGTTCTTGCTAAGCCTGGTTCAATCAAGCCTCACACTAAATTTGAAGCTGAAGTTTACGTATTAAGCAAGGATGAAGGTGGTCGTCACACTCCATTCTTTAGCAACTATCGTCCGCAATTCTATTTCCGTACTACAGATGTTACTGGTTCTATCGAGCTTCCATCTGGTACTGAGATGATTATGCCTGGTGATAATGCTAAATTGGTAGTTACTTTGATAGCTCCTATTGCCATGGATGAAGGTCTTCGTTTTGCGATACGTGAAGGTGGCCGTACAGTAGGTGCAGGCGTTGTTGCAAAAATAGTTGAATAATAGGTAAACTTACGTTATATAGTTTTCCCTCTTATATTTTGGCAGCAGAGTGTAGGGGTTTTGTAGGAGTGTAGCTCAATTGGTAGAGCGCCGGTCTCCAAAACCGGAGGTTATGGGTTCGATTCCCCTCACTCCTGCCATTTTAGGAATTTGTATATGGCGTTTAGTAGGTAGTAAAATATGTCCGGTGTATCCCCAGTTGAATTTATTCGTCAAGTAAGACAAGAGGCAAATAAAGTTACCTGGGGGACACGTAAGGAGACTGTTGGGACGACAGTGATAGTTGTTATTATGGTTATAATAGCATCATTGTTTTTTTTGTTGGTAGATAGCGTGATATTTAATCTTGTGCAGTCTATCTTAGGTTTTTAGGAGTAATTTCAGTGGCTTTTTCTTGGTATATTGTGCAGGCACATTCTGGATTTGAGAAGAAAGTTGCGCAAGCTATAACTGACAAAGCAGGGCGTGAAGGTATTTCTGACTTATTTGAACAGGTTGTTGTTCCTACAGAAGGTGTCGTTGAGGTAAAAAAAGGACGCAAAGTTAGTACTGAGCGTAAGTTTTTTCCTGGATATATTATGGTTAAAATGAAGATGGATGACAGGGCTTTGCATTTAGTTAAAACTGTACCTAAAGTTACTGGCTTCCTTGGTGGAAGTGGCAGGCCTCAGCCTATATCGAAATCTGAAGTAGATCGTATATTAAAGCAGGTTGAAGAAGGTCTTGAGAAGCCTAAGCATATAGTTTCATTTGAAGTTGGTGAAGCTGTAAGAGTTATAGATGGTCCTTTTGATACTTTCGTTGGTGAAGTTGAAGAAGTTGACGAAGATAAGGGTAAAATTAAAGTTTCGGTGACTATTTTTGGTCGCTCGACGCCGGTGGAATTAGAATTTCCTCAGGTTGAGAAAGTATAAAAATAAGGGATGGTTTGAATGGCTAAAAAAATTACGGGATATATAAAATTGCAAATCGCTTCAGGAGCGGCAAATCCCTCTCCACCTGTTGGTCCTGCGCTTGGTCAAAAAGGTGTTAATATAATGGATTTCTGTAAAGCTTTTAATGCTGCAACGCAAGGAAAGTTTCCAGGAATGAAAGTCCCTGTTGTTATAACTGTTTATGCAGATAGAAGTTTTACTTTCATAACTAAATCTCCTCCTGCTTCTCAGTTGATTAAAAAGGCTGCAAATCTTAAGAAAGGTTCTACTGAACCAGGTAAGAAAGTTGTATCAAAAATTGCAATGTCAAAAATTCGTGAAATTGCTGAAATGAAGATACAGGATACTAACGGTAATGACCTGGAGGCAGTTTGCACTATGCTTACGGGAACTGCTCGCTCTATGGGTATAGAAGTAATAGAAGGTAATAAATAATGGCATTTATAGGTAAACGTTTAAAGTCAATCTACGAAAATGTTGACAGTAATAAGCTTTATGGCTTGGATGATGCTTTGTCTCTTTTGAAAGCTAATGCAAAAGCTAAATTTGATGAAACAATTGAAATAGCAATGAATCTTGGTGTTGATCCAAGGCATTCTGATCAGATAGTTCGTGGCGTTACGTCTTTACCTAACGGAACAGGAAAAACTGTTCGCGTTGCTGTTTTTGCTAAAGATGATAAGGCAAAAGAAGCTAAAAAGGCTGGAGCAGATGTAGTTGGTGATGATGATTTGGTAGAGAAAATAAAAGCTGGTGAACTTGATTTTGATCGCTGCATTGCTACTCCTGATATGATGGCAAAGGTTGGTTCAGTTGCCAGGGTTCTTGGTCCTCGCGGTTTGATGCCTAACCCTAAGTTGGGAACTGTAACTAATGATGTTGCTGAGGCAATTAAGGCTGCAAAAGGTGGGCAGGTTGAATTTAGAACTGACAAAACTGGTATAATTCATGCCGGTATAGGTAAATCATCTTTTGATGAGAAGTCTATACGTGAAAATATTGTGGCATTTGTTGGTGCTATTAGTCAGGCAAAGCCAAGTGGTGCTAAAGGTACTTATATAAAGCGTGTTGCTATAAGTACATCTCAGGGTGCTGGCATTAAGCTTGATTTAACGGAGTTACTTGCTGCCGCGGCGTAATGAATAACTATTGGAGATATAGTAGTGGATAGAAATGAGAAGAGATTAGCTGTTGAGCAGCTTAAAGAAAATATATCAAACTCTGCAGCGGTTATTGTTACGCATTATGCAGGTTTGACTGTAGATGAGATTACTGGTTTGCGTAGAAAAATGCGTGAAGTGGGTGCTGAATTCAAGGTTACTAAAAACAGCCTTATGAAATTGGCATTAAAGGACACGGAATATGAGTCGCTAGTTGATTTATTTTCCGGGCCAACTGCAATAGGTTTTTCAAACGATCCTGTTGCTGCGGCTAAGGGCATTGTGGAGTTTTCCAAAGAGAACGAGAAATTAGTTCTTCTTGGTGGTGCTATGCCTGAGAACGAAATGGATGTTGCTAGTGTTCAGGCATTGGCTAAACTTCCATCGCTTGACGAGTTACGTGGCAAGTTGGTGGCATTAATTTCTACTCCTGCTACTCGCATCGCCGGAGTTGTTCAAGCTCCTGGTGGTCAGGTTGCTAGAGTTATTAATGCTTATGCTCAAGAAGGGTAATAGGTTTTATTTTTATTTAATTTTTAATATTAAGGATGGATCATGGCTGATTTAGCGAAGATTGTAGACGAACTTTCACAATTGACAGTATTGGAGGCTGCTGAGCTTTCAAAACTTTTAGAAGAAAAATGGGGCGTTTCTGCTGCTGCACCTGTTGCTGTTGCTGGCGTTGCTGCTGCCGCTGGTGGTGGTGAAGCTGCTGCTGAGAAAACAGAATTTGACGTAGTTCTAGAAGCTGTTGGTGATAAGAAAATCAACGTAATTAAAGAAGTTCGTGGAATTACAGGTTTAGGACTTAAAGAAGCTAAGGACTTAGTTGAATCTGCTCCTAAGTCTTTAAAAGAAGGCGTTTCTAAGGAAGAAGCTGAAGAAATTAAAAAGAAACTTGAAGAAGCTGGCGCTACAGTAAAAATAAGCTAGTTTTTTCAGGAGGACTTTTAAGTTCTTTGTGATGTTGGTTTGACATAGGGCGCGATTTAGTGCCCTATGCGTGCTTCTGCAAATTATTTTTTGCTTCTTCAAGTTGTATGAAATTTTTTGTGGTATGCAGATTTTGTTATCTTTAGTTAATCTTAAATTAAGCGGAGAACGGACTTGACATATTCATTCACAGCTAGGAAGCGTATTCGTAAAAGTTTCAGTCGCATTCCAGCCGTAGCAGAAATGCCGAATCTAATAGATATTCAAAAGCGCTCTTATGAGTCATTTTTGCAGGTGGCTGCAGATGCAGAAAAACGTGATGATAGGGGCTTAGAGGGAGCATTGAGATCTGTTTTCCCTATAAATGATTTAGCAGAAACTGCTACATTAGAATATGTTAAATATTCATTTGGCGAGCCTAAATATGATGTTGAGGAGTGCCGTCAGCGTGGAATTAATTTTTCAGCGCCTCTGAAAGTTACTTTGCGCCTTATAGTTTGGGATGTGGACGAAGAGACTGGTTCTCGCGAAATTAAAGGTATTAAAGAGCAGGAAGTTTATATGGGAGATGTCCCATTGATGACTGAGAATGGTACTTTTGTAATTAATGGTACTGAGCGTGTTATCGTTTCTCAGATGCATCGTTCTCCTGGTGTGTTTTATGATCATGATAAAGGAAAAACCCACAGTTCTGGTAAGTTCCTTTATTCTTGCAGGGTTATACCTTACCGTGGCTCATGGCTTGATTTTGAGTTTGATGCAAAAGACTTTATTTTCTTTAGAATAGACAGAAGAAGAAAGATACTTATTCCTACTCTTTTGCGCGCTTTAGATTTAGATAATCAAGGGATTTTAGATACTTTTTATAGTCGTAAAAAATATGAAAAAATTAAGAATGGCTGGTCAGCTCCTTTTTCTGGTGAAGAGCTAAAAGGCACTAAAATTCTTAATGATTTGATTGATGCTAAAACTGGTAAAGTTGTTTTAGAGGCTGGAAATAAAATTACAGCAAGAGTTTTAAAACAGCTTGCTAAGGATAATTTTGAATTCCAGTTACTATCTTCAGAAGATATTGTTGGAAATTATGTAGCTTGTGATATTATTGATGAAGCAACTGGTGAAGTTATTGTTACAGCCGGTGAAGAGCTGACTGCTGATTCTATAGCTTTAATAGAGCACAATAAAATAAAAGAAATAGAAGTTCTTGATATCGATAGAAATTCTTCCAGTGCTTATATACGCAATAGCCTGTTTGCTGATAAAAATACTACAAGAGAAGACGCTTTATTGGATATATATAAGGTTATGCGTCCGGGCGAGCCAACAACTGTTGAGGCTGCCGCTGATTTGTTCCGTAGTTTATTTTTTGAAGCTGAGCGTTATGACTTATCAGCTGTTGGACGTGTGAAAATTAACTCTCGCATTGGTCTGGATATAGATGAAGAGGTTGGCGTATTAACTAATGAAGATATAATCGCTATATTGAAAACATTTATATCTTTAAAAGATGGATATGGTGAAGTTGATGATATTGACCATTTAGGAAATCGTCGTGTTCGTTCGGTTGGAGAATTGATGGAAAATCAATTCCGTATTGGGCTTGTTCGCATGGAGCGTGCAATCGTTGAGCGCATGAGTTCTGTTGAAGTTGATACAGTTATGCCGCATGATTTGGTTAATGCTAAATTGCTGGTTTCTGTTATACGTGAATTTTTTGGTTCTTCGCAATTGTCGCAATTTATGGATCAGACTAACCCTCTGGCGGAAATTACTCACAAAAGACGTTTATCTGCGCTTGGCCCTGGTGGTTTGACACGTGAGCGTGCAGGTTTTGAAGTTCGTGACGTACACCCGACTCACTATGGTCGTATATGTCCTATTGAGACTCCGGAAGGTCCAAATATTGGTCTTATAAACAGCCTGGCAACTTATGCTAGTATTAATAAATATGGGTTTATCGAGAGTCCTTATCGTAAGGTTGTTAATGGAAAAGTTACTAAAGAAGTTACTTATCTTTCGGCTATTGATGAAGGAAAATATGTAGTTGCTCAGTCAAATGCTCCTTTAAAAAATGATGAAGAGTTTGTTGATGAAACAATTAGCTGCCGTAAGGATGGTGATTTCTTGATGGCCAAACCTGAAGAAATTGACTATATGGACGTTTCTCCTATGCAGGTTATTTCTGTTGCGGCATCATTAATTCCATTCCTTGAAAATGACGATGCAAACCGCGCACTCATGGGTTCGAACATGCAACGCCAAGCTGTTCCTCTGTTGAAAGCTGAGGCTCCATTGGTGGGTACTGGTATTGAATCTACTGTTGCAAGAGATTCTGGTGTTGCAGTTGTTGCTCGTCGTGATGGTATAGTTGATCAGGTTGATGGAAACCGTATAGTTGTGCGTGCTACAGATGGTGGCGATGATTCATCTATTGGTGTTGATATATATAATTTGCTAAAATATCAGCGTACTAACCAGGATACTTGTATAAATCAGCGTCCTGTTGTTAAAGTTGGTGATGCGGTTAAGAAAAATGATATTATTGCTGATGGTCCAAGTACTGACCTTGGTGAGCTTGCTCTTGGTCGCAATGTTCTGGTAGCATTTATGCCATGGAATGGTCTTAACTACGAGGATTCAATTCTTATTTCTGAGCGTATTGTTAAAGATGATGTATTTACATCAATTCATATTGAGCAGTTTGAAATTGTAGCTCGTGATACGCGTTTAGGGCCAGAGGATATTACTCGTGATATACCTAATGTTGGTGAAGAAAGCCTGCGTCATCTTGATGAAGTTGGAATTGTACATGTTGGTGCAGAAGTTAAACCTGGAGAAATTTTAGTAGGTAAGGTGACGCCGAAAAGCGAATCTCCTATGACTCCCGAAGAAAAGCTTTTAAGAGCTATATTTGGTGAAAAAGCTGCTGATGTTCGTGATTCGTCATTGCGTGTTCCCCCAGGTGTTGGTGGTACTGTTGTTGAGGTTAGAGTTTTCTCACGTCGTGGTGTTGAAAAAGATGAGCGCGCTATTGCTATAGAGCAGCAGGAAGTTGAGCGTCTGGCAAAAGACCGTGATGATGAGCTTGCGATTCTTTGTGGAAGTATATATGAGCGCCTGAAAGCTTTGTTGATTGACCAGAAGGCTACAAAAGGCCCGGCTGAATTTAAATCTGGAAATATAACGTCAGATGTTTTGGCTAAATATAATGACCGTCAATTATGGCATTTTGTTGTTGAAGATGAAAAGGTCATGGATAAGGTTGAGCAGTTAAAGCAACAATTTGACGATATTAACAGAGTAGCTCAGGCAAGATTTGAAAATAAAGCCGATAAGTTGCAAAGTGGCGATGACTTACCGCAAGGAGCTTTGAAAGTTGTTAAAGTTTTTGTGGCGGTTAAGCGTAAATTACAGCCTGGTGATAAAATGGCTGGTCGTCATGGTAACAAAGGTGTTATTTCTCGTATTTTACCTCAGGAAGATATGCCTTATCTTGAAGATGGAACTCCTGTTGATGTTGTACTTAACCCGCTTGGTGTACCATCGCGAATGAATGTTGGTCAGATACTTGAAACTCACTTGGGTTGGGCTTCTTCGGTATTTGGTAAACAAATATCAGCAGTTTTGGATGAAGTTAAAGAGTCCAATAATGTCGAGGATTTGCGCAAGGTTGTTTCTAATGCTTATAAAGATAAAAAAGCAGAAAAAGAAATTAAGGAAATGACTGATGCTGAGGTTATTGAGTTGGGTAACAACTTAAGGAAGGGTATTCCTTACGCAACTCCGGTGTTTGATGGAGCTAAAGAGGAAGACATAGTTGAAGCTTTAGAGCGCGCAGGAGTTAATTCTTCAGGGCAGGTGGCACTATATGATGGTCGTACCGGTAAGAAGTTTGATCGCGATGTAACAGTTGGGTATATTTATATGCTTAAACTGCACCATCTTGTTGATGATAAGATTCACGCCCGTTCGATTGGTCCATACTCACTTGTAACGCAGCAGCCTCTGGGTGGTAAGTCACACTTTGGTGGACAGCGTTTTGGAGAGATGGAATGCTGGGCATTACAGGCTTATGGCGCTTCTTACACATTGCAGGAAATGCTTACAGTTAAGTCTGATGATGTTGCTGGTCGTGTTAAGATGTATGAGTCTGTTGTTCGTGGAGATAATAGCTTTGAGTCAGGTATTCCGGAATCTTTCCATGTAATGATTAAGGAATTACGTTCACTGTGCTTAAACGTGTCTTTGATGCAATCTGATGACGATGTTGTTGACGATGAAAAAGAGGCCGCATAATTTGCGGCCCGATTTTTGTATAAATCATGAAATTTTAAGATTAAAAATAGCCTTTACAGGAGTTGATAAATGAGAGAATTAGCGAATTTTTTTGGACAGGTTGGTGGCGCGCTTAGCTTTGATCAAATAAAGATTATGATAGCAAGCCCGGAAAAGATTCGTTCTTGGTCTTATGGGGAAGTTAAAAAGCCGGAAACTATTAATTACAGAACATTTAAACCAGAAAGAGATGGTTTGTTCTGCTCTAGGATTTTTGGTCCAGTTAAAGATTACGAATGTCTATGTGGTAAGTACAAGCGCATGAAATACCGTGGTATTATCTGCGAAAAATGTGGAGTTGAAGTTACAACTTCTAAGGTTCGTCGTGAGCGTATGGGTCATATTGAGCTGGCGGCTCCGGTTGCTCATATCTGGTTCTTAAAATCACTGCCATCTCGCATATCAACACTTCTTGATATGACATTAAAAGATGTTGAAAAAGTTTTGTATTTTGAAGCATTTGTAGTTACTGATCCTGGTTTAACTCCATTTACTCGTGGACAATTGCTTTCTGAAGATCAATATGCTCGTGCGCAAGATGAATATGGTGAAGATACATTTACAGCACAAATTGGTGCAGAAGCTGTAAGAGATATTCTTTCAGATATAAATCTTGAAGAAGAAAAAGCTGTTTTGCGTGAAGAGTTATCTAGCGTTAAATCAGAAGTTAAGCGTAAGAAAATTGTTAAGCGTCTAAAATTAATAGAGTCATTCCTTGATTCTAATAACAAGCCTGAGTGGATGATTCTGGAAATTGTTCCTGTTATTCCGCCGGAAATTCGTCCTTTGGTTATGTTAGATGGTGGTCGTTTTGCAACATCGGATTTGAATGAGCTATACAGACGTGTAATTAACCGTAATAATCGTTTGAAGCGCTTAATTGAACTTAAGGCTCCGGATATTATTATTCGTAATGAAAAAAGAATGCTGCAAGAATCAGTTGATGCATTATTTGATAATGGTCGTCGTGGTCGTGTGGTAAAAAATGCTAATAAGCGTCCGTTTAAATCTTTATCTGACATGTTAAAAGGTAAGCAGGGGCGTTTCCGTCAAAACTTACTTGGTAAGCGTGTTGATTACTCAGGTCGTTCTGTAATTGTTGTTGGCCCTGATTTGAAACTACATCAATGTGGATTGCCTAAAAAAATGGCTTTGGAGCTTTTCAAGCCGTTTATTTATTCTAAATTAGAATTATATGGAATTTCTACAACCTTAAAAACAGCCAAGCGCATGGTGGAAAGTGCAAGGCCGGAGGTTTGGGATATACTTGATGAAGTTATTCGTGAGCATCCTGTATTATTGAACCGCGCGCCAACTTTGCACAGGCTTGGTATACAGGCATTCGAGCCGGTTTTGGTAGAGGGTAAAGCTATTCAGTTGCATCCTTTGGTATGTGCGGCATTTAATGCGGATTTTGATGGTGACCAGATGGCGGTTCATGTGCCTTTATCTATAGAGGCTCAGCTTGAAGCGCGCGTTTTGATGATGTCTACAAATAACATCTTAAGCCCTGCAAATGGTAAGCCTATTATTGTACCTAGTCAGGACATGATTCTTGGTCTTTATTACCTTACTATTGAAAGAGAAGGTGAGCCAGGCGAGGGGATGATATTTGGAGATATGTCTGAAGTTCAGCATGCTTTGGATTCAGGCATGGTGACTTTACATACTAAAATTAAATTCCGTACCAGATATGCAAATAAAAATGGTGGTGAAGATATTACAAGAATAGTTGATACTACTGTTGGACGTGCGATTTTATTTCAATGTCTTCCAAATCATGAGAATGTGACATATGAGATGTCAAACAAGCTTATGACAAAGAAAGAGGTTACTAACCTTATTGACCTTGTTTATCGTCATTGTGGTGCAAAGGCTACAGTTATATTTGCCGATCACGTAATGGCTTTAGGTTTCGATCAGGCTTGTAAGTCAGGTATATCTTTTGGTAAGGATGATATGTTGATTCCTTCTACAAAAGATACTCATATTAATGATACGTTAAAAGAAGTTCTGCATTTTGAAGAGCAATATGCTGATGGTTTAATCACAAAAGGTGAGAAATATAATAAGGTAGTTGATGGTTGGTCGCGTTGTACTGACCGTATTGCCCAGGACATGATGAAGAGTATTTCTGGTGTTTCAGAAGATGCTCCTAAAGATGATTTAGGTCGTGCGAAATTGAACTCAATTTATATGATGGCTCACTCAGGTGCGCGTGGATCTGCAGCTCAGATTAAACAGCTTGCTGGTATGCGCGGTCTTATGGCTAAGCCAAATGGAGATATTATTGAAACTCCTATCATATCAAACTTTAAAGAGGGGCTGACGGTATTAGAGTATTTTAACTCTACTCACGGCGCTCGTAAAGGTTTGGCTGATACTGCATTGAAAACAGCTAACTCTGGTTATCTTACTCGTCGTTTGGTTGATGTTTCTCAGGATTGTATTGTTACTACGCATGATTGTAAGACAGAAAACGGAATTGTTATTCGTCCTATTATTGAATCAGGTGAGGTTGTAGTAGAGCTGGCTGAGCGTATATTAGGCCGTACTGCTGCTATTGATGTTCATCATCCTGTTACTAATGAAGTTATTCTTGCTGCTGGTCAAATTGCAACAGAGTCTGTTATTGAAGCAATTGATTCGGCTGGAATTGAGTCTATAAAAATTCGTTCTCCACTTACATGTGAAAACAAAAAAGGCATTTGTGCAACATGTTATGGGCGTGATCTTGCAACGGGTGATCTTGTTAGTGTTGGTGAGGCTGTTGGTGTTATTGCTGCGCAATCTATTGGTGAGCCTGGTACTCAGCTTACGATGCGTACATTCCATATTGGTGGAGCGGCGCAGAAGGGTGCTGAGGTTTCTACTATAGAAGCTGTTTATAGTGGTAATATTTCTGTGGTTAACCGCAATGTTGTTGTAGATAGTAAAGGTCACAACATAAATATGAGCCGTAACTGTGAATTTATTGTTGCAAATGATAAAGGCGTGGAAATAGCTCGCTATAAAGTTCCTTATGGAGCAAAAATATATGTTGATGATGGTAGTAAAATTGAAAAAGGTGCACTACTTGCCGATTGGGATCCTTATACTATTCCGATTATAGCTGAGCGTTCTGGTTTTGCTGTTTATAGGGATTTAATAGATGGCGTTTCTATAGATGAGCAACTTGATGAAGCAACTGGTATAACCAGGAAGCATGTAATAGACTGGAAGCAAAAGCAAGGTGGAGCTGATTTAAGACCTCGCGTTACATTGCGTGATAAAGATGGTGAGCTTATAACGCTTGCTAATGGTCTGGAAGCAAGAGCATTCTTGCCAATTGATGCTATTTTGAATGTTAATGACGGTCAGGAAGTTCATGCTGGTGATGTTTTGGCGAGGATTTCTAAAGAATCATCAAAAACTCGTGATATTACTGGTGGTCTTCCACGCGTGGCAGAGTTATTTGAGGCTCGTAAGCCTAAAGATCACTCTATCATTTGTGAGATAGATGGTACTATTGAGTTTGGTAAAGATTATAAATCTAAGAGACGTATTATCATTCGTCCTAAAGATGAAGGTCAGGAGCCGGTTGAGTATTTAATACCTAAAGGTAAGCATATCACAGTAAATGAAGGTGACTTTGTTTATAAAGGTGATTTGGTTATGGATGGTAATCCTGTTCCGCATGATATATTGCGTGTTATGGGTGTAGAAGCTTTGGCTGAATATATGGTAAATGAGGTTCAGGCAGTTTACCGTCTGCAAGGTGTGAAGATTGATGATAAGCATCCTGAGGTTATCGTTCGTCAGATGCTGCAGAAGGTTGAGATTACAAATTCTGGTGAAACTACATTCTTGATTGGTGAGACTGTTGATCGCGAGGAGTTGGATCGTATCAATGCTAAAGCTGATGCAGAAGGCTATACGCCAGCCACAGCTATGTCGGTACTTCAAGGTATAACTAAAGCAAGTTTGCAGACTCATTCATTTATTTCTGCTGCATCATTCCAGGAAACTACAAGAGTTTTAACAGAAGCTTCTTTATGTGGAAAAGTCGATGAGCTTGGTGGTTTGAAAGAAAATGTAATTGTTGGTCGTTTGATACCGGCAGGAACAGGTTTCTATCTTAATAGTATTAAGAAAATTGCCAAACAGCGCGATAAGGAAATTGATGCTGTAAATAAAGAAAAAGCAATTGCAAACGCAAATGGTGATGAGTCAGAGGATTCTGTTGATAATGACCATGATAGCAATGTAGATAGCGGAGCTGTTGCAGGGTAATCTAGATATAGAATTGTTCTAATTAAAAAAAGCCTGCCATTATTCAATGGTGGGCTTTTTTGTTATAAATAATATTTTTGTGGCAAATAGGGTTGTTGTATTTGTAATATAAATACTATAGACTTCCATTTTATGATCATAATTTATGAATCTATATGGCAGATCTAAGCAAAAAAGAAGTTGATAAGATAAGGTTGGACTTAGAGGTTCTTTTGGATAAGGACTATTTGGATTTATCTGAAGAGCATAAAGATCAGTTAATTGAATTATATGCTCGCAACAGGAAAACATCATCAATATATTTTTGGTGGTTTTTTAATATTCACTATGCGTATGTCGGCAAATGGGGTTTGTTTATAATATTTTTTCTAACCCTTGGCGGACTTGGAATCTGGTGGCTTATTGATTTATTCCGATTAAGCACTATATTAGAAGAATATAATAAAAAACAAGCACAAGAGCTTCTTGAAATAATAGAAATTAAGAGAAAATCATAATGGTAGAAAAAGTTATAAACACATATTCGTTGTTACCTCTTAGGGACATAGTTGTTTTTCCAGGTGTTATTGCTCCACTATTTGTTGGGCGTAGTAAATCTATTAGCGCTTTAGAAAATGTTATAAAACGCAGCGAGAAGATATTTCTTGTTACACAAAAGGATGCATCTGTTGATGATCCGCAGATGGATGATTTATATAAAATTGGAGTTGTTGCAAATGTTCTGCAATTGCTTAAGCTTCCTGATGGAACGGTAAAAGTTTTAGTTGAGGGGCAGCAAAGGGCAAGAGTAAGAGGCTTTAAAAATAAAGGCGAATTCTTCTGTGTTGATGTTGAACATATAGATGAGGATGAAGAAGATACGAGCGATATAAGGGCTCTGATTCGCGCTGTTCATACTCAATTTGCCAAATATACAAAACTCAATAAGAAAATAGCGCCGGAAGTTACAACTTCTGTTGGGCAAATAAAAAGTGCTCATAAGCTTGCAGATACTATAGCATCACATCTTTCTTTAGAAATTAGTGATAAGCAGGACTTGCTTGAAATTGAAGATGTGGTTCTAAGGCTTGAGCAGGTATTTACCATCATGGAAGCCGAAATAGAAGTCTTGAATGCTGAGAAAAAGATACGCACAAGAGTTAAGGGGCAGATGGAAAAAACTCAGCGTGAATATTATCTAAATGAACAGTTAAAGGCTATCCACAAAGAGCTTGATGAAACTGGAGAAAGCGGAAAGGATGAGATAACCCTGCTTGAAGAAAGAGCAAGCAAAGTTAAGTTGTCCAAAGAGGCAAAAGATAAAGTTAAGGCCGAATTGAAGAAGCTGAAATCTATGGCGCCTATGTCTGCTGAAGCTGCGGTTATAAGAAATTATCTGGATTGGATTTTATGTTTGCCATGGGCAACTCGTAGCCGCGTGAATAAAGATTTATCAAAAGCGCAGGATGTTCTTGATCAGGATCATTATGGTCTTGAGAAGGTAAAAGAAAGAATTTTAGAATATCTTGCTGTTCAGCAAAGGGTTAATAAAATCAGAGGGCCAATATTATGTTTGGTTGGGCCTCCAGGCGTTGGTAAAACATCTTTGGCAAAATCCATAGCACGCGCTGTTGGGCGCAAATTTGCTAAAATATCTTTAGGTGGCATGCGCGATGAGTCTGAAATACGTGGTCATAGAAAAACTTATATTGGTTCTATGCCGGGCAAGATAATTCAGTCAATGAAGAAGGTTAAAGCCTCTAACTCCCTTATCTTACTTGATGAGATAGATAAGATGGGAGTTGACTTCAGAGGCGATCCTGCATCTGCTTTGCTAGAGGTTCTTGATCCTGAGCAAAATTGTAATTTTAACGATCATTATCTGGAAGTAGATTATGATTTATCAGATGTGATGTTTGTTGCAACGTCAAACTCTATGGATATTCCTGCAGCCCTTTTAGACAGGATGGAAGTGATCCGCATATCTGGATATACTGAGGATGAAAAGGTTGGTATTTCCAAGCAGCATTTAATATCAAAACAGATTAGAAATAGCGGTCTTAAAAAATCTGAGTGGTCAATTTCTGATGATGCTTTGCGTGAGCTTATAAGAAGCTATACCAGAGAGGCAGGAGTTCGTAATCTTGAGCGCGAGCTTGCAAAACTGGCAAGAAAAGCGGTGAAAGAAATTCTCCTTGGCAAGAAGAAGAAAATTGCCGTAACTAAAAAGAATATCGCTGATTATGCAGGAGTTAGCCGTTATAACTTTGGAGAGACTTCAGATAAGGATCTTGTTGGTGTTGTCAACGGTCTTGCATATACGCAAGTTGGCGGAGACACTTTAACTATAGAGGCGGTTTTGTTACCCGGTAAGGGGCAGATAAAAACTACCGGCAAGCTTGGAGAGGTTATGCAAGAGTCGGCGCAAGCGGCATTTAGTTTTATTCGCTCGCGTTCTCATGCTTATGGAATTGAGCAAAAGCGTATAAAAGAGCATGATATTCATATTCACGTTCCTGAAGGTGCAACGCCAAAAGATGGGCCTTCGGCCGGAGTTGCTATGTGTACGGCTATAGTTTCTGTTCTGGCAAGAAATCCTGTTAGTAAGACAGTTGCCATGACAGGGGAGATAACTTTGCGCGGTAGGGTTCTTCCTATTGGTGGATTGAAGGAAAAATTGCTTGCAGCTTTACGTGCGGGCATAAAAACTGTTCTTATACCGCAGGAAAATAAAAAGGATATGGAAGAAATTCCTTTAAACGTTAAAGAAGGTCTTGAGTTTATTTATGTTTCACAAGTTGATGAAGTTTTAAAGGCAGCTTTGATTAAGGAACTTTCTCCTTTGGATGATGAGTGGGATAAAGAATCTTTGTCTTCTGTTCCTGATGTTGTAAGCTCAAAAGGTGATGATTCTTCTTTGAACGATGTTGTTACCCACTGATTTTACGGCTGTTGCATTTATAATGTCAAATATATCGATAAAATCTTAAGAGATTAGTTGCAATCTTAAACTTAAAGATATATATACTGTCCGCACGGATTTTTTGGGCGGTTAGCTCAGTTGGTAGAGCAACTGGTTTACACCCAGTAGGTCAGAAGTTCGAGTCTTCTACCGCCCACCATTCTTAAGAAGTATTTTGACTTTTATGAATGTTTTTTTATAATCCTGCTTCCTCGTTAATACGGGGGTGTAGCTCAGATGGTTAGAGCGCCGGCCTGTCACGCCGGAGGTCGCGGGTTCGATCCCCGTCACTCCCGCCAGTTCCTTGTTTCATTGGCTCTTCCGCAAAAACGGGGGCATCTAATCTTCTAAGAACTAAATTAATATATTTTTATATAAATAATCATAAATGTAATATTATTGTTATGTTTTCCTTATATAAGTAAGTTTTTATGTTTAAATCTAAAATATATAAACAAGGATAATTTGCTATGTCTAAAGCTAGCAGTTCAAATAATGATCCGCGCGGATCATTATTTAGGTATAAAGATGATGAAGGAAATACAAGTTATGCAATATTGCCAATTGCAGGCGTTAAAAGAAGATTGGATAGTTTGTCTACAACTATTTTTACTAACTCTTTTCATCTTAAGAGGCCATCTGTAAAAATATCAAAGGGTACCCCTATAATGATTCTTGATGTAACTGAGCATGCAGTTTATGCTTTGCAAAAAAAGGTATCTATACAATACCGTTTTGAGTGTGTTGAATCTTTTGATGAGGGAGTTCAAAAAGCAGCCGATTGGTTAAAAGTTGATGCGGAGAGTTTTGTTGAAACTCTTTCTAGTTTTGGAATAGAACAAAAAAAATTTAAGCCTGTTACTCAACAAGAATTAGATGAAATTGTTAAAAATCAAACTAATAAGGCTAAATTCAAATCTAATTTAGAAAATCAAGCAGCTAGTAGCCATGATGTTACCGCATCTGCTGCTCCGGCTTCATCTTCGTCATCTGGTGATAGCAAACTTCAATTTAATTTAGAAGACGCGCTTTTGGTTGGAATTTTATCATCTATTAGTTATAAAGAGACTGAAAGAGAAAAAAGGGCTAGGTCTGAAGAAGAGGAATCAGAGTATAAAGAAGAGCCGGAAAGAAAAAGACAAAAGGAAGATCCAGACTCTCAATCTGCATCTACTTTTGCTGAAAAATATTTAGCAAAAAAAGCTGCTGGCCAAAGGCGTGGATAGTTTACATTAAACAGTTTTTAAGTTACAAATTGCTCGCTGATTATTCTTTCTTCCAAAGAGTGATCTTCGTCAAATAATAATGTTATTGATGTGGATTGATCTTCGCATATTTCTACTGATTTGACATTCTCAACTTCACTGAAATCTGCAACAGCATTAACCGGGCGCTTTTTCATATCTAATATTTCAACCTTAACAGTTGACTTATGTGGTAAAAGAGCGCCTTTCCAGCGTCTTGGTCTAAATGGACTAATTGGAGTCAATGCTAATAATTGTGAGCCAATGGGTAAAATCGGGCCATGTGCGGATAAATTATAGGCAGTGCTGCCAGCGGCTGTTGATAAAAGAACTCCATCGCAAACAAGTTCTGGCATGCGCACACGCCCATCAATACTAATTCTTATGTTAGCCGCCTGTTTGCTGTGGCGTAATAAGGATACTTCGTTTATTGCAAGGGCAGTATGCTTTTTTCCATTACTTGTTTTGGCGGTCATTTTCAAAGGGTGAAGAATCTGCTCCTTGGCATTATTTATGTAATTAATCAGGTTTTTATCTTTGTAATCATTCATCAAAAATCCGATAGTACCGCAATTCATACCGTATATAGGTTTTTTAAGATGCATATATTCATGCAAACAATGAAGCATGAAACCATCGCCACCTAGGGCTATAATTGCGTCAGCTTCTTCAATATTATCGATAAAATCATTCTTTTTGCGCAAAGATTTTACAGCTTTTTGAGCTTTTATAGTCTGGTCGGCAATGCAGGCAATAGATTTATAAGTCATTATCATCAAATATTTCTTCACGATTACAGAAATGGCATTGCATAGTTATTTTGCCATCTTTTTTCAATGAAGATATATCATCTTTAGGTAGATTAATCAATGCAGATAGCATCCTCTGCCTTGAGCAGCGACATTTGGCTTCAATAGATAAAGGATCAAAAACCCTAATACCCTCTTCATGAAATAATCTATATAATAATTCGTGCGGAGTAATTTCTTTTGATAAAAGTTCTTCATCAGTGACGCTTGCAAGTAGCATTTTTGCTGTATTCCAAAGATCTTCACGCTCTTCTTGCGTGCGTTTGGGAGCTATATCAACATTCTTGCCACCTTCAGATGGCATATTTTGAATTAAAATTCCGCTGGAAACCCATTTTCCATCTACTTTATCTGTAGATATTTCAATTGAAGCTTTTAATTGATCGGATTGCTTAAAATAATTTATAAGACATTCTGCAAGAGATTTACCCTCTAAAGCAACAATTGCCTGATAAGGCTTTTCGTTAGGATTTTCAATTGTTATCATTATATGGCCAGAGCCAAATATTGTTTTAATATCTTGCTGATCACGCTTTTTTGTAGGCAAAGACTCAATGGCTTTTTTATCATTTATCTTGGCATATCCTCTGATATTACTTTGGCCGGTATAGTCGGCTGTCATGAGGCTAATTGCACCATCACCACTTGCCTGGATAGATAAAATTCCATCAATTTTTAACATACTGCCAAGCATAGTTGCCAATGTTACTAATTCTCCTAATAATTGAGATGCGCGTTTGGGGTATTTATGTCCGGTTAATATGGAATTTATTTGTGAATTGAGGCGTACAAATCTTCCTCTTATACCCGATGATTCGATCATGAAAGGCAAAGAGACATTTTCCAGTAATTCGTTATTATTTGCAGGTAAATCAGGCATTTTTCTTTAGTTTGGTTTACTATAAAGACGATTGTTGTATATTTTTTGTAAAATAGTGCAAGAACAAAATGTAGTATATTTATTCGTTATGACTTTGGGTAAGTTTTATGTCTGGTGAAGAAACATTAAAAAATGGTGTTGAGATAATTAAAAAATTTCTCAAAAACATGCCTTCATCAGCAGGTGTTTATCGGATGATCGATAAAAATGGGCAGGTATTATATGTAGGAAAGGCAAAAAATTTACCCAAAAGAGTTGTAAATTATACACGCCCTGAACGTTTGGAATATAGATTGCAGCAAATGATTTCCAAAACTATCCATATGGAAATTATACAAACAGAAACCGAAATTGAAGCATTGTTGCTTGAGGCAAATTTAATAAAAAAATATGAGCCAAAATATAATATTTTACTTAAAGATGATAAGTCATTTCCATATATATTAATAGCAGATGAACATGATTATCCACGTATCATGAAATATCGTGGGCAGCAAAAGGCAAAAGGTACATATTATGGCCCTTTTGCATCGGCTGGAGCAGTTAATCAGGCACTTTCAGATTTGCAGAAAGCATTTTTACTCAGACCTTGCACGGATAGTTTTTTCAAAGCAAGAACAAGGCCATGTATGGAATATCAGATTAAAAGATGCTCTGCTCCATGTGTAAATAAAATATCAAAAGAGCAATATGGTGAACTTATAACTCAGGCAAAAGAATTTTTAAAAGGTAAATCTCGCGATGTGCAGAATCAAATGGTTGCTAAAATGCAGGCAGCAAGTGAGATGATGGATTATGAAAAAGCAACAATATATCGTGATCGCATAAAAGCTCTGAACCATATTCAGGCAGCTCAGGATATAAATGCTTCAATAGTTTCAGATGCTGATGTGATAGCTATGTATCGCTTGGGGGCTGCGTGTTGCGTGCAGATGATTTTTTATAGAAACGGACAGCATTTAGGAAGTAAGGCATATTTTCCTAAACATACAAACGACCAGTCAGATGAAGATGTTATGGCAGCTTTTATATTGCAATTTTATCAGAATCACCCTGTTGTGGGACAGCTTATTTTAAGCCATAGTCCAAAAGAAGAGGAGTCTGTGAAAGAGGCGCTGGAAATTTTATCTGATAGAAAAATTGATATTATTGCTCCTCAAAAAGGCAAAAAGAAAAAACTGGTGGAGCTGGCACTAAAAAATGCAAAATCATCATTAAATCAAAAGCAGATTGGGCAGGCTAAAGAGGCAGAAAATCTTGCAGGAGTTGCTAGAATATTTGGCATGGAAAAGTCACCAAAGCGCATAGAAGTTTATGATAATAGCCACATTATGGGAACTAATGAAGTTGGTGCAATGATTGTCGCTGGCGAAGGTGGGTTTAATAAAAAAGCATATAGGCGATTTAATATCAAAGGAGATGAAGCCCATAAAGGTGACGATTATGCAATGATGCGGCAGGTTTTAATGCGCAGATTAGTAAGGCTAAAGCAGGAATTTCCTCAATATCAGGAATTTGCATGGCCAGATTTAATTATGATTGATGGCGGTGCAGGGCATTTATCTGTTGTGGATAAGGTTTTTGAAGAATTGGGTTTTAAAGATAAGATAACATTGGTTTGTATTTCCAAAGGGCCAGATAGAAATGCCGGGCGCGAGCAATTTCATATGGCAGGAAAAGATGCATTCACATTGCCTGTTAATGATCCAACATTATATTATTTGCAGACAATAAGAGATGAGGTGCATAATTTTGCGATTGGGTCGCATAGGAAAAAGCGCGCAAAGTCTTTTATCAAATCTGCATTAGATGAAATTCCAGGCGTTGGCGCAGGCAGAAAAAAACTGCTTTTATTGCATTTTGGCGATGCAGACTCAATAAAACAAGCTAAACTTGAAGATTTATTAAAAGTTGAAGGTATTAATCGTAAAGTTGCGCAGGCAATATATGACCATTTTCATGAATGAAGGTGATTGATATTGATAATATATTGCGTTAAAGTGCAGGCAGGTTCAGTGAACAAAGATATTTAGAGGAATTATAAGTGAATCGAAATTTGCCTAACATATTAACAGCTTTTAGAATTTTGATTATACCGATGCTGATAGCTTCTTTTTATATTGAAGGAAGATTATATCACTGGGTAGCGGCGAGTTTGTTTTTAGTTGCTGGAATTACTGACTTTTTTGACGGTTATCTGGCAAGATTATATAAAGTTCAGTCTAAGTTGGGAAAATTTCTTGATCCTATAGCAGATAAGCTTTTGGTTGCGGCTGCTATTTTAATGCTAGTACATTTTGATGATATCGGAAAATATGATATAATTCCGGCAATAGCAATATTGTGCCGTGAAATTATGGTTTCAGGTTTAAGAGAGTTTTTAGCAGAAATTAATGTTAGCGTGCCGGTTACTGCTCTTGCAAAAATTAAAACTATGGTGCAGATGCTGGCAATAGGGCTTTTATTATGGGGTGTTGAAGGGCCAAATATTGAAGAAGTTGAAGTTATGACGGAAATTACTTTAACCGAGTTAGTTGGTAGAACATTGCTTTGGTTGGCAGCAATTTTGACAATTATAACCGGCTATGCTTATCTTAAGGCAGGGTTAAAACATATGACTGATGAAAAATAAGGTATATTTTATGAGGCTTTGTTTGGTGGGTCTGGTTTTTGTTTTTTTTATGTCGGTATGTTTTTTAGCCGATAATTCTCATGCCGGTCAGATTGATTCTGTTCCGATTCCAACATTGCGTAATCCTCAAGATAATAGCGGTTCTCCAAATAGTATATCAATCACTGTTAATAAGGGTGATACAATATCAGATATTCTTCAATCTGTAGGTATCGGTATGACAGAAATATCTGCTGTTATTGGTGAGCTGAAAAATAAGTTTAGTCCTACATCTATAAAGGTGGGTCAGCGTATTAAAGTTAACTTTGAAATTAAGGATCGTTTTGGAGATGAGATAGGATTTAAGTCTCTTTATATATCTATTGGTGGCAGCCAGGAGGTTGGGGTAAAGAAAATTGCCGATAATATTTTTATATCAGAGATGGTTAAAAAGACTCTGAAGCCTCGTCTTATTTATAAGGAGGCAACAATAAGTTCAACATTATTTGGAGCTAGCAAAGAGGTAGGGATTCCAAATTCTGTAATGGTAGATCTGGTTAAAAATTATAGTTATGATGTTGATTTTCAGCGCGATATAAGAACAGGAAACGAAATAAAAGTTCTTTATGAAGAATTATATGACGAGGATGGAAATTTTGTAGATAATGGTGATGTGGTGTTTTCCAATCTTAAGCTCAATAGGGAAGAATTTGATATATATAGATATACAACTCTTGACGGCGATACATATTACTATAACGGATATGGAAAATCTATACGCAAATCTCTTTTGAAAACCCCAGTTGATGGGTTTAGGATTACATCCGGATATGGCAAAAGACGTCATCCGATATTAGGCTATAATAAAATGCATAAAGGTATAGATTTTGGAGCGCCGCACGGGACTCCGATTTATGCAGCTGGCGATGGAGTTATAGAACGACTTGGACGCTATGGAGGGTATGGAAAATATATTCGCATCAACCATAAAAATGGCTATTCAACTGCATATGCTCATATGAGTAGATATGGGCGTAATTTAACAGATGGCAGTAAAGTTAAGCAGGGTCAGATAATTGGATATGTTGGTTCAACTGGTCGTTCAACAGGCGCGCATCTTCATTATGAAATTATGATAAATGGCCGTCATACTAATCCTTTATCTATAAAAACTGTTTCTGGCCGCACATTAAAGGGTGTTGAAAAGGGTGTTTTTGAGCAATATAAAAAACAAATAGTGTCTATAGTCGACAGAAATCAATCTATTCGCGTGGTTGTTAATCCTTGATGTTAATTAATTGTTAAATTTATGTGGTGTATAATCATGTTTTAGAGGTTTGCCATGTTAAAAAATGATCGTAAAAATAGAATTACCGATATAATACTCGACCACTGGAATGAGCTTCGTGATGTAAGAAAATTTCCCAGTGAAAGCGAGTTAGATTTAGGTCACTTATCAAGCATTTGGGATAATTGTTTTCTTGTTCAGACAAGAGATGTTCTTACAAAAGAAAATTATAATTACACATATCTGGGAAAAAATATAATAGATGCATATGGTAGGGATCTGACAAACATGTCAATTATGGCTTTGGCCTCAGAACAGGCAGATCACATATCTTTTAAATATGAAGAAGTAATAAGAACAGGCACCTTTATGTATGATGAAGGTGAATTTTTAAATGCTAAGAAAATGAAGGTTAAGTATCGCCAGGTTCTTGTGCCTCTTGGTGATGATAATTGTCATGTTCAAAGTATATTAGGCGGTATGCGCTACAAGTTATTTAAATAATTTATAATCAATTTATCTTTGTGCCATTTTTCTTGCAATTATAGGTTATATTGGGTAAAAATTATCTGAATTTTACTTCAGTGTTTTACAATGACATCATCTGATAATCCTCAGCCAATATATGAGCATCTTGCAGAGCTAAAGAAAAGATTATTAAGATCTTTTGTATTTTTATTTTTAGCATTTGCAGTTTGTTATTTATTTGCAGAACAAATATATGACTTTCTGGTGCAGCCTCTGGCAGATATTTATGGAAACCAAAATGGCAAGAGGCTTATTTATACCGGCCTTACAGAGGCTTTCTTTACATATATGAAAGTATCGTTTTATGCTGCCTTATTTATTTCCTTTCCGGTTATAGCATGGCAGATATATATGTTTGTGGCGCCGGGTCTATATAAAAATGAAAAAAAGGTGTTTTTACCTTTTCTGATAGCAACACCAATATTATTTGTTATGGGTGGAGCATTGGTTTATTATTTTATTTTTCCACTTGCCTGGTCATTTTTTCTAAGCTTTGAGCAAATTGGTTCTGCAGGTTCTTTGCCAATCCAGCTTGAAGCAAGGGTTAGTGAATATTTATCTTTGGTGATTCAGCTTATTTTTGCATTTGGTATAGCGTTTCAGCTGCCGGTTCTGTTAACTCTTCTGGCTAAGGCTAATATAATAACCGCTAAAGGTCTGGCAAAGATGCGTAAATATGCAATTGTTGGAATAGTTGCATTTGCTGCGGTTTTAACTCCTCCTGATGTTATTAGCCAAATAGGGTTGGCAATTCCTATGTGGTTGCTGTATGAGTTTTCGATATTATCGTGTAGATGGGTGACTAAAAAGAAAGAGTAGCAAATGCATAATATAAAATGGATAAGAGAAAATCCAACAGGTTTTGATAAAGCTTTAGAAAAAAGAGGTTTAGAGCCTTTATCAGCAAAAGTTATAGAGCTTGATAAGCAGGTTAGAGGCAGCAAAACATCTTTGCAGGAGTTGCAGCAGGAGAGTAACTCGCTTGCCAAACAAATAGGGCAATTAAAGTCAAAGGGCGAGAATGCAGACGAAGTTATTGCAAAATCAAAGCAGGTAAAAGAGAAACTAGCGTCTTTAAAAGAGCAGATTGAACAGGCGGAAAAAGGTAATAGTCCTCTTGATGAGCTATTAAGCGGATTGCCAAATATTCTCAATGATGATGTGCCAGAAGGTCAGTCAGAAGATGATAATGTAGAAATTCGTAAATGGGGTCAGCCAAGGGATTTTTCATTTGAACCAAAAGAGCATTTTATTTTGGGTGAAGAATCAGGTGAAATGGATTTTACGCAAAGCGCAAAAATATCAGGTAGTCGTTTTTCTGTGTTATATGGAAAGCTGGCAAAATTGCAGCGCGCATTGATAAATTTTATGATGGATGTGCATACTGAAGAGTTTGGTTATATGGAGGTTGTTCCGCCTTTATTGGTGCGTGACGAGGCGATGTTTGGATCTGGCCAATTACCTAAATTTGCCGAGGATTCTTTTGAAACAACTAATAATTATCGCCTTATTCCAACTGCGGAGGTTTCTTTAGTAAATCTGGTGCGTGAATCAATTATAGATCAGGAGCAATTGCCACTTCGTTATGTTGCATATACTCCATGTTTTAGATCAGAGGCAGGATCAGCCGGAAAAGACACAAGAGGTATGATCCGCCAGCATCAATTCTGGAAAGTTGAGTTGGTGACAATTAGTGATGAAGATAGTGGTTTTGAAGAGCTTGAGCGTAAGACTAATTGCGCTGAAACAATATTGCAACGCTTAGGATTGCCATATAGAGTTATGTTGCTTTGTTCAAAAGATACAGGCTTTAGTTCGCAAAAAACTTATGATCTTGAAGTTTGGCTGCCAGGTCAAAATAAATATCGTGAAATTTCAAGCTGTTCAAATTGTGGAGATTTTCAAGGAAGGCGCATGAAAGGTCGCTATAGAGCCGGTGAAAAAGATGTCCGCTTTGTGCATACGCAAAATGGTTCCGGGTTGGCTGTTGGCCGCACGATGGTTGCAATATTGGAAAATTATCAGCAAGAAGACGGAACAATTGAAGTGCCGGAAGTTTTAAAACCATATATGGGATGCGATCACATATAATTTCTGATAAATAATATTAAAAAGGAATATCATGATAAAAATAGCCACATGGAATATAAATTCAGTGCGCTTGCGTATAAATATTGTTCTTGATGTGTTAAAGCAAAATGATCTGGATATTCTTTGTCTGCAAGAAACAAAAGTTGAAGATAATAAATTTCCTTTAAAGCCCTTACATGAAGCTGGATATATTCACACAATTTATCGTGGTCAAAGGAGCTATAACGGGGTTTGTATAATTTCAAGAATTCCGCTTGATAATGTGACAAAGCTTGATTTTGCAGGCAAGCAAGATGATGCGCGTCATATAGGTGCAACCTTGCCAAATGGGCTGGAAATACATAATTTTTACATACCGGCAGGTGGTGACGAGCCGGATGTTGAAATAAATCCTAAATTTAAGCATAAGCTTGATTTTGTTGATGATATTACAAAATGGTTTAAGAGTAATCGCAGTGCAAATGATAATTTAATGATTATGGGTGACTTTAATATAGCGCCGTTAGAGCATGATGTTTGGTCGCATAAGCAATTGCTTAAAGTTGTTTCACATACGCCAATTGAGGTAGAAAAACTCAATAAATTTAAAGAATCTATAAGCTGGATTGATGTGGGGCGATTTTTTATTCCTGAAAATGAAAAATCATATAGTTGGTGGAGCTATAGAAATAGGGACTGGCGTAAATCTAACCGTGGCAGAAGGCTGGATCATATCTGGGTAACGCCAAAATTAGAAGAAAGTTTGCATAAGCATGAAATTCTTAGCAACTGGCGTGATGTTGAAAAACCATCCGACCATGTGCCTCTAATTATTACCATAAAGTAAATATATTAACTGAATGTAATATTATTGTAATAATTTGGTTATATATATTTCGTCTTTAATTTTTAAAGTAATTATAGGTTCAAATATATGTCTACTTCTAAAGATTCTGCTAATACATCTACAGAAAATAATCATGATATTAGGTTTATGTAGGATGATCACTCAGGCGATTTTATAATTTTTAGGACAAGCGGTTATCACGAAAAGCTTAAAGAATTAAAAGATAAGATAGATGAAAATATATATGAACAATTAAAAGATAGTATGACAGAACTACCAAATAATTCAGGAGTTTTTGATAGT
>JAOIVE010000090.1 GCA_028223895.1 Rickettsiales bacterium
AGAACTGCAGAAGAAAATAAAAATCTAAAAAAAGACTCTCGCATCTTAAAACATATTGGAGATGCTGGAGCTGCAACTGAGGCTTCAGGAAATGCAACCCTTGCAGGATTGGCCGCAGCAGGAAATGGCGCCGCAGCAGTAGCACAAGTTGCAACACCAATCGTTGAAGGTGCAGTAGTAGGAGCTGCTGCAATAGCCTTTGTTGCCGAAGCAGTTGAAAATGATAAGCGCACATCAGAGCAAAAATATCAATATCAAAGACCTATGGAACTTATAAGCGCAGCCAGCAATACTCTAAAAAGCGCTACTGAAAGTGGTGCTGAGCATATATACGTTAAAGCAAAAATAGAAATTGTTGATAAAAAGGGTAAAAAACATCAGGAAACTGCACAAGAAGTCCCAATGCTAAAAGTAGTGGCAGATAAAATTGATCAAACGGCCTCAAGAAAAGAGGCTAAAATCACCAAAGAGAAATTTATAAGGCTAAAATACAGTGATATGTATGTGGATAATGAAGGAAATCCCTGCAACTTAGCTGATAAAGCATATGACGATGTTATATATCAGCCGACAGAATCACTGAAAACTGAACCAAAGCAAGATGGAAGATTTAAAGCGGCCGCAACAAAATTAAAAAACGCAGCTAGAGCTATTAAATCACAAAGAAATGAAGAACCACAGCAAGAAGTAATAAAAGATACTATGGATACTAAAATCCCAGAACGTGAAGAAATTAGACCAATTCAAAGAATGGGACAATCTTGTAGCGCCCTTGAAGAAATAGCTAAGCGAGAGCCTAACGCATCAGAATCTACGCTCAAAGATATTGGACGCAGCGCAACTTATACAACACTTTCACCGCAAAAAGCCCAATCTATGCAAGATCTAAAAGGCGAAAGAGGAGCTCCAGCTGCCTAGAATTCACGCTGAATTACATAATCAAGCAAATCAACTAAAGGTTTTTTATAAACTGAATCATCGGAAAATATATCAATCGACTCATAGGCTTTAGCTATATATTGTTTTGCAACTTCCATGCTGGAATTAACGACACCGTTAATTGTCATATATTCTATGGCCAAGGCTAAATCTTCATCGCTATTATTATCAGACTTTACCGCATTATTCCAAAATTCTTTTTGAATATCTGTGCCGTTACGATATGCAAAAATAACAGGCAGCGTCACCTTCCCCTCACGGAAATCATCACCAATATTTTTACCTAATTTCTCCTGCTTAGCAGAATAATCAAGCGCATCATCAACTATCTGAAATGCTATCCCCAAATTCAAACCATATTCACGCAATGCCAGCCTTTCTTTGACAGATTTATTTGCTAAAATAGCACTAACTTCGCAAGCTGCCGCAAATAACTCAGCTGTTTTTGCCCTTACTACGCTAAAATACCAACTTTCAGCATTTTCAATATTGTCAATTGCCGATAACTGCAAAACTTCACCTTCAGAGATAACCACAGCCGCATTAGATAATATTCTATATACATCTAAAGATTTTGCAGCTCCCATAAGATGAAAAGCCTTAGCCAGCAAAAAGTCACCAACCAATATGCTTTCACGGTTTCCCCAAACATTATTTGCAGTCAGTAAACCACGACGCAATTTACTACCATCAACAACGTCATCATGCATTAAAGTTGCTGTATGAATAAATTCAACCGACGCTGCAATATCAATATGCGAAGTTCCTTCATACCCACATAAACCAGCACTTGCCAATGTAAGAATTGGCCTCAGGCGCTTACCACCGGCAGATATTGTATGTTCAGACATTTCTGGAATTAAATCAACATGACTCTTAACTTGCGACCATATAACACTGTCAACTTTCTCAAGTTCATCTCCAACTAAAGATTTCAATCTTTCAATTGCTGATATATTTGGTGAATTATCTAATTCCTGTGCTTTCACTAAAAACCTAAATCTATTTTTTCTTGCTAATATCTAATAATAAACGTCACATGTTTGTGCTAACATAACGCAAGCTTTAGAAAGGTTCAACTAAATTAACGCTCAATGACAATCTCTACTAAACGATTTTCTCTTGAAGAAATTCCATCTTTTGTCGCAAGACGCCCTTCAAATTCCCCAAAAGCAAAGACCATGATTGAATCAGCGTCAAGCCCAGCCGCAACCAAAGCCTTCTTAACAGCCATCGCACGACGCTTAGATAATTTCAAATTATAATCCTCTGCTCCCATACGGTCAGCATAACCATTTAATATAATGCTATATTCCTCTTCAGATTTGAGCTTCTCAGCAACCATATTAATCACGTTCATGGATTTATCATCAAG
>JAOIVE010000091.1 GCA_028223895.1 Rickettsiales bacterium
GAGATAATCTCATACTCTAGCAAACATTTTTATAGTGATAGCTTACAGGCCGTTAAAATCCGAGCAAAGCATATTGATAGTGTTATCAGTTTTACTTATATCGAGCATGATGAAAAGATAGAGGTAAATTCAAATACTAATCAGCTTGAGATTGATGCTATATTGGCAGAAGTTGAAACGTTGTGTAAAAACGACAAGGCGGTTTCAATAGGTATATTAACCCCTTTTAAAGATCAACAAAAATTACTATCCGAAACTTTTGCAAAGCACCCTGAATATGAAGATTATTGCCTGAACCATAAATTAAAAATAATGACCTTTGACACATGTCAGGGGGAAGAACGTGATGTTATTCTATATTCTATGGTTGCTAACCCTGCCACAGATAAATTAAGGAGTATTTTCATTAAAGACCTGAAAAGCATTGATCTTGAAGAAGATGGAAAAATTAAGGCACAACGCTTAAATGTTGGTTTTAGCCGCGCCAAAGAATGTATGCACTTCTTCTTGAGCTTGCCGGTGGAAGAATATACCGGATCAATCGGCGAAGCACTCACCCACTATACAAGGGTAAAAGAACTAGCAGAACAGTTGCCGGATGCCAGCGATACGGACTCACGTTCACCGATGGAAAAGAAAGTATTAAACTGGATACAGGAAACGGCCTTCTTTAAAACAAACCAGGAAGCTATAGAGTTACAGGCACAGTTCCCAATTGGGGAATATATCAAGCAACTTGATAAGCATTATAAGCATCCGAAATTTGTAGCAGATTTCCTGCTAATCTATACCGATAGTGAGCATAGACAGCACAAAATACTTATTGAGTATGACGGGTTTGAACATCACTTTGAAGAACACGGCTCTATAGACGAAACCAACTACGAAAAATTTTATACGGAAGACCATGTATATCGTGAGAAGGTGCTGGAAAGCTACGGGTATAAATTCCTGCGGATAAACCGCTTCAATGTAGGGAAAGACCCTATACATAACCTAAATTCCCGCTTAGAGGAACTTGTAAAAAAAAAGTCCAAAATAACCAAGCACTAAGCAAAATTCACTCTAGGATACAGGGTTTAAAGGATGGAACCCTTAAAGAATGTGGTAAATGTAACAAAATAAAAAGCCTTGATGATTTTAGAGATGAAAAGCTGGTTAATGGTTATGGAAAATACTGCAATGAATGTAAACGCATCACAAAACGTTCAAGACGTAAAACACGAAAAAAAGCATCTGAAAAACCTACTATAAAAACCACGATAAGATGCCCGTCATGCAATTCTTTTATGGTAGTTCGTACCCGTAGAAGTGACGGTAATAAATTTTATGGCTGTATCCAGTTCCCTCGATGCAGAGGGACTAGGCAAGTTATTTAGGCAGCTTTTTCTTCAGCTTCACAATCACTGGACTCATCTGCTTCATCTTCAATACTAAGGGACTCTCCAATAAGAGCGGTCGCTTGAGGTGCCGGCAATTCCTGAACATCTTTAAGTTTTCTTTCTATAACTCTAGTTCTGGTTTCTGCGCTATCTATTGCATTGGAAGCCTCTTGAAGCTTTTTCTTGGTTTTATGTAGTACATCTCCAAATTTACCAAACTCTGTTTTTATTGCTCCAAGAAGCTCCCATACCTCGCTAGAATACTTGTTTACAGCTAATGTTCTAAACCCCATTTGTAGGCTGTTAAGAAATGCAACAAGGTTGGTTGGGCCAACTACGGTTACATTATAATCGCGACGCAATGTTTCAGATAATCCAGTTCTGCGGACTATTTCTGCATAAAGCCCTTCAGTTGGAACAAACATAATTGCAAAGTCAGTTGTTTCAGGTGGGTTAAGATACTTACTTTTGATTTCCTTTGCATTTTTCTTAACGGCCGTTTCAAATTGTTTTACTATAGCATCTATCTGTTTAGAGTCTAAGTTTGAAGTGCCATCGTAAGCTTCTAATAAGCGTTGGTAATCTTCATTTGGAAATTTAGAGTCTATTGGTAGTAACAAAGGTTTATTTTCATCACTCCTTCCTGGAAATTTAACTACAAATTCTACTCTTTCTAAACTTCCTTTTTTAACGGCCGCATTTTGCTCGTATTGTTCAGGAGAAAGATATTGTTCTAAAATAGTTTCCAACTGTATTTCCCCTAAACTGCCTCTAGTTTTAACGTTGGTTAATACTTTTTTTAAGTCTCCTACGCCGGAGGCCAAGCTTTGCATTTCACCTAAGCCTTTATGTACTTGTTCTAGGCGATCACTTATTAATTTAAATGATTCATTAAAGCGTTTCTCTACAGTGGATTGTAGCTTTTCA
>JAOIVE010000092.1 GCA_028223895.1 Rickettsiales bacterium
GTATCTTCTGCGGAAGAAAAATTGTCTGAAGCTCAGCAGAAAGAATTATCAAAAGTTTTGTTAAAATTAGATGAGGTTGCTGCTCTTGGTGATGAAGATTTAGTTGCCAGCATAGTTTCTCAGGTTGTAAATTCTAGCCCTGCATTGGCTGAACAAGTTGTTTCATATGCAGTTATAAATAACCCGAAAGCTGCTACTAAGATTATAGCATCAGTAAAAGCTAAAGCACCTGCTCAGGCTGACAAACTATCAAAAGTAGTGGTTGCTCTTGCAACTAGCGGTAAAATTCAAAATAAAGATGTAGTTGCTAAAATTCTTTCAGAAGTAGCGCCTGCTGCTGGAGGAGCTGCGCCAACTGCTCCTAACCCATCTGGAGTTGCTGCTCCTGTTGTTGAGTCTGTTAATCAGAATAATCAAAGGCCAGTTCGTCCTGCGAGACCTTCTTTACCGGCGGCTGCTACAGAAAATCCAAGCCAAAATAGCCCTAACTAATATTGGCAATTTTGATTGTAGGTAATAAGATAAATTTTTAAGAGAGATATTGTTATGGTTAATAAATTGACTGTTTTAACTGGTTTGAGCGTTTTATTGGCAGGGATTCAGCCTTCTATAGCTCAGGAGCGTATAGAAAATATATTTGATAAAGAGCGTGAAGATTATAAAGCTGATGGTGTGCGCCTTGGAGCTTTTGAATTGAAACCTTCTATTAATATTTCTGAAACTTATAACGACAATATTTTTGCTGTTGAGACAGGTCAAACTTCTGACATGATAACTAATATCCGCCCGGGTTTTGAGTTGAGCTCTGACTGGAGCAATCATGAGCTGGTATTTGCTGCATCAGGTGATTTTGGTTTATATGCTGATAATGATGATGAGGATTATCAGGATTATTCGGTATCTACTGACTTAAGGCTTGATGTTCTTAATGAGACACATGTGACTGCTGGTGCTTCATATGATCACTTGCATGAGGATCGTGGTTCTGCTGATGATGTAAATGGTAAGGATCCTACAGAATATGACGTTACTACTGGTAGAGTTGGTTTATATCGCGGTTTAAGAAAATTTTCCTTCTCGCTTGATGGTGTTGTAAGTCAATATGATTATGATGATGTGTCTACATCTACTGGTACTATAATTGACAATGATGATCGTGACCGCGATGAGTATGGTTTCACGGCGCAGGTTGGTTATGAAATAGTTCCTGAATATCAGGCTTTCATTCGTTATTCTGCAAATAAAAGAGAATATGACCAAAATGCAGGAACAAATCGTGATTCTGACGGTTATGAGGTTGTAGCTGGTACTGCTATTAATCTTTCTGGTAAGGCAAGAGGTGAGATTTATGCCGGTTATATAGAGCAAAATTATGACAATGCTGCATTCAGAGATATAGATGGTCTTTCTTTTGGAGGAAATTTATTGTGGAATCCAACGTCTTTGACATCAGTTAACCTTAATGCTAACCGCTCTATTGAGGAAACTACTACGGCTGGTGCATCTGGTTATGTTGCAACGAGCTATATAGCTACAGTTGAACATGAATTGCGTCGTAACATATTATTAGGTCTTGATGTTAGCACTACTAATAATGACTATGAGGGTGGTTCGCCAAGTAGGGAGGATGATGTTTCTTCTGTTGGTTTAAGAGGTAAATATTTATTTAGCCGCCGTATTGATGTAGGCGTTCAATATAATTATGACGAGCGCGATTCTAATATTGTTGGCCAGGATTATCATGCTAACAAGTTGTATTTAGACTTTAGCTTTAAACTTTAATTTTTGGTGTACTGTTGATATTTTCTTTATCTAGATATTTTTTAATGTGTTTTGCCGTGGTTATATTGACCACGGCTTTACCTTTTTATGGGAAAGCATCTGATTCTTCTGATTCTGTGGCTGAGGATTCTGAAGCGACAATTAATGAGACCTATAAATTAGGTGCTAATGATAAGCTTCGAATTACTGTTTTTGGCGAAGAAGATCTTTCCGGAGAATTTGAGGTTGATGGTACAGGTATTATTTCATTGCCTTTAATTGGTAATGTAAAAGTTAATAATGTTGGTCTTAGGGATTTAGAAAAAACGCTGGTTAAAAAGTTTGAGGATGGTTACTTAAAAAATCCCAGAGTCAGTATAGAAGTTATGAATTTCAGGCCTTTTTTCATACTTGGTGAGGTAAAAAATCCGGGTAGCTATCCGTATGTAAATGGCATGAATGTTTTAAATGCAGTTGCGGTTGCTGGTGGATTTACTCACAGAGCAAGGAGAGATCGGGTTGTAATAAAACGCGGTCAAGGTGAT
>JAOIVE010000093.1 GCA_028223895.1 Rickettsiales bacterium
CAAATTAAGAAAAAATTAACAAAATCAGCGTAAAATATTATATTATGAGGAAAAGTGCATATAGAAAATATAAGAAAAGATACCTAAATAAAGTGGCCACAACCACTTTGTTGGCTATGTGTTTTTCCGCATCAATAGTTTCAGCAGATACAATTTCTTCTGAACATAAGTTTGTAAATGAACAATCTAATACAGGGATGATGGCATATGTTAAGCCTCCAAAAAAGCCTGAAGCGCATAGCTTTGACAAACTTTCGCGCAAAAAGGACTATCAGCATTTTACTAGCGGAACTGGGTTCTTCGTTACGAAAAATCATATTATCACCAATGAACATGTTGTCCAGGGATGCAAATATGTCAGAGTACGCGGTGCAGTACATCCCAGTCACGCAAAAATCGTCTCGTCGGATCCGATAAATGATTTAGCACTGCTTTATACCGCTCGTGAGCCCATACAGGTTGCCAGCTTAAGAGGAAATGTATCCCTTGATATTGGTGAAGATGTAAATGTTATAGGCTATCCTTTAGAAAGAGGAATTAGCGGCGAATATTCTATACAAAGAGCTAAGATTACCAGCATTGCGGATCCATATAGTGGCGCAAACCGCATGCAATTTACCGATACAGTTCAAAAAGGCAATAGTGGTGGGCCGCTTCTTGATACTAATGGAACGGTCGTTGGGGTAATTGTTGGGAAAATGAGCTTTTATTTAGCCGATGACGACATGGAAAAAGCAGCTCCGGTCAAAACATCAAGTGTTGCAATCGGGCTTGACTCTTTAAAAGGATTTTTAGCCTCCAATAAAATATTTTATCGCATAGATAATACAAAAAATAAATTTGCTGAGGGCTGGATGGAGCGCAAGGCAAAAGATTACGTTGTTAACATACACTGCGTAAAAGACTAATCCTTAAAGAATCACGCAAAAATATAAATCATATAGAGTTAGGAGTTTATATGCTTCCTTATACCTTTTACTATTTCATCACTAGATTGACCATGGCGGAAATGCGTTAAATATCTTCCATCTTTTCCCATTAAATACATATATCCTGAGTGATCCATATCATAATTTTCTGCATCCTCACCTTTTTGCTTATTTGCATAAACTTTATAATTTTTCAAAACATTTGATATAGCCTCCTTATCGCCGGTAAGCCCCTGTATTTTAGGGTTGAAGCTTGATAAATAATCCGCCATTTTAGCAGGAGAATCACGCTCAGGATCTATAGTAATAAAAAGCGGCCACAAGATCTCAGTTTCAGGCGGTGTCAATTTTTCCATAACATCACTAATAGTAGCTATATCAACAGGACAAATATGGGCGCAGCTGGTAAATCCAAAATATACCAACATATAATTATCACGAAAATCAGTAGCCTTTACTAATTCACCTTTATGATTAGTTAACTCAAAATATCCGCCTATTTTAACTTCTTGCTCGGCCCCCTCACCACTTAACCATTTACCAAATGATGTTTTTTGCACATATCCCAATATCAGCATTGAAAGAACAAGAGCCATTGCAGGAATAAAAATATAACGGAACATATTATTAAGCACTATTCATCTCCTTTTAGCCATTTAGCAACATCTAATGCATAATATGTAAATATTCCAGAAACACCAGCTCTTTTAAAAGACATAAGAACTTCAAAAACTGCATCTTTTTCATTAATCCAGCCATTTTTTGCGGCGGCTTTAAGAATAGAATATTCACCGCTTACATGATAAGAAAATAATGGAACTTTATATTTCTCAGAAATTTTTTGCACTATATCAAGATATGGCAATCCTGGCTTTACCATTATCATATCTGCACCTTCAGCAATATCCAATTCAACTTCACGCAAAGCCTCATCACTATTTGCCGGATCCATTTGATAATTCTTTTTATCTGCCTTTCCAAGATTAGACGCAGATCCCACAGCATCCCTAAACGGGCCGTAAAAACTTGACGCATATTTTGCAGAATAGGCCATTATCTGAACATTAACATGCCCCGCATTTTCCAAAGCCTTGCGTATAGCCCCTACCCTGCCATCCATCATATCCGACGGAGCAACAATATCTGCTCCAGCATCAGCCAAAGCAAGAGCCTGTTTGCATAAAACTTCTACAGTTTTATCATTTTCAACATAATCATTTTCAACTATTCCATCCTGCCCATGACTTGTATATGGATCCAAAGCAACATCACATATTATACCTATATTAAGCCCTTCTTTCTTAATTGCCTTTACTGCCCTACATGCCAGATTCTTTTTATTATAAGCCTCTTTGGCGGTTAATGACTTAT